>CAZIVE010000113.1:4833-8619 GCA_964542435.1 uncultured Parabacteroides sp.
ATAATGTTGGATTTCTGAATTTCCACATCATCCTTCGTTACCTTCTGCATCAAACGCTTGTAATGATTGTAAACAGCTACTGAAAGGTAGCGTTTTGCATCATCCTGTCCGATTACATACTGATCAAGGAAAGCCTTGATGTCTTCAGGTTTTGGCAGATCTTCCATGTTAAGGTTCATAGCAGACTTCTTTTCGAGCTGCTGTCTCATAATCTCATTTGCCTGTTCCACGCACTCGTTACAGATACTGGCGCCAAATCCATTGATCAACAATTTGACCTGTGTCTCGTCGCGTCCGCAAAATGAGCAAACTTGCTTGTTTTTAGCCATAAAAACGAATTCTTTCTTTTAGTTATTAATAAATGTAAACTGTATTATTTTTTCTTTCCTGTCAATATATCATCAATCATACCATATTCTTTAGCTTCCGGAGCTGTCATCCAGAAATCACGGTCACTGTCGCGTTCTACCTCTTCAAAAGACTTTCCGGAATGTTGAGAGATAATCGTATAAAGTTCCTTTTTGATCTTTAATATCTCGCGAGCGGTAATCTCGATGTCCGAAGCCTGTCCCTGGATTCCGCCCATAGGCTGGTGGATCATCACACGGGAATGTTCGAGAGCAAAACGTTTACCGGATGCGCCGGCTACGAGCAATACAGAAGCCATGGAGGCAGCGATGCCCGTACAAATGGTAGAAACCTTGCTGCTGATAAACTGCATGGTATCATAGATACCCAATCCGGCATATACTTCACCGCCGGGAGAGTTGATGTAGATGGAGATATCCTTGCCCGGATCACTGGAATCAAGGTAAAGAAGCTGTGCCTGAATAACGTTGGCTGTATAATCATCGATCTGAGTACCCAGGAAAATGATACGGTCCATCATCAGACGAGAGAAAACATCCATCTGAGCAACATTAAGCTGACGCTCTTCTATAATGGTCGGAGAGATATAACTACTGGTCATCTTCATGTAACTCTCGAGTGCGGTCGTACTCATTCCTAAATGCTTTGTCGCATATTTTTCGAATTCCTTCATGTCTCTATTATGTCTTAGTTGTAAATAAAATCATCTTAAGAAGCAAAGTCTCTTTCTTTACTTCTGAACAAAGTTATAAATAAATTTCTGAAACAAACAATATCTTTTTTATTTGAAAAATTCTTTTACCGGTTTTTGGAAAATAAAGGCAGAGTGATCTGAGGCTTTTAAGATAAACCAGGCACGAATCACTTACATGAGACGTGCCTGGACATATTAAGTTAAGTAATTAGTCTTCAAACAATTTATTGAACTCGTCAACAGATACTTCTTTCTCTTCTACTGTAACCTGTTCTTTCAACCATGCACCGATCTTATCCTCCAATGCACGATCAAAAATATTCTGACGTGTCTGTTCGTTCTTCAGAATATCTTTTGCATAGTTGACCAATGTATCATCAGCCACCTGCATCATTCCATATTGAGCGAACTGAGCTCTTGCAACACGCTTAGCATATTCCACAGATTCGTCATCAGTAACCGTGAAGTTGTTCTTCTTTGCGATATAGTCGGTGATCAGATGATACTTGAGGTCTGTAACGATCTTTGGATAATCAGCATCAACTGATTCCTTCGTGTTCTTCTTGTTCGTGTTGAGAAGCCATCTCTTTACCAGAGGCTCGTCCAACTTGATGTCGCCGACTTTAGCAACCAACTTCTCACGTGCGTCAACCAGGAAGCGATAATCAACCTGCGGAACAAACTGATTCTCGATCTGCTCCTTGATCTGCTTGCGGAAATCCTCTTCGGTCGTTACCTTACCTTCGCCAAATACCTGGTCGAAGAGTTTCTGATCGATAGCGGCATCGTTATGACGTTTGATCTCCTTTACCTCAAAACTGAAGTCGCCTTTGAGATCGGCCAGCTTCGATTTGTCAACCTTCAGCAGGGAAGCCAACGCTGCGTTTTCTTCCTGATATGCTTTTGAAGGATTGAACACGATAACCTGATTAACCTTGGCTCCGATGAATTTCTTCTTCTCATCCTCGTCTTTCAGGTAGGTCGGCATCAATACACAGTCGTTGGAAACAACGCCACCCTCTTTCGGAGCACCGTTTTCCAGTTCTGCGATCGTACCTTTCAGCATGTCTTTTTCTTCAGCAGCTTCTACATCGTCATACGTACCGTAAGTTGCACGATAAGCGTCGATCTGTTTGTTGACCAGATCTTCGTCGATGTTCACCTTATACATAGGAACGACATCCTCCTTGCTTACTTCAACCGTAATTTCAGGAACCAAAGCAACATCGAAGAGGAACTTGAAATCCTCGTCTTTGTCGAAGTCAATGGTCGGCTGTTCGGTCTCGTTAGACATCGGCTCACCCAAAATTCTGATATTCTGTTCTTCAATAAACTTCATCAAGTTATCGGAGATCTCTTTATTGATTTCTTCTACGAGGGCCTGTTTGCCATAGATCTTCTTAATCATGCCCATCGGCACCATACCTTTGCGGAAACCATGGATTGCCGCATTCTGGCGGAACTTGTGTAAGCTCTTCTCTACCGGCTCCTGGTAATCAGCTTTCACGATCTCAACCGTGATGATGGCGCTGGTGTTGTCATCATTGTTCTTAATCGAAACGTTCATTTGTAAATGATATTTTTAGTTGTTATAGTTCAGAAATTTAGGTTGCAAAATTATACTTATTCTTCCAATCTCGCAAAGAAATGGATTATTTTGTTTTGCAAGTTTCAAAAAACGCTGTTCCTTTGGACACATATATTAAATGAGATGACAACTAAAGGTTTCTTTTCCGATCGTTCTGCTATATTCCGTCTGCTGTGGCTTCTACTGCTGATGTTATTGGGCGCTGTGCTTGCAACAGCCATTGGAATCTGCTACATCTTTTGTACCGGCGCTCCTCAAGATGTGTTGACCACGAACGTTTCCGTATTGAGGATTTTCCAGTTCATCAGCACGTTGACAACCTTCCTGCTGCCGGCTGTGATTGCTGCTTGGCTTTTCAGTAGGCGTCCTTCCGAATATCTTTTCATCGACAAGATTCCTTCAGGCTACGCACAAATGCTTACATTCCTGAGTATTCTGTTGTTTGTTCCCTTCATCAATCTGCTTGGATTCTTCAATGAACAGATGCAGCTTCCGGAATTTCTGAAGCCGGTCGAAGATTGGATGCGGACTTCGGAAGACAGCGCCGAACGGGTCACCGAACTATTACTTGGCAACAGTTCGCCTCTATCCGTTTTCCTTAATCTGGTTGTCATCGCTCTTGCTGCTGCCTTCTCTGAAGAATTTCTTTTCCGTGGTGCGCTGACAAGGATCTTCGGACAATTTTTTCACAATCATCATCATATCGTTGTCTGGAGTGTCGCCATTATCTTCAGCGCCATTCACATGCAGTTTTACGGATTCGTACCACGCATGCTGTTGGGCGCTTATTTCGGTTACCTCGTCTATTGGGGAAAGAATCTGTGGCTGCCGATTCTCGCTCACTTCATCAACAACTCCATTGCCGTTATCGGAATGAGCAATGCCAATTGGAAAGATTCCAGTCTGATCAGCGGAGAGATCTCATCCAAAGATCTGCCGACGTTTGCTTTGGTATCCATCATCTGCCTCATCGCTTTCCTGTTTATCACAAAGATCCTCAAACGGCAGCTGCAAAGAGAAAAAGAGAAGTAGTCCACAAAAAGGAATACAAACTATTTTCTTTGGATTCGGGAAAGTTTCTTATCAAATCGGCATTCAGAAACCTGAAAAAGGACTCTGTTAATGTCCAAGTAGG
>CAZIVE010000114.1:0-8571 GCA_964542435.1 uncultured Parabacteroides sp.
ACCGGCATAGACGGTGTTGGCGGGAACATCTTTGTTTACCAATGAGCAGGCGCCAATGATGGCATTGTCTCCGATGGTCACATTTTGCAGAATGGTTGCGCCGGCACCAATCCAGACATTCCTGCCGATGTGAATGGGAGCAGGGTAGAGGGAATGGCGGTCTTCGGGAGCAAAGCCGTGATTGAGCGTGGCCATCATCACGTTGTGCCCGATCAGGCAGTCGTCGCCGATCGTGATGCCACCCTGATCCTGAAAATGACAGCTCATATTGATGAACACCCCTTTTCCGATGGTGATGTTCTTGCCACAGTCTGTATAAAACGGCGGAAACATTCCGAAATGATCATCCACCGGTTTGCCGATGAGCTTTGAGAACAGTTCACGAATCTCTTCCGGAGTATGATAGCTGCCATTGAGTTCGGAGGTGATCTGCATTGCTTCCTGGCTCAGCTGCGTCATCATAATATGTATATCCGAAAAGCCTTTCACCGGCTTTCCACTGTTCATGATGTTGAGAAATTCCTGTAGGTCCATGTGAGTGTTTATTTTATTATAGTTACAAAGATACCTTTTTTCGTGTCGTAAAGAGAATGCTTTGGTTCAATTGAATAATGAATCCTATTTATTAGGGATGTTACATAAGTAATTCAGCTCTTTCATGTATGGGAAAGCTACAACTTTTGCAATATTTTTCAATTTATTTCTACTTTCGCGTCACGATTTGACGAATCGTTCGTCATGATAATGTAGATGGAATTAAAAGAGTTCAAATTGCGAATCCTTCCGCTGCGAGACAAGCTGTGCGGCTTTGCTGCCAAGATTCTGGGCAGTGCCGACGATGCTGAAGATGCAACGCAGGATGTGATGATGAAGCTTTGGAACAAGCGGCACGAACTGGATACGTGCAACAGTGTCGAAGCTTTCGCCATGACCATGGTGCGCAATACCTGTATCGATATGCAACGCAAGGACAAAGGCGACACGCTTTCCATCGATGACCTGCAGATCGCTTCCAATGGTTCCGAACAGCAGTTCGAAATGCATGAAGAGGCGGAGCTGGTGAAACAGATCATCGAGCATCTGCCGGAGCTGCAGCGCAACACCATCCGCATGAAGGATATCGAAGGTTACGAGAATGATGAGATTGCCGAGATCATCGGATGTTCGTCCGAATCGGTCAGGAGCAATCTCTCACGGGCAAGAAAACAGGTGCGGACCGTCTATCTGCAAATTGTTAGAGAAAGGAAAAGAGTATGCTGAAAGAAAAACAAGCAAGAGAATTATTGGACAAGTATTTCGAAGGAGAGACTTCGTGTGCAGAGGAGCAGCAGTTGCGTTCCTTCTTCACCCAAGCCCGGTTGCCGGAAGATCTGGTTGACTATCGGCCCATCTTCGGATATCTCGATGAGGAGAGCCGTAAGACTGCGCCGCGGAAGTCTTCCAAGGCCGTTCGGATTCGCTTCGTTTACTATGCTGTGAGCGGCGTGGCTGCTTCCATCTTGATCTTGCTGGGCATCTTCACCTTCAACCGCCATACCGGTCAGGAGATGAACAGTGCCTATATCAACGGAGAAAAATATACCGACATTCAAATCGTCCATCAGCAGGCTCGAGCTGCTCTTGCCGAGGTGAGCTTCTCTCAGGAAGATATTGCCGATGAAATGTTGCCGGACGAAATTAAATAAGATGCCTATGAGAACGTATATCAAATATCTGATCGTATTGCTGCTGCTCGTGGGGCCGGCGGCGATGCAGGCGCAGGACAATCTGCGAATAGGAGAGGTCTTTTCCTACTATGGGAAACGCCACGGCTCTACGATGGTGCAGCTCTCCGACGATGTGATCCGCACGTACGACATGACGCTTTACCGCAGCCTCTCGTTCCGTCCCGAAGAGAATGGCAGCCGGACGCTCGAATGGGTGATCGGATGCGTGGAGCAGGACAAACGGAAAGCGAAGAAGATCAAGGAGACGCTGCTCGACGGATCGCTTAAGTCCGGCTATTATCAACTGCCTCAGATCCGAAGCGGCGTCAACCGTTTCATCCTTTTCAAACTCGGCGACAAGCGGAAGGCCACGCTTATCTACATCGAAGGGAGTCTCAGCTCTGCCGAACTGGTCGATATGTTACTCAAGAAATAATAAAAACAGCACGATATGAAAATGAAACTTTTACTGATTGCTTTCGCATGGCTGCCTCTGTTTGCAGCCGCTCAGGAGATTCAACCTGAACCCGTTTCTACGACCGATACGACGGTTTATATCAACGGCCGCAAGTATGTGATCAAGGAGAACGACAACAAACTGAATATAAAGGTCTTTGGAGAGACGTCGAAAGGCGACACCATCAATGACGACATGATCTACGAAGCCACCTACAACGACGAGCAGACCACCGAACGGCGCTTCGAGTTCTCCGTGCCCTTCATGAAACAGAAATCGCATGACAGCGATCAGATTTGCTGGTTCAACGAGATCTCATTGGGCTTCAGCGGACTGAGCGGCAGCTTCGGCATGGGCGACAACGACGTGGCCGATCTGAAATATTCCCGTTCGCACGAGATCAACGTGAACCTCTTGTCGGGACGCTTCCACCTCACGGAAGATGGCCATTGGCTGTTTACGCCGGGCATCCGCTGGAATTACTCCACCTATCGCCTGAACGGCAATTATGCCTTTGTCGATAATGACGGCGTCACCTCTGTAGCGCACGGAACCGTCGACACGGAATTTGCAGTCAGCCGTCTTCGTTACAATGCCTTCCGTTTCCCAGTCGCCATGCAATGGCAGAGCAGTGAACGCCACTCACGCCTGGTGCTTCAGGCCGGCCTCGAACCCGAATGGCGTTTCAAGATCCGTTCGTGGTCCAAAGTCAACGGCGACAAAGAGGTGCTGGGTCGCGACATGAATGTCTATCCACTCGGATTGAACGTCTTTGCGAAGGCCACCTTCTGCAAATTGGGATTCTATGTCCGTTGCAGCACCACCAACATGTTCCGTGACAACCAAGGTCCGAAGCTGTATCCATGGTCTTGGGGCTTGGTTTGGGATTTGTAGGAGAGATGCGGGCGAAAAATCTTTCGCCCCTCTTTTTTCCACTCATTGTTATCTTTCATTGTCGCTTCTCCGCTTTTCTATGAGAAAAGCTTGGCAAAATCTCATGCAAATGAGAGCAGAAGCAAGCTTGCTTGATTATGCCGAGTGCAGCTGAGATTCATCGCCGAAGGCGGTAAAGCAGGGTATTTCTTTTGTCTTGCCACAAAAGAAGTACCCGAAAGAAAAAGGCCCGACTACGGCTCTCGTTGCGCTTCCACTCGGTCACTCGGCTAAAGCAGCTGAAACTCGCTTCGCTCAGACAGACACCTGCTTCTTAACGCCTCGTTCGGTCGTTCCCAGCGCGTCGAGCCTAAGGTCGATTCGTCGTTCCGTTGGAACGATGCTGTCGCAAAGACCTTCTTTGTCCATTTTCCCTTTTTCTTTCAGGCCGTCAGGTCTGAACCTATTGGTAGAAAGCACATCCATCCTCACAAAAGCTGCTCTCCTAAATTAGGGGAGCTGGCACAGCGCAGCTGTGACTGAGGAGTATTTTTTGTACAACTTCCTGCGTCATGCAGTGATCTGCCAAAACCGATGGTTTCGTTCTTCTTTTCTTTCATGCCTTTGGGTCTGAATCGTCTGGTAGAAAACGCATCCACCCAACCGATTCCCTTTTAGGGGCGAAAAATCTTCGTCCCTCTTAACCATTTCGCCCCTCTTTTTCCCGACACCCATTGTTTCATCTTTTATCGTTGCTTCTCCGCTTTTGCTGATATCCTTTGTCCTATATACCAAACATATCCGTAATACGTATGGTATTTTGAGAATAGCTCAGCTTCGTGCCGTTGATTCTTCACTAATTCATTAGTTGTGAAATCATTTGGATGTCGCTCAAGGAATATTCTCTGAGCATTCACTTGTGGCTCGTAGAATTCTTTTATCCAGCAGTCATTAGACAGAACGGCAGTTTGGATGTTACAATAACCCGCTTTGGTCATTTTAACGATATTATTCTCTAGCGTATCCATTTGAGGATAGGCATCCATCCAGAAATTCTCTATTTCTGATGGACGCGAATCAGTCAACCATGTTGACTCTGTTACGGCGATATATCCGTTTTTGCGGATAAAGCGATTCCATTCCTGGAGTCCCTTTTCGAATCCGATATTATAAATGGCGCCCTCAGACCATATCAAATCCAATGATTCATCCTCCAATGGCAATTGCGTCATATCAGCTTGCATGGTAGATACCTTGTCGGATACACCTGCTCTTTCAGCATTCTGTTTCACCTTAATCAGAAAATCAGCAAACAGATCGATAGCCAGTACAGAAGCCTGTGTCTCTTTCGCCAATTGAATGGCTGATGAACCGGTTCCACATCCGATATCAGCTATTTTGAAGTTCGGATTAATAGTGGGTATGGTTGTGATTGCTTCGTGTGTTGAAGCTTCACTGCCAGGACCTTGACGTTTGATTGACGAAAAATATTCACAGATTAGGCGGAAGTCAAAGTCGTGTATGGAATTGTTTTCTTGATTACTCATTGTATGTTTTATTTTGTGCAAGTAATGGGGATAGATTCCCGTGCATAATATCGTTTAGATTCGCTTTCACTTTCTCTGCAGGCCAGTTCCACCACTGCAATTCAAGGAGTTGATGGATGGTTGCTTCATCAAAACGCTTGCGAATCTCTTTGGCTGGTGAACCGCCCACAATCGTATAGGGCGGAACATCCTTGGTAACAACAGAGCGTGTACCGATAATCGCTCCGTCACCGATGGTTACGCCTTGCATGATGACTGCTTCGTAGCCAATCCACACATCATTGCCAATCACGATGTCGCCGTGATTGTCCCAAGCGTCGGCACAGTGCCATTCATCAAGTCCCCATTCATCGGGGAAAACAGGGAATGGATAGGTGGAAAGTGATTTCAAGGTGTGATTACCACCGGTGAACATGAACTTGGCACCACAGGCGATGGAACAATATTTGCCGATGACCAATCGCTCCTTGTTGCAAAGCGGATAGTGGTAGAGGATATTGTTCTTTTCAAAGTCACGTGGATCGTTCACATAATCATTGTAGATGGTGAAGTCACCTACAAGAATGTTTGGGTCTGTAACCACAGACTTCAAGTAAACGCTCTCCGTGCCGTTATTCCCTTCACGAGGATAGATTTTATCAGGATTCATATTTTTAGTTTTAATTTTTCAACTTTGAGATACCTCCTATGAGATATAGTAATCCGATACCTCCGGAGATTATGGCCGATGACACATCCGTCATTGGATATTGCCCCCGATCAATCATCCAGTAACAGCCAATCCCTGCACGGAACAAAAATACGGCAGCAATGGAAAATATGCCCAACCAAAGCAGAGGCAATTTGCGGATGCGTCCTTCTGCCGATAAAGCATAAAGGCCACATAAGGCAAAACAAGCTGCGATGACCAGTGTTATCACATAAGGCCAATAACAACCATTCGATGCTATCTGATCCATGAGACTCTTGATTCCATATAAACGGAAGGCTGCATCCAGCCAAGGCATGCACAGTATATGAGCAAGGGCCAGGATGATGTTTAGCCAGCCTGCGATATTGAGTAGTGAAATACGTTTCATCTTTATATATTTAATCTACGTATATTATTTATCTCAATTTGAAGCTCGCGTAGGAACCTACTTGCGTGTGCTCCATCCATCTGTACATGATGAAATTGGAATGATATAGGTAGAGATACGTTAAACCAATTTTTACGGTACTTTCCCCACATTACCATGGGGTTACAGAATTTGTCGGTATATTGGTTAACTATGCAATCCAATTCCGTTGATACCATTGCCGAGGTTCCTACAACCATTGCATCATCGGTAAAGGTGCTTTTGCAATGCAGGGCTACTTCCTTTGTCATTCGAAGATAATCCGAATTAAAGTCGGTTACCTTATCGGTTAATGGTATGTCACAAGAATTAATACCTCCATTTGCGTTTGGTACTATTACGTTTATGGCCAATTTATCGTATTCAAATAATTTCCCGTTGACTGGAAGCATATAGAATGGTTCTATTCTTGCAGCAGCTCTGCCTATGCACCAGCATAAAAGCATATTGAATTTAAGATGGTGCTTTTTTGCATAGCTGATTAATCTCTTGATTTCAAAGGTTTTTGTGAGTGTTACCATAGGCATCGGCGATGTCATCCACATATCGAAGGCAGCAGAGCGTGATGTCTCTTTCGGGTTCATTTCTTTCATAACCGTATCATTGTGCTTGTTTTCTCAACGTCTATCCAAGAATAGGATTCTGGAGCATGATGCTTCATAAGTTCGGAGGGATTATACCCCATAATATCCTTAAAATCGGTAATCAGATGGGATGCACCGTAATATCCGAACGACCAGGACAACTCATCTAAAGATGGCAAATCAATGTTCTGCATGCACGCTTGAAGCAAATAGGCCATTATCCTTTGATGTCTAATCAGTCTGAGGTATCCTTTGGGCATGATTCCTACATATTCAGAGAAAATTCTTCTGAATTGTTTGGATGACAGATTGGCTTTATCTGCCATGGCTTCTACAGAGGTATCAATTGAACCATTGGCTGCTACCAGAGCTGAATGAATCCGCTTGAAATTTACTCCATCCGATGGAACCTTAGTCAATCGAGACAGGAAAAAAACATTCAGTAGATTCCAACATTGGTCTGTATCCGGTGCTGAAAGAATTTGCTCCTCCAGTGTCATTAGTTCCTTGTCCGAGATGTCTTGGGGAGAACATACTAAACCATAAAAATCCATCGAAGACATGGGGAAGAAACGACGTAAGCCATAAGGTGCAAATTCAACGCCGATAGCTTCCACATCATAGGATTGGATAATCAGACTTTTCATACGTTGCCCTCCTAAACCTGTTTGGTATTTACCAAGTCCCGTGTAATCGAGGGCGCCGTTTCTATAAAAGCATAACCCCATCAGACCATTGGGAACAATAGTCTGCAGCACCTCTTTTGAAGACTCATTTTTCAAATACCAATAGGTTTTGATAAAAGGTGCCAGCTTTCCGGATGGCTGTTTCAACCGTAATAACACGGAATGAGCTATTTCAGGTTGTATGTGCTCTTTACAATAGCTTGTTCTTCCTTAGTCAAGCTATTATAATAGGCCTTCCATCCTGGACAGAAGGAGGTGTGCCAATGCCAAAATCTTGCAATGAATGATTTTGGATTATCTTCATATTTGCGTCGCATTTTGCACTCGGAGCAAGGGTATTTCTTCACTTCCATATTTAAAATATTGTATATCAGATGCAAAGGTAACAGGTTTCTGACTTCAAATATAATAAAAAAGGGACATCTTTTGTTTCAGGTTGTATTTTCTTCGGTCTGACAATCTTTACGACAAGATGCCTAGCTAGTTACAAATGGCTGTGCCTATGTAGTGCTGGTCCTTTAGTGCCTATAGGGCTTGAACGCTTACGGCGTAATAGGCGATGGCCGCTATCTGCAACAACAGAATGACAGGAATGCCGATATAGAATTTTTTATGCTGCGTCTTATGATGGAACAGCCTCATTCCACACAATGCTCCGATGCTTCCGCCTATGAGGGCAAGAAAAAGCAGCGTGGCTTCGGGAATACGCCACTTGCCATGCTGGGCCTTCCACTTGTCCAGGCCGAACATCATCAGTGCTATCGCGTTTATGACCAACACATAACCGATGATCATCTGTTCTATCAAACTCATTCTTCAATCGTTTTTAATGTTAAAACCTACCGAACGGAATCCGTCGCTTCCGGAAAATCAAGGCAGCCTTCGACTTCTTCATCTATCCGTTTGCCGATACGTGTCGTGCTGCATCCTTTCCGCTCGTGTCACGCATGTCGTCTGTTCCATGGAATCCTCCGGCAGATGGATTTTTTTTCGCAGAGAGGTTGCAGGACACTTGGCACATGCAAAGATAGTGCTTTACGTCTGAACGTCACAAAAATCTCCCGCCGTCAGGAAAAAAATCACATGGAATGGGGGGAGGGGGTCGGCATGAAAATAAATTGTCTCAAAATGTCAAAGACCGCTTCGCGAAAGACTCTGTTTGCCTATGATGAGGCTTTCGCTATAGGCAATGATTTCGCCTCTTTTCTTCCAGGCCGTCTGGTCTGAATCGATTGGTAGGGAATGAATCGATCACCCGATTTCCCGTAGGGGCGAAAAATCGTTCGCCCCTCTTATTCCTTTCGCCACGTAGTTCGTCACATTCGTTCCTCACCAACACGGCGCTTCTAATGAGAGAACCTCGTCGAGGTTCCTATATTTTCATCGAAGATGATATTTTATTAGAAGCACCATGTTGACGCGCGCGGCTACGTGGTGAATGTTGACATGCGGCGGCTACGTGGTGAATATTGACGCACCGCAGTTGCGTGGTGATAAGACGAATGAACCCCGGTTCCCACCGTAGGGGCGAAAAATTTTTCGCCCCTCTTATTCCTTTCGCCACGTAGTTCGTCACATTCGTTCCTCACCAACACGGCGC
>CAZIVE010000115.1:0-1088 GCA_964542435.1 uncultured Parabacteroides sp.
CCCTTGGCACTTGCTGCTTTATTGATTGGTGGAATGAACGCTCAAGAAAAAACGATTAAATTATTTCCTGCCGGAGCTCCCGGAGAGAAGGCTCCTTTGGTGGAGAAACATGATACTACCGGCTCGAAAGTCGGCGGCGAAAGTGTGCTCCGTATTTCCAATGTTTCCACGCCTACGATTACCATCTATGACGCGCCGGAGGAATCTGCTACGGGCGCTGCCGTCATTGTCTGTCCGGGCGGAGCTTACAATATTCTGGCTTACGATCTCGAAGGTACCGAAATCTGCGAATGGCTCAACGATCTTGGCATTACGGCTGTCCTTCTGAAATATCGTGTGCCGCGTCGTGAAGGATTGGAAAAACACACGGCGCCGCTTCAGGATCTGCAACGTGCCATCAGTTATGTGCGGGCTCATTCTGACGATCTCAATATCGATCCCGACCGAATCGGTGTGATGGGCTTTTCGGCTGGTGCCCATCTTTGCGCTATGGCCAGCAACAGTTATCAGACACATACCTATCCGAAAGTGGATCAATGCGACACGGCCAGTTGTCGTCCGAGTTTCTGCGTGCTCGTTTATCCGGCCTATCTTTCCGGCGATAATTTCCAGCTTGCTCCCGAACTGAAGGTTTCGGCGCAAACGCCGCAGACCATGCTGATTCAGGCTGAAGGCGACAAGGATTTTATCAACAGCAGTCTTTTCTATTTCTATGCTTTGAAGCAGGTCGGCGTTCCTGCCTGGATGCACATTTATCATGGTGGTGTTCATGGTTACGGACTGCGTGACACGGGCGACAATGTCAACGAATGGCCCGATCGTGTAGAAGATTGGTTCCGGGTGATCGGTGTTCTCGATGCGCTTTCTGACGATAGCAACGATTGATTAGAAGATTCACGAATTTTATTTTACATATATATAATGTATAGCTGCCGTCTTTCAGATGTGCAGCTATATTTTTTTGGGGGAAAAATCAAAACGGGGAGTGAACGTGTGGAAATACAATGTAAGATGATGCCGTCCTAAATTAGCGAGGCAACATTCGGGATATAAAATGTTGCCGTTCGAATTAGCGAGACAACATTCGG
>CAZIVE010000115.1:1188-2874 GCA_964542435.1 uncultured Parabacteroides sp.
TAAAATGATGCCACTCGATTTAGCGAGGCTTCTATACGTACAAAAGAGCTCCCGACTCATCTGTTTTACTGACTTATGTTTTTATCGGACAGTAATAGTTTGGAATAGTATTCGTATTTATTACGGCGAAACAAACAAAAGGTCTCTCTGTCTTTGTGCTTAGGAGGACTTCTCTTATCTTTACGGACAAATTATGCAAGACATTATGAAACGATATCCTAAAACAGCCATCCTTTTGCTGATGGCGGCTTTGCTTGTTGGTTCCTTTTCTCTCCAAGGAGAGGAAAAAGTTGCAATACCTTCTCCGGGTGCTAAGACATTGCTGCATTCCGGTTGGTTGGCCCGACGTGCCAATGAAGTGCTCGTCGATGGAAATACGCTGACGCTTTCTCCCATCAAGAAAGACGGCTGGATGCCGGCTCGCGTTCCCGGTACCGTGCTTGGAACACTGCTTGACAATAAAGTCTATGAAGCTCCAGAATTCGGGCTGAACAACAATCTGATTCCTGATATCTACCATACAGGCAACGATTTCTACACCTATTGGTTTGTCCGCGAGTTTGATGTTGCAAGCGTACCTTCGGACCGTATCGTGTGGCTCAACTTTCGAGGAATCAACTATAAAGCCGATATTTATCTCAATGGGAAAAGGGTGAATACGAAGACGCACGAAGGCATGTTCCTGCGCGAATCTTACGACATCACGCCCTATCTCAAATCCAACGCGACAAATCGTCTGGCGGTGATCGTCTATCCTCCGACGTTTCCGGGTAATCCAAACGGCGGGCAAGGCGGCGACGGCGAGATTGCACGCAACAACACCATGCAATATTCGCCCGGTTGGGATTGGATTCAGCCGATCCGCGACCGTAGCACCGGCATCTGGGACGAGGTTTCCATCACGACCACAGGCAATGTCCGCCTTCAGGCTCCTTATGTTGTGACGAAAGTTCCCGGAGTGCGTCAGCCTGAAGCTACGATGCAAAAGGATGCTTCCGTGAATGTTTCGGTAGAGGTCTCCAATGTTTCCAATCAGCCGCAGTCGGGAGTTCTCGTTTGCGAGACGAACGGTACGAAGTTGCAGCTTCCGGTTTCATTGAATGCTCGTGAAACGAAGACGGTTTCTTTCAAACCCATAGCCATTAAGAATCCGAAACTGTGGTGGCCGAATGGAATAGGAGCACAGCCGCTTTACGATATGAACATAGCCTTCGAATCCGGACGCGAAGTGAGTGACAAAGCCGAGATTCGGTATGGCATTCGGGAAATAACCTCCGACAAAGATGCGAACAATGGCGGACGACGTTTCTTTGTAAACGGTCAGAAAGTCTATATTACAGGTGGAAACTATATCAATTCCGATTGGCTGCTGCGTCTTTCTCCGGAAAGATATCGCGACGAGGTTCGTTTCCACGCCGAGATGAACGTGCGCATGATCCGTGTTTGGGGCGGTGCTTTGCTGGAGCGTCCGGAGTTCTACAATGCCTGTGATGAATATGGTATCCTCGTTTTCCAGGATCTTTGGGGAAGCGGCGACTGCAACGGCGCGTGGATCGATCCGATGAAAAAGGATTCCCGCGAACGTCGTTGGGAATATCCCGATGATCACGAACTTTTCGTTACTTCCGTGGAAGATCAGGTCAAGATGATCCGCAATCATCCGAGTCTCTGTTTCTGGTGCGGCGC
>CAZIVE010000115.1:2974-8370 GCA_964542435.1 uncultured Parabacteroides sp.
CTGATCACAATGGCGAGACGGTGATCGCCCGCATGTATAATTTGGACGGCAAAATAATCTGGGAAAAACAAATCAAGACGGATGCGAAGGCCAACACCGTGGAACCGCTTTTCGATGTTCCTGCACCGGAAAATGTGGACGGCGTCTATTTCCTTAAACTGGCACTCTCTTCGGGAACGACCAACATCTATTGGTTGACAACGAAGACAAGAGATTACACCACGTTGTCGCGTCTCCCACAGTCTCAGTCGAAAATCACAGCCTCGCTGAAAGCCGATGAAAATGGCTTCACCGGAAAAGTAAACTTCGAAGCTGATGATCACGTTTCCTTCTTCAATCGTATCAAGGTGTTCGACAAGAATACGGGCGAACGTATTCTGCCTGTCCATTATTCCGACAATTATGTGACGCTGATGCCGGAAGATAAGCGTGAAATCACAATCGACATTACTACAAAGCTTCCGAAAGATCAGATTCTGATTGTATCGGAAAGCTGGACCGCCGATAGAAAGACTGTCACGATAGAGTAATATAAGTGAGAACAATCGTAAGCGAGAAACGCCGTGTGATATTAAATCGTAACTTTGCAAAGAAAAAAAAGGAAAAGAGTAAATGAGCGTAATAGATCTGATCAAAGGAAGCAAAAGCACGGCCTTCTCGTTTGAGATTCTGCCGCCGATAAAGGGGAACAGCATTCAGAAGGTGTTTCATATCATAGACAAACTTCGTGAGTTCGATCCAAAATATATCAATATCACGTCGCATCACAGCGAGAATATCTATAAGACTTTACCTGACGGAACTTTTCAGAAGGTAAATGTGCGCAAGCGGCCGGGATCAGTAGCCATCGCATCGGCCATTCAGAACAAGTACGGTATTACAGCCGTGCCTCACATCATCTGCAAAGGTTTCACGAAGGATGAAACGGAATATGCACTGATCGATCTTAACTTTTTGGGTGTATTCGATCTGCTCTTGCTCCGCGGCGATGTAAAGACCATCGATCCCGAGCTGGATCCCAAACTTTATCATGAACATGCCACGGATCTTCAGCAGCAGATTAACAACTTCAACGTCGGTATCGCACTCGACGGATCGCACTTCGAGCCCAACGAAACACCGTTCCGTTATGGCATGGCCTGCTATCCCGAGAAGCATGAAGAGGCGCCCAACATGGAATCGGATCTTCGGTATGCCAAGATGAAGGTGGACAATGGTGCCGATTATCTGGTGACGCAGATGTTCTTCGACAATCAGAAGTACTACGATTTCGTAAAGCGGTGTCGTGCAATCGGTATCACCGTACCGATTATTCCAGGCATCAAACCTGTCGTTTTCCAGAGTCAGCTCACCGTATTGCCGCGCGTGTTCCGCACAGATATTCCGGAACCTCTCGCCCAGGAATTGCGTAAATGCAAAGATGATAAAGAGGTTTGTGCTGTCGGCGTGGAATGGGGCATCAGCCAATGCAAGGATTTAATCGCACACGGCGTTCCCAGTATCCATTTCTATTCAATGATGGCCAGCGAAAGTATTTATCAGATCGCCAAAGCCATCTATTGACAAAGGCTTCGCATCTTTCTGTTTTTTTATTAAATCACTGCTGTTAACAAAACTGTTTAAGCAGTCCGTTGAAAAGAGGTCGTAAAAAGTCCCCTTATTATAGGCTTGTCCTCCTTTTTTCTGCTAATCGTTTGGCAATCAGCAGTACTTTGTCCTCCTTTTTTCATGCGTTTTAGTTGTCGGACTGTATGGATAGGAGTAATTTTGGCATAACAAAGAAGGAGAAAGTAAGTATAACTTCTATTGTCATTTAAGCGCACAAATAAATACAGCGTGTGATTAGATTGAGTTTTTTTATTAACCAAAGTTATGACGGCAATCCGCTTCCCAAACGAGGGAGGCGGATTTGTTTTCTCATTGGTATTTAAAATTCTATCCTTTCACAATTCTTTAGTAAAATGGATCCCGTTATTATTTGTGTGTAAGCATTTTATTATTATTTTCGCAAGCGAATGAGAAAGCTTTTGAACATAGTGTTTTTTTTCCTTTTCTGCCTTGTGTTGACTGGATGTGATACACATAGGGCTGAGAAGCGTTTAATTATACAAGGTGAGTTATTACAGGATTCCATGCCTGACAGTGCGCTCGTCGTACTCGGAAAGGTGAAGTTGCCGGAGGTGCTCAATGACTATTGGCTCGCTCGCTGGTGTCTTGCATACAGTAATGCAGCCGATCGATTGTATGAAAAACTCCCGTTCCCTTTTCAGTTGTATCGTGCGGCAAAGTGGGCCAACAAATATGGCAACAGCTATCAAAAAGCACGTATCGGACTCTTTTACGGTCGATCCTTGGCTACTGCGAATTACAATAGCATAGCGGCACATGTCTATATTGCAACCCTCAGTCAAGCCATCACGGACAAGGAATATAATCAGGCCGGTTATATCTGTAGTTATTTTGCCAATCTTTATTTGAAAGATAATGATTATAAAAATGCCGGCATTAAATATGCAGACGCTGCAAAGTACTTCAGGTTGGCGAACAATATGGGCAGTTATTGCAATGCATTGAAAGATGTCGGTCACATGTATGCAGAGGTCGATTCATTTCAGAAAGCGCTTCGGCTGGTGGAAAGAGCAAAGGTCATTGCCGATAGCCTGAGAGATCCGGTCCGCATTCCTATTATGTATAATGCTTTGGCTAATATTTATACTCTGATGGGCAAAGATTCCATGGCAGAGGTTTATGTCCATAAAGGCATCTCTCTGGATTCATTGGATAAGGCCACGAACTATGTGCTTTTGGCGCATATTTTTCGGTCACAGGGAAACATCGAAGGAGCTGAAGCCGCCTTGAAGCATGCAGAGCATTTGAGGATGTTGAATCCTCATACGCCTTTGAGTATTATGGAGGAAAAGTATCTTATCGCAGAACAAAAGGGCGATTATAAAGATGCTTTCGAGAAAATGAAACAATATGATGCGATGCTCGACTCCATAAGAAAAGTCGAAAACCGCACGAATATCATGGAGACTGAGAAGCGGTACGACAATACGACGCTAGCTGCAGAGAATGCACATCTGAAATCTCAGACACTCGTTTGGATGAATATCGGAACTGCATCGGCGTTTCTCTGTATTCTCACATTGATGATTTATCATATCAGTATCCGGCGAAAGAAGCAGCAGATTCTGGAGAAAGAGAATCTTTATCTTCGTCTTTCAGAAGATCTGCGTAGTAAACAGAATGAACTGGAAAGTCTCAGAGTCTCTCACAGCAAACTGACTGATCCGCTTCGCAAAGAGATCGATGATCTGCACACCAAGATGTTTCTTTCGACGCCGATCTATTCTAAAATCAAGAAACTGTCTAAGCCTGTCTTTGGCAGTTCCTGTATCCTGACTGAGAAGGATTGGAGAGATATCCATTCGACGATTGACAAGATTTACCCCGACTTTTTCAATAATCTGACGAATGCTTCCTCGGATCTTACAGAGCGTGAAATAGATTTCTGCTATCTGCAATTCTTCAACCTCAAGATCAAGGAGGAATCTCTTCTTCTCGACATCTCTACGGAAGGAGTGAAAAAGCTTCGTGCCCGAATACGCCAGCATTTCGGGATCGTAGGAGAAAATCAGGATTTGCACACCTTCTTTCTGTCATTGTCCTCCATTTAATCCGTAATGGTCTGTCAACCAATAGTTGTCTGTACTCCTTTTTGATTGTAAATCTTTTGCGGTGGCTGATGCATCACTGTAACTTTGTAACCGTAAATCAGATATGCTTATTGTTTTTTCATTATAGAGTATTGTATTAGTGGTTCAGATTCACATAGTTGATTTGAGAAAAATCAATTAGATTTAGATATTGTATTAAATAATCAGGACCTATTTTGGCGTCGCCTCTCATGTGGTTGAGTGGCGACGTCTTTCTTTTCTTGATTCCAACTAAAGTCTTTTCATTAAAGGAGCAATTGTACAATGAGTCGTTTGCTTCAAAAGGGGCAATGCAAAGCAATTGGGTTAAAGGAATGAAAAAACAAAATTGATTCGCGACGCATGTTTAAACCAACCATCGGGAAATCGGTCTATAAATACGAAATAAATAAAACTAAAAATCCATGCAACCATGAAAAGAATGTATCTGCTTTGCGTTATATTAGGATTTATCCTCGTCCTTCCAGCTTCGGCACAGTATAGAAGATATGGCTATGGAAGTATTCCGCCACCTCCAAGACAGAGCAATCGTTACGAAAATCAAAGACGTTTCAATGGAAATTCCGATCTCCGTTGGTATCAATATAATCGTGAAAGTTACTTCGGACTTCGAACGGGATTCAGCCTGGCGACTGTCCATTCCGATGATCAGTATCTGAATGGCGGTAGTGCAATGGGCGGATTGAATGTCGGTTTTGTAGCGGGAACGCAGCTTTCATCTTATGCCCCTGTGTTTTTCGAAGGTGGACTTTCCTATATTGAAAAGGGCGGCAAAGGCAATTATGAGGGAAAGAAGTTTACGTATGACCTGAATTATTTGGAGTTTCCTTTTGTTGTCAAGTATAAATATTTCGTCGATGATCAAACCGCTGTCCAGCCTTATTTCGGAGGATTCCTGTCCTGTGGTGTAGGCGGCCAGGTCAAAGACTACGGACAAAGGCAGGCCACAGACTCATTCTCCGATGATTTCTTCCGTCGTTTTGATGGAGGTCTGCGAATCGGTTGTGGACTTTCTCTCCAGAACTTCTACGTTGACATGTGTTACGATATCGGCATAGCAAACATCAGCCACGATGCTTTCGACGCTGCCCATACCGGCTGCTTTATGGCCAGCATCGGCGTGGATTTGTGACGTACGAAGAATCTTGATGTCCGTCCGATATGAATGCTGAAGATCTATGCAACGGGAATGTCCCTGAAGAAATTCGGCTCATCTCTTTGTATAGACCAGCAGCAAGATTGCCGCAATGATGCCGATGATTCCCAAAACGGACAAAGTCGTTATCTCTTCTTGAAGGAATAGAATGCCAACACAAACCGCTGTGAGCGGTTCAAAAGCTCCCATGATAGCGGTTCGTGTAGAACCGAGCCGCTTGATGGCAAGAATGAGCGTGATGTTCGAGAAAACCGTTGATACCAGAGCTAACGACAAGAGGTGGAAAGCGGAAGAAGCGCTGTTTATCTCACCGATTCCATGACCGAAAATGAGTGCGATCAGTATTAGGAAGAAAAGTCCGAATAACATTACGTAGAATGTGAGTTCCAGACTGCCCATATTCCGAACTTTCATTTGGTTGACAGCTACGAGATAAATGGCATAATAGAGTCCGGAAGCGAGCACGATGAGCAGTCCAATCATCGAGATACTGGAACTTGCCGAATGATCGTCCGCCAAAA
>CAZIVE010000116.1:0-8342 GCA_964542435.1 uncultured Parabacteroides sp.
GGGTCACGCCTTACTTGATAGTACCTCAACACCTCGTCTATAGATGGATCACCAGTTGCTATATTTTCATCAAACACATTTACTGCTACGATTGCTTTAAGTCTGTTCAACTGCATCTCATCAAGGCTATTGAATTTCTCCCACCACTCGGCAGTTAGATTATCTTTATACTTGAAGCGGTGGATTATGAATGCTTCAGGCATCCATAGAATTTTATGGAACTCGTCAATATCTTTTCCGAAGGCCTCCTCAAAGAAGGACTTCCCGCGGCCTATCTTACCCTTCGTTGAATTGAGAACAGCCTGCACCGCTCGGATGAACTTACGGTTCCAATGTTTGCCTATGTAGTCGCGGTTTTTAAAGTACTTGGGATCGTCAATGGGGTGGAACTTCATTGGAAAGGAGTAAATTGTCACGCCGAGCTCATCGCACAAGTCGATATTGATCTTCATGCGGTAATACAGATCGTCCGGTTCGTCCTCAAAGTTATAAAGCAGATAATTAGACAGATCCGTGATACCATGCTTTACTGCTGTGCGAATTGCTGCCTCATAAGTGTCTTTCATGGAGTAGTGGTCGAAGGCAATCCGAAGCGGGCGGATGTTGATCTCGGCTAGTTTCTTCATTTTCTTCTCGGTTACAAGACGAGCGTCTACGCCTTGGTTGAAGTCGATAATACGCATACGCTTGATAGGTTTAAAGTATTTCTCATAGAGTGGGCGCGCTCTTTCATCAAACTCGATGATCGCATCCGGGCTTGCCACTTCCGCATAGAGTAGGTTACGTTTTTCGCGTTCCAGATAGAAATCTGCCTGCTCTGCCTCCGAAAGTCTATCGGAAATACGGTCATAAAGCCTGATGAGCTTCCTAGTATAGGCCCGCACGTTATATCCTTCGCGGATGTTTTTAATGGCGATGTTGTATTCGCTCTCTGGGATGTATGTAGCACCTCGTTCGAACCCACACTCTTTGATTTCATCGATGATTTTTTCAAAATGCTTCGAGGCAAAAACGTTGTTGTCCATGAGTAGCAGGTTCTTTTGTGGACCAAAGCGTTCAGTGGCCAGCCTGATTTGTTCCTTCAACCCTATATAATCCTTGTACTCCGGCTCCAGGCTAGGGACAGCACAAAAAGCACACTTGCGAGGGCAACCTCGCGTCATGTACGCCAGATAGGCGTTATTAACCGGATACTGATAGTCAATCTCCTCTAGGATAGAGTAATCCAACGGCAGTTCGTCGATGATGTATTCGCTATCGGTATCCAACATGCCTGGTTTGTTCAGGAGACCACATAAAGGGTCAATCCCGGTTTCTTGAAAGATCTTATCATGTAAAATGCTCGCGGCGATTCCCCCCACGATGATCCTTCCATCTTCCGAGCAGAACTTTTTAGCATAGTTGATCGTGTCGATCGTTTCCCGCCAGTAAAATGTGAACAGGGTAGTAATCCCGATAACATCAAACTGCGGGAACTTGCCGTTTCTATAACGAAGGCGGTATTCCTTTAGGATCACGTCCTGTTCACTATTCCTGAAATTAGGAATCGCGTCGAGCGGAGCGAATTTGCCTGTCTTAATATGCTCGATGAACTTGGGTACGTGCTTTCCCAGCTTAGGGTCTTTCACCTCCGCCAGAAACTCTTCGCACAACAGCTTGGCTGCAAACACTTTGAGATCGCCTTTGAAAAATCGGACATCATCGCCTCGGTTGCGGTAATAGGTAGCCAACTTCATGAGACCCATGGGCGGATATTTGTTTTTGTAATTTGGTTCAATCAATAGTATCTTTTGGTTCATTGAAGTCCTTCCTCGATCTTGCTAATAATCATCTCAGCAGTTTTGCTGTCAGTTACCGAAGTAATGATGCTAAATATCTTTGAAATAAGCTTGCGCTCTGCCTTGTTATATTGTGAAAGCCTGTCTGTACGACGAGACATTCCGCTTTTTTCAGACTCCTCGTCGTCATCTTTCGGCGGTTTTACAGGTGGCACCACTACCGCAATTACCGGTTTGGGGCGCTCAACTTCAATCCGTTGGATGACTTTTTGCATCAGTCCATCGGCCTTATCTTTCATTTTCTCGATTTTTTCCCGGGCGATCTCCGCTTCCTTCTTTGACTCAAGAACAACCTTCAGTTCGCGTTCGCGATGCACCTTATCGATAAAAACGCCTGCTGTATCTTTTTCGTTAAATTCAGCTTTCTTTTTTTCGTACGTGTCAATTTTCTTGTATGCGCTGTTTATAGCGGAACCATTGTAGTAGATTTTGTGGAGTTCTTCATTGAAGTACCTTCGCAGCTCACGCTCGAAATAAGCTCTGGCTGGATTCTCATTGAAATAGTCGCGCTGTGAATTGGGGATCAAATCCTTGTTCACAGCGAAAACCTCGCCGATAAAATAGCTGTTGCCACGGTCTTCTTTGAATAGCTTCTGGAGTGCGTCCTCACCACCAATCTGGATGTTTTCTTTACGCAATCGTAGACCGCGCATCTGATTGATCTTCGGGATAGCTTTCTGGAACCTCGATACACCGACCCACATCCACGCGAACAATTCTCCGTTTTTATAGAAGTCCTGGAAGTGGACACCAAAAATATCGTCATACTTTGTTCCCGTCGATGAGTCTTTCAGTATAGTTGTATATTTCTTGAATATCGGCTCCCCATCAAGTGTTATATTATATTCGTCAATTTTAACACCGAGTTCCTGAGCATGCTTGTAAACGTCGGTTCGGTAATAAAAGCTACTCTGGTAAGGAACCGGAGCGACGAACGACAGATAGTCCTTGACCTGCTGAAAATCGAGTAGGTCAGTGTTCTCTGGGTTGATCTCGATCAACTCCACCCGAAAGAAGTGCGAATCAATATCGTTTGTCTTTTTTTGTTCAAAACGATTGATGGCATTCAGCACTTCGTTTGCCGTGTGCTTCTTGCCACGCGTATTCTCGTCTATAAGCCCCCGCATCTTCTTGGCATCGCATACCATCAAAGACACAGTGTCCTCGCCTTTGGCTGACGATATGAAAACAAGTTCTTTACAATACGCAAGGCCGCACAGCCTACCGATACCCCTGAATCCTTTGTCTTCGCCGATTTTCTTGTCGGAGTCGGCAATATTTCCTAGCGTTTGTTGGAAAGAGGCGGCAGGAATACCCGTGGCATTGTCTTCAATGACAATGGTGCGCCGATCACGATCTAGCCATATCTTAATGGTGCCTTCATCCTGTTTCAAAATCCCATCTTTTACGGCTTTATCGATCTGATCACAGGCGTTCTGAATATACTCGCGGTAGATTACCTTGGAGTCCTGGTACATTCCTGTTGTAAGGTTTTCAAGGATGTTCGCGCCAAATACGTAGTCTTTCATATCTCTCAATCCCCTCGGTTTACTTGAACTGCTTGTAAATGGGCTTGGGGAACCGGATCTTCAAAAGGGAACGGAAGATGGGGTTCTGAACCAGATAATCACCTTGCTCGAGGCGCGTCAGCATGTTCTGGTATGTGCTTGGAAGGCTTCTATAATCAGCCGTCGATGTCTCTATAGAGTTGGTTCTGCCGTACGCGTGTGTAGCGCAGTTGCCGGTCACGCGCGGATGGATTGCAGAACGGAATTGCTCTGCCGCGAAGAGGACAACCCCCAGAGAACGACCGCGCTCCGTGATGTCAAGGATTTCCCGTAGGATAGGTGACGACTTTGGTATCTCCTTAGATGCGTACTTGTTAAGCTCATCGATGAAAATAATAATTCGTGACGGTGGCTCAACTCCGGACTCGGCGTCATACTCTCCCAACTTCAAGTTGTAGATGGTCCGGACGGCGTCACCAAAGACAAATGCCTGCTTGTCTTCAGGTAGTTTGGCGATATCAATTACGTACACTTCATTCTCACGTATCTTTTTTAGTTCGTCAGCTAGGCGGCATTCATGCTTGTTTGGATCAGGGCGATTGGCAAACATGTCATCGTTCTTGGTGGCTTTATTGATAATGCGCTTGAACTTCCGCCAGCTGAGCACCGAGATTTCATTGGAAACCCGTTGTTGGCTACCGCGCCCCGCTGGCTGCGACCGCTGGGAGAGTTCATCGACTTTCTCTCTGAATTCAGTCCACGTATTGACACGCCCACCGCCGAAATCTTGGTCGTTATCGTCAATGATTTTGCTAATGATCGCTTCCATGGTCTGCTGCGGGTCATCAATATCGGCAAATAGCATTTCAAGGCTCTCTTTATCATCCTCATATGAGTACTTAAACTTCTTTAATTGCCCATACTCCGTATATGACTTTACGTCGTCTATGGATAGATATGTACTCTGTTTGGCCGATGTATTACTCGTGTATGGAATGTAGTACTTTACATTCTTGAACGGTTCTGTAGACAAACCCAGCGCTTTGTATTCTGCAAGGACCCGCTCCTTCTCGCCAGGGTTGTCGGTTGAGAAGTCATTTGGACGGTCTATTGCCATCAGGTCTTTTCCTTTAACATTGAAAATGACAAAAGCCACACTATCGTCCGTATCGGCTTTCAGGTACTGATCTTGTATGGCTTTCATCAAGAACATTGCGTAGGAAGTCTTCGACGCAAGCCCGGATATACCAGAAATATTGAGATGTGCTCCTTCCGGTCCCAGGAGGAACTTTGAATTCAGAAACACGGGGAGGGTGACCTCTTCAGAAGTACCTTCATACATCTTTAGCGATCCGCATACCAGAGGGTTTTGAATCCCTTTCAGCCCGAGAGCTGTCGTGATCTCATCAGCTGTAGCGAGATATACCTTGGCGTTGTTATGTACAGGGGTGTACAGGTTTTTGCTGTTGAAGGAAACCTTAGCCTTGGCATAATTCATACCAACACGCAGAGTAGGCTCATCTATATCAACATCGCCAAAGTCACTGGAGATGAAATTCGTCAAGAAACTCTGGGCATCCGTTATGTGTGATATGTTCTCGATTACACCGAACGTATAAGAGCCCTCTATATGCACAACCTTTACGATATCGAACGCGTGGAGTTTCAAGTCCGAATTCGTCCAGAAGTTAAACTCATCCATGGTAGTAGGGCTTTTCTCAGTAGCCAGGACGCGACCAATTAATTTGCTCATATTTTTGATCCTCCTTAAAATAGATGCAAAAAGCTTTCAGCGCTTAAGTAACGCGATTTTACAAAAGATTCAGTCAGGTATATGGGGTAGATGTGGTTAGCCCATCGGAGATCTGAGCCATAACAAACAGGATTACGCTCGTTTATGAGGTAAGCGCTCAGTGTATCTACTTGTTCGCTGTCGATGCCGACTTCGATTTCTTCTTCCGTCACGAGGATTTTCTCGACCTTTAGGACCCCGTCAAATGGGGTCCGGGTCTTTTCCTTATCCCGCAGACGGATGTACCAAACAGCAAACTTGATGTCGCCCAGCATCGGGTTCTCGTACTCTGCCACAGGGGTACGGTGGTAAAGAGGCAAATCAGCGATGAATCCTGGATTGGGCTTGCCATTGATATCCTCGCAGACTTCCGGATTGAAATTCTTTGACACACCGATCACCCAATTGTAGTTATTTTTGAATGTCTGGTACCTTTTCTTATCGGCTTTATCTTCCTTGGTTGGTCTGTACTCCAGTGAGCCATCTTTAACCAGATAATTGTTCTGATTGAGCTTACCCTCTCGCACAAGCTCAGCAACTAGTTTCTTCTCACTTTCAATCATTCTGTCCTGGACACAAGCCGTTGCACGATCCTCAAACTTTTTATCATCGTTCTTGGATGTCTTATATGGCAAAATTGCGGCAAACTCTATACCTAACCTCTTCAATTCATCGCACTCACTTAATTTCTTTGCCGTGGCAGGCCAGAAGCCGGGTTTCCCATCTGCATCAGCTACATCCGGCATGGACAAAACAAACTCGCGCTTTAACTGGACCGGAACGACTTTCTTATTAACACGGTGGCAGCATCCGACACCGATCTGTCCTGCGATCACAGGGTAAATGATGCTACGACCACCGGATTGCACATACGCGATGTCATCCACCTTGAAAACCCTACGAGAACCGTCTAAGAAATAGCTGAGAATCTGGTCGTCGCGCGAGGCGAGCTTCTTGCTGAGTCCTAATAGATCGACATAGGTCCTGTGTTGGGTAGTTTCAGCTCTTCTTTTCCAAATGATCTCACTATCGCCGTAATCGATCGATGGACGGTCAGCGTAGTCAATCGGATACTTATGAGCTTTATAGCTTTTGCCGCCAGTAGCCTCAGCAAGGATATTCATGATCTTATCATGCTTCGGCTTTGAAAAGCTTTCGGCTGTCCTACTCACGGTCCTTTGCCTCCTCTGCTGACGAATTCTCCGCTGCACCACCGGAACGAATCCATTTGTCAACTTCGGAGATCTTGAACTTCCAAAGCCTACCAACCTTATGCGCAGGCATATTACGGTTACTAATCCATTGCAGCACTGTTTCGCGGCTTACACCAAGATAGTCTGTTATAGTATCCATAGATGACCACTTTTCGAGTTTTTGTTCATTGTCCATATCTAAAGGACCTCCCTTAATATACTTCGATTATCTTTAAATATCTTCTTTATTCTCAGATTTTCACTTTGTGTTCGGACAGCCTACCTCTTGGATATTACATCTATGTGTATATCTGGATAGTGATGTGTAACTTAACCCAAGGCCGCATGTTTTTTTATCATGGCCAGTGGGATTCCACATCGTCTCCCGGCAGCAAACCTCCCATGTCTTCCTGGGTCTTCGCCCTAAATTCCTTCGTCCTGCCTATCCAAGAGGTGGAACGTCAGTCATGCTCCTAAGCTGGGTCTATGCCCTTATGGTGTAATTCAACCTGACTGTCCCGGCTCTCCGTTTTCAAGGTGCGCTAAATTCTGTGGATAACATTTTCAAAGCATTCACATCTTCGTCTTGAATGGCTGCGGCACTCTCCATTTGGTAACGATGTGGTTTTCAGTGTTCTACGTCTTTTTCAGGGTTCAGGGTCTTTATGCGGCCGCTTTCACCGAGTATTGAATATCTCCCATCATCTTCTCCGGATTGTAATCAACGCCTTTACTCAGAATGGCAAAGAATATCCGGATGAGTTTGCCGCAGAGGGCGACAATGGATTGCATCTTGTTTAGCGGGTTCTTCTCTCTTGTCAGGTTGCGTTGGTGTAGTTCCCGAAATTCCTGATTTTTACCCAGGATGGCTATCATGGCCATGAAAAGCCCGTGTCGTAATCGCTTCCGCCCCCGGCGACTGATAGTGGTCTTTCCTTTGTGCTTGCCGGAGCTGTTTTCTACCAGGTTACAACCGGCCAGTTTTTGTATCTGACGCGGGTCCTCAAATCTGTGGATATCTCCGATTTCACCGACAAAAGTTGTGGCCGTAACCAACCCAACTCCCTTGATACCCAGAAGCTTGACTGCGTTGGGCACCTGAAGCAGTAATTCCCACATCAGTTGTTCTAATTGTTCGTACTGCATTTGGTATAGTTCGTATTCTGCCAGCAGGTTCTGCAGGCCGGCTTGTGAGGCTATATTACCGTTGGTTCTGCCGATGCTGCTTACCGCTGCTTTTACCAGCGCTTGCGCTCTTTTCTTGCCTACGGATCGCTTTATGGATGTTCTCCATGTTGCCAGTATTTTGTCCTCGCCCGCCTCTATAACCATGGCCGGCGTTGGAAACGTTTTAAGTGTCAGCAGCGCTGTTTTCCCTGTCCACTTTTTGAATACCTGTTGAAATTCCGGGAACCGGATATCCAGCCAGCGAATGACCCTGTTGTGGACAGCATTCAGCCGCTCCTGCAGCCGTTCTCTTTCTTCCACCGCTTCCCTTAGTTCCTGATAGATGTTTTCCGGTATGTACACATCCCGGTAACGTCCATCTTTCACTAACATGGCGATGGTCTTCGGATCTTTTCGGTCATTCTTGGTGGGGCTGTTGTCATCGAGTTCCTTGGTTCGTTTGACATGGAACGGGTTGACTATGGCCAGTTTATGGCCTATATCCTTGAGGTGGTCTCCCAAGGTAAACCAGTAATGTCCTGTGGGCTCAAAGCCTGTGATGGCTTCTGTCTTTTTTTGCTGCTTGCAGGTGTCTTGCATCCACCGGTCCAGTTGTTCAAATCCTTGGGCGGTGTTGCTGAATTTTAGCAGCCTGGCTAACTCTATCCCCCTGTTATCAAAGGCTCTGGCAAAGTGGTTTTCTTTCCCGATGTCGATTCCGACCACCAAGGTTTCATTTTTGATTTGCAAAATCTTTGCGTTTTGTGTACGCTTCATATAGAGATGCCTCCTCAATCTGGTTTTGTGCCTTTCTCTGCTGGATCAGCACATTACCATTGTATTG
>CAZIVE010000117.1:0-8329 GCA_964542435.1 uncultured Parabacteroides sp.
AAACGTTTCCTATTAAGAAAATGTCGAAAGGTCTTTGTAAAGAAATATTTTAACCCAGGTTAAAAATTATTTTGACTATAGTGCCAGAAAGTTTTAACCATGGTTGAAAATTGTTTTGACCGTGGTTAAAAATTATTTGATCCCATAATCATCCTTCTCGATCCACATTGATCCTATCGCCAAGTAGTTCGTCACTGCGTTCCTCACCAACATAGCGCTTCTAATAAAAGAACCTCATCCGAGGTTCCAAACGTTTCATCGAAGATGATGTTTTATTTAGAAGCACCATGTTGGCGCGCAGCGACTACATGGTGAAATGAAAAATCCGTCTTTCTTGTACTACCTGTTTTGGGAACAAAAAGGACACTTTTCTCGCTCAATATTAATTTTTTGCAAATAAAAAGGCAAGATTGGTGAAAAAAGCTAATTAACTTTGCAGCCTTGAACTTTTACACCCTATTAGTTGTAATATTGTAGATTGTTTATAAAAGAAGAATATGAGTGACATTAAAGGAACTATATCTCAGGTCATCGGACCGGTCGTGGACGTTCATTTCGAAGAGAAAGGAGGGAAGATCGTTCTTCCACGTATCCACGACGCCATGGAGATCAGACGACCCGATGGGAAATTGATGATCGTAGAGGTGCAGCAGCATATCGGTGAAAACACCGTGCGCACCGTTGCTATGGACTCAACCGACGGTCTGCGCCGCGGAATGGATGCTGTCTCTCACGGGATGCCTATCACCATGCCGGTTGGAGACCAAGATAAAGGTCGATTAATGAACGTCACGGGCAATCCCATCGACGGAATGTCGGAGTTGGATCGCACAGGCGCTCTTCCTATACATCGTGAACCGCCGAAATTCGACGAACTGATCACGACCCGCGAGATGCTTCACACGGGCATCAAGGTTATCGATCTGCTCGAGCCTTATTCCAAAGGCGGCAAGATCGGACTTTTCGGTGGCGCCGGTGTCGGAAAGACAGTGCTCATCATGGAGCTGATCAACAATATTGCCAAGATGAACCATGGTTTCTCTGTATTCGCCGGTGTCGGCGAACGTACTCGTGAAGGCAACGACCTGCTGCGAGACATGATCAACAGCGGCGTTATCCGCTATGGCGATGCTTTCAAGAAGAGTATGGACGAAGGACATTGGGATCTTTCACTCATAGACAAGAACGAAGTGGCAAAGAGTATGGCCACGCTGATCTTCGGTCAGATGAACGAACCGCCTGGAGCACGTTCCAGTGTGGCTTTATCCGGTCTGACAGTGGCAGAATCCTACCGTGACTCCGCTCCGGAAGGCGAGACGCGCGACATCCTCTTCTTCATTGATAATATCTTCCGTTTCACTCAGGCCGGTTCTGAGGTTTCCGCATTGCTGGGACGTATGCCTTCAGCCGTCGGATATCAACCCACATTGGCTACTGAAATGGGAACCATGCAGGAACGAATCACCTCCACACGCCGAGGTTCCATCACCTCTGTTCAGGCTGTTTACGTTCCGGCTGATGACCTTACCGATCCTGCGCCAGCAACGACTTTCGCCCATTTGGACGCAACTACCGTGCTGGACCGTAAGATCACGGAAATGGGTATCTATCCGGCTGTCGATCCGCTGGCTTCCACATCCCGAATCCTCGATCCGCTCGTCGTCGGGAAGGAGCACTACGAAACGGCTCAGCGTGTAAAACAGATATTGGAACGCAACAAGGAGTTGCAGGATATCATCTCCATCCTCGGTATGGAAGAGCTTTCAGACGAGGATAAGCTGACGGTCAATCGTGCACGCCGTGTACAACGTTTCCTGTCGCAACCGTTTGATGTGGCTGAACAGTTCTCAGGTATTCCCGGCGTAAGAGTGTCTATCGAAGACACGATCCGCGGCTTCAAGATGATTCTCGACGGCGAATGCGACGACGTTCCCGAACAGGCATTCTTGAGCGTAGGAACGATTGAGGATGCCATTGAGAAAGGTAAGAAACTCAAGAATCAGGCTAACTAATAATGAAACTGAACATCATATCACCGGAAGGAGTTCTCTATGAAGGAGAGGTGAAGAGTGCCATTTTCCCCTCCATCAGCGGGAGTTTTGAGGTGCTTCCTCATCATGCGCCGCTCATTGCAGCCATGAAAGAGGGGAAAATCCATTATGAGACGGACACCGAAACGAAAGAGATGGAGGTCAGAGATGGATTTGTAGAGGTCAAAGACGATGTAATCACTGTATGCATTGAACAGAAAAAGGCATGAATAGAAGAGTAATCAGCAAACTGGTAGTAAGAGATTTTTTAATAAACGCAGGTTTGGCTATAGTAGGAGAGGTTGTACTTCGATACCTATTACCCAACTTTTGGTTCCCTTTCTTCCCGCTGATACCCGTTTTCTTCTTTATCATGGGCATAGTGGCCTTCGTCACACTTTACTATTACGTACAGATCAAAGGCGATGCGCATATCGTTATCACCTATATGACAGTAAGGTTTTACAAGATGCTTATGACGTTGCTTCTTATCTGGCTTTATGCAGCCAACTTCCATGATCACATGATGTCGTTCGCCATTTGCATCATGTTGGTTTACTTAGCCAATCTGATTTACGAGACATCAGCAATGACCATGTACGTCAAGAAAGGAATGAAAAACAAATGAGACAATATATACGAACAATGGGCAGACAAGACAGTCTGCGGAGACTCTTTTTTATGTTCGTCCTGTTGCTGTCAGCAATAGGACTGAAAGCAGAGAATCAGGTGAATGTCCAGGAGATGGTATTCTCTCACATTAAGGACTCCTATTCATGGCATATCTCGAAGATCTTCGGTCAGGAAGTAAGCGTTCCGCTGCCAGTCATCGTAAAAGATGCAAGAGGCTGGGATCTCTTCTCGTCAGAGAAGATAACCGACGGGAAAAGCTATGACGGCTATTATATCTCCACTACGGGCAAACTGAAAGGCAAGCTGGTGGAGAAAGACGCCACAGGAGCCGAGATCCGTCCGTTCGATATCTCTATGACGAAGGATGTCTGCGGCTTACTTTTGGCCTGCGTGATCCTGCTTATCATCGTCCTGACCACTGCCAATTGGTACAGACGGCATCCGGGAAAAGCACCGGGAGGTTTTATCGGAGCAATGGAATGGTGCGTAATGGCTGTGAACGACAGCGTAGTTAAGGAATGCATCGGCAAAGGTTATGAGAAATTCTCACCTTATCTGCTGACTGTCTTCTTCTTCATCCTGCTGAACAACCTATTGGGTCTGATTCCTATTTTCCCCGGCGGAGCGAATGTCACAGGAAACATCGCGATTACCATGACTTTGGCATTGTGTACATTCGTAGCCGTGAATCTGTTCGCTCCGGCGAAATATTGGAAGAGCATATTTTGGCCTGACATGCCATTGTTCCTGAAGTTTCCGTTGCCACTGATGCCTCTGGTTGAAGTGTTCGGTGTGTTTACGAAGCCCTTCTCTCTGATGATCCGACTCTTCGCCAACATTATGGCAGGTCACACGATTATCATTGCGCTGACAAGCCTCGTGTTTATTTCAGCAACGATGGGCGTTGCCATCAACGCCGGCATGACTGTCATCTCCGTCATTTTCACGATATTCATGAATCTGCTGGAGCTCTTGGTTGCCTGCTTGCAGGCCTATATCTTCACGATACTGTCAGCAAGTTATATCGGACTGGCACGTCATCCTGAATAATATTCAAAAAAAGTTAGAAACGAAATAAATAATAATCAATAACTAAAGATGACAGCTGCAACGCTTAGAGACGGACACGTCAAGAGAAACGGCAGTCATCAAAAAATTTAAAAGTCTTATGTTAGCAACAATTTTGTTACAAGCAGCAGCCGCAAGCGCAGGTCTTGGAAAATTAGGAGCTGCTATTGGCGCAGGTATCGCAGCTATTGGCGCAGGTATTGGTATTGGTAACATCGGTAACGGTGCAGTTCAGGCCATCGGCCGTCAACCATCAGCCGGTAGTGATATTCGTACAAACATGTTGATCATGGCCGCATTGGTTGAAGGTGTTGCACTGTTCGCCATCGTTGTCTGCTTCCTTGCATTGTTCGATTAAACCCACATCCGAAAGGAGATAAAGCATGGAACTGCTGACACCCGACACAGGACTTCTGTTCTGGATGATCTTGTCCTTCTTGATTGTCCTTGTGATCTTGGCACGCTATGGCTTCCCCGTCATTGTGAAAGCTGTTTCGAAACGCCAGGAATTCATCGAGGGCTCTCTTGAATCCGCACGGAAAGCCAACGAACAGCTTGCCAACATCAAGATTGAATGTGACAAACTGCTGGCCGAAGCACGCGAAGGTCAGAACACCATCAGAAGAGAAGCGCTTGAGGAGAAACAACAAATCATCGACGAAGCTCGCAAAAAAGCCGCTGCCGAAGCCCAATTACAGGTGGCTGAAGCCACTCGTCGAATTGGTGAGGAGAAGGAAAAGGCGATGCGCGAGGTACGCAGCGAGATAACCGACCTGAGTATCGCTATCGCCGAGAAAGTAATCAGAGAGAAAATCGGACAAGACGAGGAACAGAAACGCGTCATCAACCGACTGATCGATGAAATGACATTCAGCAAATCGTAATCAAAATGGAGATAGGAGAGATTTCTTCGCGTTATGCTCGTGCACTCTATTCCCTCGCAAAGGAGAAAGAGGCCACCGTTGAAGTTTATGAGAACATGAAAATGCTCCGCGAAAGCTTCATGAACCACCGCGAACTGATGACCATTCTCTCAAATCCGATGGTGAAGAAGGACGACAAACAACGCCTGCTCAAGGAAGCCGGAGGCATTCAAGTGAATCCGCTGTTCGAAAACTTTATCCATCTGACCGTCGAGAAACGCCGCGAAGAATGCCTCCCGTTCATGGCAACCAGCTTCATCAGACTCTATCGAGAAGAACAAAGGATCACTCGTGTGGAATTCAGCGCACCTGTGAAGCTTGACCTTCGGACCGAAGCGCATCTGAAAGCAAAACTGAACGAAGAGACGGGCAACACGATCGAATTTGAAGGACGTGTAGCTCCGGAACTGCTGGGAGGTTTCCGCCTGCGCATCGGCAACAGCCGTATCGACGCAAGCTACAAAACCGAACTGGAGGATATCCGGAAAGAGTTACGCTCAGCGATATGAGCAGTCAACTCGAGATTGACATATATAATAAGGTATAAAGATTATGGACGAAATAAAAGTTAGTGAAGTTTCCGCCATCCTGAAGAAGGAACTGGAAGGAATCAGCACACACATCAAACTCGAAGAGGTGGGTACAGTCCTGCAGGTGAGCGATGGCGTGGTCCGTATCTACGGGCTCGACAATGCTGAGTCGAACGAACTACTTCAGTTCGACAACGGTATGGAAGCCATCGTGATGAACCTCGAGGAGGACAACGTGGGTGCCGTATTGCTCGGACCGACCGACCAGATCAAAGAGGGCGACACCGTGAAACGTACCGGACGAATCGCCTCTATCGATGTGGGCGAAGGTATGATGGGACGTGTCATCGATCCGCTGGGCAATCCAATCGACGGAAAAGGTGAGATTACAGGTTCAAGATGCCGTATGCCTCTGGAGCGCAAAGCACCGGGCGTCATCTTCCGTCAGCCTGTAAACGAACCGTTGCAGACCGGTATCAAAGCCATCGATGCCATGATTCCTATCGGACGTGGACAGCGTGAACTGATCATCGGCGACCGCCAGACAGGTAAGACTAGTATCGCCATTGATACGATTATCAACCAGAGAAGCAACTACGAAGCCGGGAAGCCCGTTTACTGCATCTATGTAGCCATAGGTCAGAAAGGCTCTACAGTAGCTGCATTGGTAAAGAGTCTGGAAGAACATAAGGCAATGGATTACACGGTTGTCGTAAGTGCAACCGCCAGCGATCCTGCAGCATTGCAATATTACGCACCGTTTGCCGGTGCAGCCATCGGAGAATACTTCCGCGACAGCGGCCGCGATGCCTTGGTCGTCTATGATGACCTTTCCAAACAGGCCGTCTCCTATCGTGAGGTGTCTTTGATTCTGCGTCGTCCGTCAGGACGTGAAGCCTATCCGGGCGATATCTTCTATCTGCACTCCAGACTGCTCGAGCGTGCCGCTAAGATCATCAATCAGGATGATGTGGCAGCCACGATGAACGATCTGCCGGAATCGATGAAGGATAAAGTCAAAGGCGGTGGTTCACTGACCGCACTTCCCATCATTGAGACTCAGGCAGGCGACGTTGCAGCCTATATTCCGACCAATGTGATCTCCATCACCGATGGTCAGATATTCCTTGAGACGGATCTGTTCAACCAGGGCAACCGTCCGGCTATAAACGTTGGTATCTCCGTCTCTCGTGTCGGTGGTAACGCACAGTTGAAAGCCATGAAGAAGGTGGCAGGTACATTGAAGATCGATCAGGCACAGTTCCGCGAACTGGAGGCATTCTCAAAGTTCGGTGGAGATATGGATCCTGTAACCGCATTCACCATCGATAAAGGCCGCAAGAACGCACAGCTGCTCATCCAGCCGCAATATTCTCCTATGCCTGTCGGTGAACAGATTGCCATTCTCTATTGCGGTACAAACGGATTGCTCCGCGATGTGCCCGTGACAAAGGTGAGAGAATTTGAGGAGATGTTCCTTCAGGAGATGCGCAGAACCCATCAGAGCGATGTGCTCGACCATCTGCAGAAGGGCGAGATAGACGACACGATCAAGGCAACGCTGAAGGAAACGGCAGCTAAGATCGCAGAAGGATTCAAGCAATAATATCATGGCGTCACTGAAAGAGATAAAACTGCGTGTTGCTTCTGTCAAGAGCACCGAGAAGATCACGTCGGCGATGAAGATCGTATCTTCATCCCGCCTGCATCATGCCGAAGGCCTCTCAGATCATACGCTTGCCTATACGACGAACCTCGGATCGCTGCTCGACAATCTGCTTTCATCGGGTGAGGATGATCTCTCATCTCCTTATCTGGAGAAACGAGAAGTGAAACGTGTGGCCATCATCCCTGTTTCATCATCCAGCGGACTCTGCGGCGCCTTCAATTCAAACATCTGGAAAGAACTGAACGCGCGTATCGACTTCTATAAGCAGACAGGAGCGGAGGTAAAGATCTACCCTGTCGGCAAGAAGGTTTCAGACAGTGCTGTAAAAGCCGGTTTCTCTGCCGACACAACTTTCATGCAGATTGGCGTGCATCCTGCCTTTGCATCCGCAGAAGAGCTTGCCAACAAGCTTATGAAGGCTTTTGAAGACAAAGAAATCGACAAGGTGGAACTGATCTATCACCACTTCAAGAACCGCGGTCGTCAGATCCTCACCACGCGTGAGTGGCTTCCTATGGAGCCTCTCCAGAAGAAAGAGGCCGACGAAAAGCAGACCGAATATTTCTTCGAGCCCAGCGTCTCTTCTCTGTTGAAGAGACTGCTTCCTAAGATGCTTCACATGGACATCTACACGACACTACTCGATGCTTCGACTTCCGAACATGCCGCTCGCGTCCTTGCCATGCAGACAGCCAACGACAATGCCAACGACCTGATCAGCGATCTGACGCTCCAGTACAACAAGACGCGTCAGCAATCCATCACCAACGAACTGCTCGACATCGTCGGCGGATCGGTGAACAGGTAAAATAGAGAGGTGAAGAACCCGTTGGTTATTTGGAATGAGAAGTTTAATGTAGTAACTTTGCAGCGAAGCTGCGAATCAAGATAAATGGATAAGGAAAAGCAAGAGGCGCAGTTTCTTGCTTTTCTTTTTTATCAAAGCAGCCACACTTTAAACAACACAGAAATGAAAAAGCTTCACGGTTTATTTATGATGATGATGGTTCTGTCAGTATTGGTACTGGCAGCCTGCGGTGATGACGATAAGAAAGAAACGACATCGAGAAATGTCACATTCGATTATAATGTCAATCTGTCTCCGGATATTCTTTCTCTTGCCGATGTAAGAGTGGAATATTATGATGCAAGCGGCAAAATTGCAACAGAGACCATTACAGAGTCCTCCTGGAGCAAATCTCTTGCCTGCTCAAACCCTGAAAGATTCGGATACACCGTCATGATGTCGCCGAAATCCAACTTCAGTGATCTGCTCACCAAAGACAATTACACATTAGCCTATAGCTACAGCATCAACTACGGAACATCCGACGGACTTGCTGATACAAACAGCAGTGGCGGTACAAGCGTTATCACCAAGAGCAATGCATTGGAATACATTCAGAATCACTCAACGGTCGTCTCTATCCACTACGCTGTAACCAGCTCCGGTGATAGTTACGAGATGTATAATTA
>CAZIVE010000118.1:0-8250 GCA_964542435.1 uncultured Parabacteroides sp.
GTCCTAAACAGCCCTTGTCATGCATTTCTGCAGGTTTAAAAGTTTCTAAATAGTGGTCACGATGTTTACGGAAATGCTATCTGTTTCCCATATCGTCGTATAGCGTTTGCAAAATGGCTTTGCCTTTGCTGATACGATCTGCGTCTCCTTGAGAAGGATTGCTGAGAAGCGTTTTGTTGCTCTCGTTGTCGTAGGCTGAAACGCCGGCTGCATCGATAAAGCCGAAGAGATTGGGATAGGTGTAAAATGCGAAGTGATGCACGCAGGGATCAAGAAGGTCTTTGCTGAAGCGGAATGACGAAGCGGAGACGTTCATTTGATGAAGGAGTGTAGCGGCAAGGTCCGTCTGATTGCCAAAGGTGTCGATGACACGCGGATTTTTGACAGCTCCACCAATCCAAAGCATCGGAATGTGGAAGCGGCGAGGTTCAAAATCTGTCAGACTTTCCGGATAATGATAACCATGATCTGCTATGAAAACGATCAGCAGGTTCTTCCATTGCGGAAGCTGGCGGACCTTATTCACAAATTGCCCGATGCAGCTGTCGGTGAAGGCCACGGAATTCAGATAGGGATGTTTCAAGTGATGAAAAGGAACTTCAAACGGTTCGTGACTGCTGAGCGTAAGGAATGTGCTCATCCAATTCCCGCCGTTTTGTCTGTCTTTGATCACCTCGTAGAGATGATTGAACGTGTAGTTATCGTTAGCGCCCCATTTGTTCAGACGGCTCCCGATGGGGAAGTTGACGTCGGACGTAATCTTGCTGTAGCCGGAACTGAAGAAATAGCTTTTCATGTTGGTGAAGTTGATATCGCCGCCATAAAGCATGTCCGAGGTGTATCCAAGTTCGTCGAGACTCTTTGCGATGGATGGAAGCGACTGGCTCTTCGATGGATATTTCATGATGGAAGTCGTGGGCTGGGCGAGATAACCGTTCAAGACCGAAACCAATCCGCGGTCTGTGCGGAACGAGTTGGCATATATATTGGTAAAGAGCACGCCTTCCTTGCTCAGTCTGTTCAGATTGGGTGTAATGCCCGGTTCACCTCCGACCGCTTCGACAGTGTTTGCAGAAAAGCTTTCCAAGATGATGATGAGAACATTCGGACGGGTCGTGTTAAGTAATGTATCCCGGCTGCATGTGTCTGCGGATGCAAAGAGCGGATCGAAGATGGCTTTGCGCTGTGCTTCAGGAAAGAAGTTGAATTGGTCGGCGAATCGTTCCTCTTTGCTCAACGATGACAGAAGACTGAAGCAGGGATTGATGGCAGAGTGATTCAGAAACTGGCGGTCGCTGAAGTATACCATTCCCACATTGGCTGTGGAAGTGGTGATGCCGCCACGGATGGGAATGAACATTCCGCCGCCCAAGAGAAGAATGACGATACTGCTCAGGATCCTGTTCATTGGCAGTTTCTCTGGAGCGAGTGGCAGGATGATGCGGATAAACCAGATGCTGATCAGAAATGCGTACAGCAGGAATACGATGATCTGTACGATTGCTTTTCCAATGGGCACACTTGCCATGGCATCTGCCGGTGACTTGAGATAGAAGAAAAGTGTTGCGTCAAGTCGGAATCCCCAATAGCTGTAGAGTGCCACATCCACAGCAAAGATAGCCGAGATGATGACTGAAGCTAAAATGAAATAGATCTTCAGCGTCTTTTTGAGCCAGTTCCCGGGCAACCATGCCGAAGCGAGGATGAGAAGTAGAGGAATGCAGGTGAGATATCCTGCTACAGTGAGATCCAGTTTCAGACCGTGCAGTATCACCATCAGATAGTCTATAAATGAACTTCCTGCCGCCAATGCATGGTTGTAGAGCATGAAGGCAGGTTTCTGAATGATGAATACAGGCAGCCAGGCGAAGAATATCGCCAGCAGAAACAGGATACGTTTTTTCATTTCTGCTATTTGTTATACAGCTTCTCGCGCATGCTTGCCACCAGCGGATCGGTGATGTAGTCATCGTAATCCATGATTTTATCGATGTTGCCGTTGGGTGTCAGTTCGATGACACGGTTGGCGACGGTCTCAATGAATTCGTGGTCGTGGCTTGAGAAGAGTACGTTCCCTTTAAAGGCTTGCAGTGTATTGTTGAATGCCTGGATGGATTCGAGATCCAGGTGGTTTGTTGGTGTGTCGAGGATGATGGTGTTGGCGTCGGTCAACATCATGCGGGAAATCATGCAACGCATCTTTTCACCACCAGAAAGTACGCCGACCTTCTTTGATAGATCTTCTCCCGAGAAAAGCATTCTTCCAAGGAAACCTTTGAGGAACACTTCATTGGTGTCAGGTGAGAACTGTGTGAGCCATTCGAGCAGCGTGAAGTCTGAGTTGAAATATTTCGAGTTGTCGAGTGGGAGGTAGGTCGTGGTGATGGTTTGTCCCCATTGGAATGTTCCAGAATCAGCCTTTTCCTCGCCGTTGAGAATTTGGAAGAGAGCCGTCATGGCGCGTGGATCGTGGCTGATGAATACGATCTTGTCATTCTTCTCCACGTTGAGGTTCAGATCGCGGAAAAGTGTTTTGCCTTCCACTGTCTTCGTCAATCCCTTAATCTCAAGAATCTGATTGCCTGCTTCGCGGGCAGGTGAGAAGAGAATGCCGGGATAACGGCGCGAAGAGGGTTTGATCTCTTCTATGTTCAGCTTCTCAAGCATCTTCTTGCGACTGGTGGTCTGTTTTGATTTTGCCACATTGGCACTGAATCGGCGAATGAATTCTTCCAATTCCTTCTTCTTCTCTTCAGCCTTCTTGTTCTGATTCTGCATCTGACGCAATGCCAGCTGACTGGATTCATACCAGAAACTGTAGTTGCCTGCGAACATCGTAAGTTTGTTGAAGTCGATGTCCACGGTATGTGTACAAACTGAATCGAGAAAGTGACGGTCGTGACTGACAACAAGGACCGTGTGTTCGAAGTTGGAGAGATAATTCTCCAGCCATCCAACTGTATCGAGGTCGAGGTCGTTGGTGGGCTCATCCAGCAACAGATTGTCGGGCTGTCCGAAGAGTGCACGGGCTAGCAGCACACGCACCTTCTGCTTACCGCTCAAGTCTTTCATCAGCGAATAGTGGAGATCTTCAGAGATCCCCAGACCACTGAGCAGACTGGCTGCATCGCTTTCAGCATTCCATCCGTCTAACTCATTGAATTTCTCTTCGAGTTCGGAAACGCGGATGCCGTCGGCATCGCTGAAGTCTGGTTTCGCATAGATCGCATCCTTTTCACTCATCACTTTCCATAAGGTCTCATGGCCCATAAGTACGGTGTTGATGACGGTGTACTGATCGAACGCGAAGTGATCCTGGCTCAATACGGAGAGGCGTTCTCCGGGACCTAACGTAACGGTTCCTCTGGTTGGATCAAGTTGTTTGCTGATCACTTTGAGGAAGGTTGATTTCCCCGCACCGTTTGCACCGATGATGCCGTAGCAGTTGCCCGGTGTAAATTTCATGTTTACATCCTGAAAGAGGATACGCTTCCCGAACTGGACGTCCAAGTTGTTGACTAAAATCATGTTTGTTTAACCTATTAAGAATTGGGACTGCAAAGATAATAAAAGCGGTGAGCAGAAACAAATATGATTTTGTTTTTGCTCACCTATGTAGTTAAAGAAAAGCAAACTCGTGATAAAAATCAGTCTCTATTCGAAAAATATTTCATGAACTGTGAACGCTCGTATTTGGAAGCGTCGGCGAAGTTCGCGTAGTTCAGTTTCTCACGGAAGTCGGCGAGTGAACTATAGTGAGACTGTTGCATCCACTCTTCTATGCAGACGAGCATCTGACGAATGACTTCGTTTCCGTGTGTATAGATAGTGCTACAAAGCTGGGTCGCGCTTGCTCCGGCGAGGAGGCATTTAACAACATCTTCCCAGTCCTGGACGCCTGTGCTGGAGGCAATGCTGATTCCCTGTACTTTGCCAGATACGATGGCTGTCCAACGAAGAGTGTCGCTCAAATCGGAATGGCTGCTAAACACGTTCCCTGATACGATCTGTAGTTTGTTGATGTCGATGTCGGGCTGATAGTATCGGTTGAAGAGTACGACGCCATCGGCTCCGTTAGTCTTCATCAGATCCACCATAGCGGGAATGTTGTTGAAATATTTGCCGATCTTCATGATGATAGGAATCTTGACGGCCTCCTTCACTCTTCTGATGATGGACGAATAAAGCTTGCGGGCAGCATCGTGATCATAGATGATATCGGTTTGCATGTAGAAGATGTTCAGCTCTAGAGCGTCGGCTCCGGCACTTTCAATCTGCTGGGCAAAATCAATCCATGCGTCTGCCTTGTAGCAGTTGATGCTGGCGATGATCGGAATGGAGCAGAGAGCTTTCGTCTTCTTGATTAGTTCGATATATTCATTTACCTGATTGGCTTTCACGTAACCGCGGATGTAATCGCTAGCTTCGGGATAGTCGTTTTGACCCATTAGTTGGTCACTCTGCATTTCTATCTGTTCCTCGAAAAGGGACTTCAGAACAATGGCTCCAGCTCCCACCTTCTCAAACTCCTTGTTTTTTTCAGGCTTGTTTGTGAGTCCGGAACTTCCGACAATCAACGGGTTGCGCAATGTCAATCCGGCGTATTTAGTAGAAAGATCGATCATAATTTTCTGTCGTTTTTTATGTTGACGTACAAAGATATAAAATTATCAATTGGTATCATCTCCAAATATTAATAATGTAAGAATCTCTAATATTGTCGTTCGCCGAAGATGTGCGTTCCGACACGTATCATCGTGCTTCCCTCTTCTACGGCAATATCATAATCCTGCGTCATGCCCATGGAAAGCGTCTTGAAGAAGTCATCGTCTTTGAAGAAGCCGTTTTTCAGTTCGAGGAAATAGTCGTGAAGTCCGTGAAACTCCTTGCGTACCTGATCACTGTTGTCGGTGTTGGTCGCCATGCCCATCAGTCCGCAGATGCGAACGTTGGAAAGCTGGTTCAGCACATCCTTATGCAGCAACGCTTCGCATTCCTCGTGGTTGAATCCGTGTTTTGCCTCTTCTTGAGCGATATGCATTTCCAGCAGAACGCTGATTACGCGATTGCATCGAGCTGCCTGTTTGTTTACTTCGCTGAGGAGCTTGACGGTGTCGATGCTTTGGATCATGGAAATGAACGGGATAATCTCCTTGACCTTGTTGCTTTGCAGCGGACCGATGAAATGCCATTCGATGTCGTTAGGCATCACCTTCTGTTTGGCGCAAAGTTCCTGTGCCCGACTCTCTCCGAATATCCTTTGTCCGGCATCGTAAGCCTCTTGAAGTGCTTCGACAGGATGAAATTTGGATACTGCGACAAGCGTCACTCCTTTGGGAAGCGACGCTTGCATTTCTTTTATATGGTCCGTTATACTACTCATGATTGTTTCAGTTCTGCTGCTGCGTCTCTTTTCTGTTCGGCGATCAGCTCTTCCTGGCTTTTAGGTTTCAACTTTTCGCCTGGCGTTGCACTGGGATCGAAAGGAAAGACGTCCATCAGCTGAGTCTCTGTGACCATGGCGATCTGATAGTCTGCCAACGTGCCGCGCATACCCTCTTCGAAGACGTTGATAGCATCTTTCAGGTCGCTTGCCTGCACCAGCATCTGAGCTGCCGTTTTCTTTTCTGCCCCGCTTTTCTCGTCGAGTGTGATGAAATAGATTTTGATCTTATAGAAACGATCACCCTTATCATTAAAGAAGGTATCGGAGAAACGGGCACGCTTGATGTCGGTCACCGTAAACTCACCCGTGATGAACGGACGGATCTCTTCGATGATTCTGGCTTCAGCCTCTGTGAAAGAGAGTGCGTCTACCAGATAAGGTTCCGTCACTTTCTTTTGCATTCCATTCTCCTGCATCTTTTGATAAGATACTTTACATTCAAACCAATTGTTCATTTTCGTATATTCTTATAATATGTATTATTTCAGTTCGAAAGGCACTTTGCCTCTGATGTCAGTAGCAGACGCTGCAAAGATAGCTTCAAATTTGCCAGGTTCTGCAATCCATTCGCCTTTCGTGTCGTCGTAGTAACTCAGAGCAGCCTTGTCGATAGTAATGGAGACAGTCTTCTCTTCGCCCGGAGCGAGAGTGACTTTGCTGAAGCCTTTGAGTTCCTTTACAGGACGCGGCAGTGATGATTTGAGATCGCTGACATAAAGCTGAACCAACTCTTTGCCTTCGCGTGTGCCGGTGTTCTTGACATTGATACTGAAGGTCATCGTGCCGTCGGCTGACATCTCATTCTTGTCGGCGGTCGGTTTGCTCCAGGCAAATGTCGTATAGCTCAATCCGTAACCGAACGGGAAGAGCGGCTTGATCTTTTTGCTGTCAGCCCATCGGTAACCAACGAAGAGACCCTCTTTATACGTCTCCTGTTCAGCTGTGCCTGGATAGGCTCCAAGAGCGATAGCTCCATTATCCTGCAGCTTTACGGGGAAGGTGAAAGGCAGGTGACCAGAAGGATTGACGTCACCCATCAGTACGGCTGCCAGAGCATTGCCGGCTTCTGAACCTTCATACCAAGCTTCTACGATGGCAGGAACCTGTTTTACCCAAGGCATCGATACGGCGTTGCCGCTGATGATGACGACAGCCAGATTAGGATTGGCCGCAGCCAGTGCACTGATCAGTGCATCCTGTCCGTAAGAGAGTTCCAAACCTTTGCGGTCGGCACCTTCACTATCTTGGCCTTCGTTCTTGTTGAGGCCACCGATGAAGATAACTACATCTGCTTCTTTCGCTGCTTTGACAGCCTCTTCGCGCATGGCATCGAGATTGATCTCGCGTACCTGGGCTTTCGCACCTTTGACATCCTGTTCGGCAACGGCCGGTGAAGCATATCCTTCAACGTATGTCACGGTGGTGTCATTGCCTATGCGGGCTTGGATACCTTCCAGCGGTGAAACCTCTTTCTTTACCTTTAATGAAGAAGAACCGCCGCCGATGGTCATGCGTTTGGTGGCATTCTCCCCAACCACGAGGATCTTCTTGTATTTCTTCAGATCGAGCGGCAGCAGATTCTTGTTGTTTTGCAGAAGGACGATACCATTTTCTGCAATCGTGCGGCCTGCCAAAGCATGTTCGGGAGAGGCAAACGATCCATAGTGCTGTTCTTTGGCCATGTTGGTGCGGAAGATAAGACGGAGTACGCGACGAGCCTTGTCGTTGAGTTCATCGGTTCCCACCTTGCCCTGTTTGATCAGATCCAGATAAGGTTTGGCCAGATAATAGTTGTCGTACGCATTGCTGGCTCCCCAGTTCAGACCGTTGGTCCAGGTACCGAATTCCATATCCATACCATTCTTGATAGCTTCCATGGTGTTGTGAACGCCGCCCCAGTCGGATACGACTACGCCGTCGAACTTCCATTTGCCCTTCAGAATATCGTTGAGCAGATACTGATTCTCACAGCAGTGCTGGTTTTTGTATTGGTTGTAAGCGCCCATGATTGCCCATGCTCCACCTTCCTGCACAGCAGCTTTGAAAGCGGGAAGATAAATCTCGTTGAGCGTACGGTCGTCCACGTTGACATTCACCGTGCCGCGGTTAAATTCCTGGTCGTTAAGTGCAAAATGCTTAACACAGGCAGCAACGCCGTTACTCTGTACACCTTTAATATATGGTACCACCATGCGAGAGGTGAGGAACGGATCCTCGCCGAGATATTCAAAGTTACGTCCGTTGAGAGGCGTACGGTAGATGTTGACGCCCGGTCCGAGCAGAACGTTCTTCTTGCGGTAACGAGCCTCTTCACCGATGCTCTTGCCATAGAGTGCAGACATGGCAGGATCCCATGTGGCTGCGAGGCAGGTCAGAGCGGGATAAGCTGTACAGGAGTCGCTGGTCCATCCAGCTCCAAACCATTCGTCCCAAAGCACTTCAGCTCTGATTCCGTGAGGGCCGTCAGACATCCAGTTCTCGGGAATACCGAGGCGTGGCACGCCGGCGGAGCTGAATTTGGATTGTGCATGGATCAATGCCACTTTTTCTTCCAGTGTCATGCGTTGGAGCGCATCTTCCACCCTTTGTTCGATGGGTTTGTTGGTATCGAGATAAACCGGCTTCTCTTCCTGTGCCATCACGGGAAGTGCGATCATCGACGCTACCATTACAATAGTTTTAAGATTCATAATTGGTCGTTTAATTTTAATCCTACAAAAGTACTTAAAAACCGAAAGAATAGCAATAATGAGTATGCTAATGAATCTTGGGAATCGTTATGCATTCTTATCTGTTACTGTCTG
>CAZIVE010000119.1:0-8191 GCA_964542435.1 uncultured Parabacteroides sp.
ATTTTTGGATAGAGACAGAAGACAGAAAGACAAAACTATGTAAATTTGCTGCTGTAAAACATAATTAGAAATTATATTTATGGCAAAAGACTTGTTTAGACGTTACATTAAGATGTTAGGATTTCAACCTTGGATTACTTGTATTTATCGTCTTTGGTGATATCCATTAACGATCCGCTCATTTCTGTTCGTTCATAATAGGTTATGTATAATGGTTAGTTTTTTAAGGTTTAGATTTTAGGTTCTCTACTGAGCGGATTTTTTATAATACGAGAATGTGTCTCCTGCGAGGCACATTCTTTTTTTGTAGGTATTCTTAACAGAGAAGTCACTTTTGGGAATCATCCTCGTCCAGATCTTCGTCGTCATCAACGAAATCTGTCTCGAAATTAAAGTCGTCGGCAGAAGAGAAATCCGGTTGCATGAACTGCTCCATATCGCGACGTTCCTTCTTGGTCGGACGGCCCAAACCCTTAGCACGATTGACAAATCCCGAAATACGGTTCATCTCAAGTATCTCATACTGCTCAGGTAGCGTCACATTCTCCATGAATCCAGGCACCAGTTTCGCACCCATTCGGGACTCCGTCAAAGCAAGAACTTTAAAGGAGAAGGTGATCGGCGGCTTACGTACCTCAATTATCTCGCCCACATGAATCATGTGAGACGGTTTTACGTTCATCCCTTTGATGGAGACACGGTTTTTCTTGCAGGCATCAGCCGCGATGGTTCTCGTCTTGAAGATACGAACGGCCCACATCCATTTATCAATTCTGACCTCTTCCATGTTGTCCCTATTTATTGTTATACTGGTTCATCGCATTCTCTACGCCTGAAAGACAGAAACAGCGTATGGCATCGATGGCAATACCCAAGCGATCCGGAAGAATCTTTTCCTGATCTTCCGGGAAATGTCCCAAGACATAATCAATCTGTCCACCGCGTGGAAAGTCATTGCCGAGTCCAAAACGGAGTCTTGTAAAACCGTCTGTTCCTAACATAGCAGTGATGTTTTTAAGACCGTTATGTCCACCGTCACTTCCTTTCGATTTGATCCGGATAGTTCCAAACGGCAACGACAAATCATCAACAGCAACCAGTATATTCTCCAGTTGAATCTTTTCCTTTTGCATCCAATAGCGGACGGCAGTGCCGCTCAGGTTCATGTACGTGTTGGGTTTCAGAATGATCACCTCACAATTTTTGATCCGCAAACGAGCCACTGCACCGTAACGTTCCTCTGTAAAGGTGGCATTTTCCTTTTCGACGAGAGTATTCACGATACGAAAGCCTATGTTATGCCTCGTTCCCCAATACTCCTCTCCTACGTTTCCAAGACCGACGATAAGATATTTCATGAAAGTTATGAATAAGAAAGGGAAGGGCATCGTAGTGGTGCACTTCCCTTATATAAGATCAATTAAAACTCAAATTACTTGGTCTCTGCATCAGCGGCAGGAGCGGCTGCATCAGCGGCAGGAGCTTCTTCACCAGCAGGAGCAGCTTCTTCAGTCGTTGAAGAAAGAGCGGCACGTGTAACAGAAACAGAGCAAACGACAGCGTTCTTCGGACTAACCAATTCGATACCATCGAACTGAAGAGAACCAACCTGAATAGACTTACCCAGAGCGAGCTTATCAACATTAACAACCAATTCTTCAGGAATATTGCCATAAAGACCTTTTACCTTCAGACGACGCATTGTTACGTTAAGCTGACCACCGGCTTTTACACCATCTGCATGACCTTGCAGAACGATCGGAACATTCATTACGATAGGTTTATCCGTTGCAACCTCATAGAAATCGATGTGAAGGAGTTCGTCTGTTACAGGACCAAACTGTGTTTCCTTCAGGATAGCTGTATGAACGGTGCCATCAATATTCAGATCAACAAGGTAAATCTCCGGAGTGTAAATCAATTTACGAACTTCGTTGAACGGAACGCTCATATGGATTACCTCTTTGCCTCCGTACATAACTGCGGGGACTTCGTTCTGTTTACGAAGAGCTTTCAAAGCTCTTTTCTGATCGGCTGCGCGAGTAACAATCTCACGCTTTTTGCCTGACAATTCAAATGTTTTCATTTTTAAAAATAATTTGTGTTACTCAAAATTAGCTTGCTTCTAATTTCCCATCACACTAACGGGGCGTAAAAAGCGGTGCAAATATAGAGGTTTCGTCGCTTTCTACAAACTTTTCCCTGACAAAATTTATTTCAATGGCACAACAAATCCTTTTCTTCCTCCAATTTAAACAGGCAAAAACAGGCAGACTCCTTCATTTGACGGGAACAATAAAGCCCCTTTTCTTGTTTAGATAATCGAATAGTCATCCATAAATTTTATATAGCAAATGGTCAATCTACCTACCATAGAGATTAAGGAACTGGCAGCATATCTGAAGGACGTCGATAATTTCAACGATGAAGTATTTCTGGTGGGCTTGAACAGGAATGAGAGCTCTGGAAAGAGGGCTGTAGTAAACTCTGAATCCGTTCGAATCAAAGCTCTAAGCATGATTTTAGTGCTGAAAGGTTCCATAACCATCACCATCGATTATAAAGAATATACGCTGAGAAGAGGTTCCATCGTATCCATTCTTCCTACGCACATATTGAGTGTAAAAAGCATCAGCGAGGATCTGGATGGAAGAATGCTGGCCGTGTCAAGGACCTTCATACAGACCATCACACAGGCTTTAAAAAACCGGACCTTCTCCATCAGTCACATGCAGATGATCAAAAAGCCTTACTACCAGCTCAACGAAGAGGAACTCACACTGCTTAACAATCATCTGACGCATATCAGTGGATTGACTCATCTTGATAAGCATACGTTCCAAAAGGAAATGATTCTCATCTCCCTTCTCGAATTGATGCTCGACTTTGCCAATATCCTCATGACGGACGGTGCTCTTCCCAAGGATCTATCTTTGACACTGACACGCAAAGAGGAGATTTTCGAACATTTCCTTGAACTGATCATCCAATTTGGTAAAGAGGAACACAGCGTTCAATTCTACGCAGACAAACTCTTCATCACTCCGCAATATCTTTCACTTATTCTCAGGGAACAAACGGGACAATCTGCCAATCGGTGGATCGACGACTCTCTGCTGATCGAAGCCAAGACAATGCTCAAGATGCCGGATACGACCGTTCAGCAAGTTGCTGAGGCGCTGCATTTCGCAGATCAGAGCACGTTCGGTAAATTTTTCAAGAAGCGTGTAGGAATTTCTCCACTGAAGTTCCGCAACTCCTGATTCATTCTTTCTTGGCGGATAACAGCTCTTCCAATTTCACCACCTCGTCACGATACTGGGCAGCTTGCATGAAGTCGAGCTTCTTGGCTGCATCTTTCATCATCTTCTTGGTGCGTTCGATAGATTTCTCGAGCTGCTCGCGATTCATATACGCAACGACAGGATCAGCAACGAGTTCCTTTTCCGGTTCAACATAAGCCTTGGCCTCTTCTCCTTTACCTTTGCCGGCAAGCATGGAGACACTGTTACGAACAGCCTGATGCGGCGTAATTCCGTGAGCTTCGTTATAGGCGAGTTGTTTCTCACGACGACGATTGGTCTCATCGATTGTCATCTGCATGCTTTCCGTGATTTTGTCTGCATAAAAGATGACTTTGCCGTTCACATTACGGGCCGCACGACCGGCGGTCTGCGTCAGTGAACGATGGGAACGAAGGAAACCCTCCTTATCTGCATCGAGAATGGCAACCAGGGAAACTTCCGGAAGGTCAAGACCTTCACGAAGAAGATTCACACCTACGAGCACATCAAACAACCCTTTGTGAAGATCGTCCATAATCTGAACGCGGTCGAGCGTTTCCACATCGCTATGGATATAATTGCAACGGACGCCCATGCGCGTCAGATAGGTCGTAAGTTCTTCAGCCATACGCTTGGTTAACGTCGTCACGAGGATTCTCTCGTCTCGAGCGGCACGCTGGGCAATCTCTTCCATCAAATCATCGATCTGATTGAGCGATGGACGGACTTCGATCACTGGATCGAGCAATCCTGTAGGACGAATCAACTGATCGACAACGATGCCTTCACTCTTCTGCAACTCGTAATCAGCGGGCGTAGCACTCATATAGATAGCTAACTGCGTCATACTTTCGAACTCGTCGAAGGTCAACGGGCGATTATCCATGGCAGCAGGGAGACGGAAGCCATATTCCACCAGATTTTTTTTGCGCGAAAGATCTCCGCCATACATGGCTCGGATCTGTGGAATGGTCACGTGACTCTCGTCCACGACCAGCAGAAAGTCTTTGGGAAAATAATCAAGCAGACAGAACGGACGTTCACCGGCGGATCTCCCGTCGAAGTAACGGGAATAATTCTCGATGCCGGAACAATGGCCCAGTTCACGAATCATCTCCACGTCAAAGGTCACTCGTTCTTCGAGCCGCTTCGCCTCGTAGTTCTTACCTTCAGCGTGCAGTTTGTTGACCTGCGTACCAAGATCCACCTCGATCTCTTCGATGGCACGGTTAACGCAATCCTGCGTAGTGACAAAAAGATTGGTCGGATAGATATTCAATTCGTCCTGCTCACTGATCTCATTACCGTTGATCGGATCGAAGGATGAAATGCGATCGATCTCATCACCCCAGAATTCCACACGATAAGCGGCGCCGTCGAACGTTTCGATGGCCGGAAAGATATCGACTGAATCACCGTTCACGCGAAAGCATCCGCTTTTGAATTCGATCTTATTATTAATGTATAATGCATCCACCAACCGATGCAGTAACTTCTCCCGACCGATCTTCAGACCTCGTTCGAGATGCGTTACCTGCTGTGCGAAAGCACGAGGATCGGCCATACCATAAAGACAGGAAACGGACGAGACGACAATCACATCCTTACGGCCGGAGAGCAACGAGGCTGTGGCACGCAGACGGAGTTTGTCGATCTCTTCATTGATGGAAAGATCCTTCTCTATATAGGTATCGGTTGTCGGCAGATAAGCTTCAGGCTGGTAGTAATCGTAATAGGATACGAAATACTCAACTGCATTGTTCGGGAAAAATGATTTGAACTCGGAATAGAGTTGAGCCGCAAGCGTCTTGTTATGGCTCAGCACCAAGGTAGGACGATTGAGATTACGAATCACATTCGCAATTGTGAAGGTCTTGCCCGAACCGGTCACACCAAGAAGCGTCTGAAAAGGAACTCCGCTCTTTATTCCATCCGTCAAGGCAGCGATGGCTTCCGGCTGATCGCCGGTTGGAGCAAAAGCTGACGTCAGTTCAAAGTTCATTGCTTATTCCAACTGTTTAGGCATGATGATCCACAAAATCAAATACAACAGGATTCCTGTACCAAAAAGAAAGATAAGCAGCACATAGATCACTCTGACGATCGTCGGATCAACATTGAAGTAATCTGCAACTCCGGCGCATACGCCACCAATCATCTTGTTTTTTGTCGAACGGGATAATTTCTTTTGTTCCATAATCAATATTTAATAACAGTTTGTGATTCACCTGAAAGATTAATCAGCAGCAAAGTTAGCTTTTATTATAGATTAAACCAATAATTCATCTTCACCATAAACGTGTTCGTATCGGCAAGCCCGAACATACGGTCCAAATTGTCGCCCCAACCGGAACGATAGCCTTTGTCACGCTGCGACATTGTATGTTCCCAAACGAAATAAAGCGTCGAACCCGGAAGATATTCCCAACGAGCCACGAGATTCGAACGGAATTCGTTGAAACTGAAGTTCGGATTGCTGAACTTATAACTATTCTTGCCGCTAGTGGCCGTATAAGTTGTGCCGTCGAGAGTGAGATTCTGTGCATCAATCACAGTGTAACGGCGGGAATCGATCCATGACTTCGTGTCAGCAGCCTCCTTGAACTCATCGAACTTCGCGATGGAGGTGAACGGAGAAGCGTAAGCCTGGATAGAGAAATCAGGCGTGATATTGACCTGAGCCTTCATCGTAATACCATACGTTTTCTGCTGCAAATGTCCCATGAGATAGACACGATCGCCGGAAAGCACCTTGCTCGCATCGAAAAGCGGCGTGGCATTCAGCGTGGAGACATACTGGGAATTATCCTCGTTCCATTTGTAATCGAACTCTCCGGAGAGATAGACGTGATTGCCGAGCCGCAGCGTCAGCAGCGGGGCGAACGTATAGATGTTGTTCTTATGATCGAAGTTGTTATCAGAATGGAATTTGAAGGTGAAGACCAATCGACGCGCTTTATCGGTGTTGAACGCAGCATCAGAAAGAAAACTGTTATTGTAACGCATATCGGGACCGCCGCGCAGCATTCGCGTGTCGATATAGGTCCAGGCATACTGTCCGGACATGGTGAGCTCGAGGCGACGGAGCGTCATCGTGTACCAAGTAAGTTTGATGTCATTACCCGTCGCTGTCCCTCCGTAATTCCAGGTATTGGTCTGATCAAGCGTCAGCTTGTTCTGACGAAAATATTTCCAAGTGTCGGTCTTGCGGAATCCAATCTCAGTGACGTTCGACAGTTGATCGGCCTGCGGCAGATAACCTACGTCATTCAGATCGAAGCCCGGCGAAAGCCAACTGAATGTCTCGGAAAAGAACCATTTGGCATTGCCTTTGCGTCCGATCGTCACATAACCGCCCGTTCCGCCCAGCGAACCACGATCATTTTTCACGCCGAGATAACTTTGCGAAGAAACACGCTGATAATAATGGACGGCATTGCGTTGCAGGACTGAGATAGCGGCGTCGCTGCCATTGAGCTGGCTGAACATTCCCTTGGCGTCAATATAATAGAGACGGTTTTTGAAATACTGCGTAAAATCCAAACCAGCAGTGAAAGCATTGCGGACCAGCAGCGACTTCAGCGTCTCGCCTTCGAGGTTTCGGTTGACGGAAGTTATCATTCCACCGAGAAGCGTATTACCTTTCCAGTTCTTCTGAACGCGTGCCACCGTGTAATTGGTGAGCGGTTCCACAATCTCGCTTTCCTCTCTTCCATCGCGCGTCACCTTAGCCGACGAACGAGCTGTAACGCTCTGCACTACACCGATGGTAACGCCGTTGCGGTTGGTTCCTGTCAACTTCAAGGCTCCGATAATCGGAATATTTTCCTTAGTCTCAGCAAAACTGTTGACATTGTCAATACCTGTTGGACTATAATGCGGCGTCGCGCCGATGCGTCTCGTGTAGAACGCTTTCACATCACCGTTGGAGAAGTCGAGGATATGTTTTCCTTCGAGGAAGAAGGGACGTTTCTCGTCGTAAAAAGTCTCGATACTGGTAAGATTCATGACGGAAGGATCGAGCTCGACCTGTCCGAAGTCTGGATTGATGGTCAGATCCATCGTGAAATCGCCCAACGCCTTCTTCATATCAAGTCCAACATTACCATCCCAGCTGTTTCCCTTCTGATAAGGGCTGCCGCTGATGGATGGCGAACTCTTATATTTTCCCATGACGTAAGGAAGGATCTCAAACTCTTTGGCTTTGGGAAGATCGGTCATACCATGCATTTCGCCGAACGAAAAGACGTGGCCGTTGTTCTTGAGCGGGATAAGACTCCAATTCTGCACCTCGTTGTTGCGGCGAATGATGCGTCGTACGTGCAATCCCCAAACACCATCGGCGGATTTCTGATTGTAACGGAGCTGACTGAACGGGATGCGCAGCTCAGCTGTCCACGACGAATCGGCCATGTTGACATGCGTCTTCGCTTCCCAAACGGCGTTCCAACTAAGGTTAACCGACAAAGCATCCGTCACGACCAGATCAGTGCGATTGCCGCCGAGATTCAAATTGAACTCGGGAGCTGCACGGAAGTCGTGATAGGTATCGAAGGCGATGCTCACGAGATCGCCGAGACTGTTATCGTCGCGGTTTCCGATGAAACGGTTCATCTTCTCCGGCTCAGAGTCCTTGCAATAGACGCCAACGTAGATGTATTTGTTGTCATAAAACAGTTTGACACGTGTGGGTGACGGCGAAATATGTTGCACATAAGGCTGCACCTGAACGAAACGCTCGGACCAAGTGCCTTGTTTCGTCCAGAAATCTTCATCGAGGCGACCGTCAATCGTCACCTTGTAATTGCCTGATTTCGTGATGTTATAAACACGCTTGTAGGCCTTATCTAAAGGGATAATGGAATCCTGTTGTGCCAAACAAGGCACACTGAGCAACAATGCAAATA
>CAZIVE010000120.1:0-8093 GCA_964542435.1 uncultured Parabacteroides sp.
GTAAGAAGTTCATCCATCTTGCTGCGGAAAGCCTGCTCACTGGAGATGGAGAATCCTCCTCCCACGGCGATCAGATCGCGTGCCTCCTTGAACTTATGATACTTCGGTCCGAAAACCACCGGAATGCCATAGACGGCAGCCTCGAGCGTGTTGTGAATGCCGGCTCCGAATCCTCCGCCGATGTAGGCAATCGTGCCGTAACGGTAGATCGAAGAGAGCAGTCCGAAACTGTCCACGATGATGCAATCTTTACCGTCAAGCAGCGACTCGTCGGTCCTGACATCGGAAAGTCGTACGGAAGGACGCTTCAGCAGTGACTCGATATACATCAGATGCTCGCGATGGATCTCATGAGGCGCGATGATCAGCTTCATCTCGGTATGCTCGTTGAAGTAGCTGAGCAGAATCTCCTCGTCCTGCGGCCATGAACTGCCTGCGATCAGCGTGAGATGACGCCTTCCGTCAGGATCGGTCACGAAACGTTCCACCTGCGGAATGGCCTTGGCCTGATGCTGCACATCGATGACGCGGTCGAAACGGGTATCGCCGCAGACCGTGACATTGCTGATGCCTCGTCCGGCCAGCAGTTCGCGCGACGCTTCGTCCTGCACAAAAAGATGGTTGTATGTATAGAGAACCTGTTTGTAAGGGAAACCGTACCAGCGGAAGAAAAGCTGTTGCGGGCGGAAGATGGCCGAGATGATATAGACCGGGATCTTGCGACGTTTCAGCTCCGACAGATAATTGTACCAGAACTCATATTTAATGAAGACAGCAATCGCCGGATTGGCAAGATTCAGAAATTTATGCACGCGGTAAGGCGTATCGAACGGCAGATAACAGATGACATCGGCGCCGTTATAGTTTTTGCGCACCTCGTAGCCCGACGGAGAGAAGAATGTCAGCAGCACCTTGTACTCCGGATGAGCCTCGCGGATCTTCTCGATCATCGGTCGTCCCTGTTCAAACTCTCCAAGCGATGCGGCATGAAACCAGATATACTTGGCATTTCGGTCAATGTTCTTCCTAAGGATACCATTCGTCTTCCACTGTCCGAGACGCATCATAAGCGCCTTCTTGTTGAAAGGCGAAACGAGTTCCACACAGAGAGAATATAATTCTATGGCCAGACTATAAAACAGCATACGTTGTCGGTATTACTTCAGTATTTCTATTGCTCGTTGAATGCGTCGAATGGATTCTTCCTTTCCCAATGTTTCCGTGATATCAAAGATATGAGGACCTTTTCCCTCTCCTACCAGAGCGAGTCTTGCAGCATTCATGATGTTGCCCAGCTGGTATCCTTTGCTTTCGATCCATGCCTTGGCAGCCTCTTCTGTGCTTTCGATGTCAAACGGTTCGTGGTTGCGGAGCACCTCAATAAACTCGGTCAGCTGCGCAGCACTCTCCGGCTTCCAACGTTTCTTGGTGGTCTTCTCGTCGTACGTTTCAGGTGCGATAAAGAAGAAGGAAGAAACATCCCAAAGCTCCTTGACAAACGTAACGCGGTCCTTCATCATTCCGATGACCTTGGCCACATACGCCGGATCGGCTTTGACGCCATGCTTCTCCAGTTCAGGCATGAAGAGTTCGGTGAGCTCCTCATTGCTCTTCATCTGAATATAGTGATGATTGAACCATTTGCCTTTCTCATAATCAAACTTCGCTCCACTCTTGCTGCAGCGGGTAAGGTCGAACTGACGGATCAGTTCATCCATGCTCAGGATCTCCTGATCGTTTCCAGGATTCCATCCCAGCAATGCCAGAAAGTTGACAACAGCCTCCGGCAGATAACCGCTTTCGCGATAACCCGATGAGATTTCTCCGCTCTTCGGATCATGCCATTCGAGCGGGAAGACGGGGAATCCGAGACGGTCGCCGTCACGTTTGCTGAGTTTGCCGTTGCCCTCCGGTTTCAGGAGAAGAGCCAGATGTGCAAACTGCGGCATCGTGTCAGCCCAGCCGAAATCACGATAGAGCAGGACGTGCAGCGGTGCACTCGGCAACCACTCCTCGCCTCTGATCACGTGCGTCACCTCCATCAAATGGTCGTCCACAATGTTGGCCAAATGATAGGTCGGCAGCTGGTCGGAAGATTTATAGAGAACCTTATCATCCAGGATCGATGAGTTGATGACCACTTCACCACGGATCAGATCATGGACATGAATATCTTCGTTCGGCTCGATCTTGACACGAACCACATACTGTTCGCCGTCATCGATAAGTCGTTTTGTCTCTTCAGCCGAAAGTGTCAATGAGTTGCGCATCTGAAGACGCGTAGAGGCATCATATTGGAAGTTGGGCTGCTCCTTGCGCTTGGCCTCGAGTTCTTCAGGCGTATCAAACGCATAATAGGCAAAGCCTCCGTCGAGAAGCTGATCAACATATTTCTTATAAATGTCGCGTCGTTCACTCTGACGATACGGGCCGTATTTACCTCCGAAACTAACTCCTTCATCAAACTTGATTCCCAACCAAGTGAGTGCTTCGATAATATAATCCTCTGCACCCGGTACAAAGCGATGAGAATCGGTATCTTCAATGCGGAGAATCATGTCTCCTCCGTTTTGTTTAGCGAAAAGATAATTATATAAAGCTGTACGAACGCCACCGATATGCAAAGCTCCCGTGGGACTTGGAGCAAACCTTACTCTAACTTTCTTTTGAGTCATGATTGTATATGGATATAATAATGTGGCAAAAGTAGAGCTTTTTTTTCTCATGTTAAACATATTTTACGTACATTTCGCCTCAAATACGTAAGTTATGAGAACAAAGAAATACAATATCAACTCAGGTATCTATTTTATTGTTGCCGCTATATTGATTGCTTATTTCTTTCCCCGTGAGGGAAAGTTCCGCTATCAGTTCTACGAAGGAAAGCCATGGAGATATGGCCTATTGACCGCCCCAAGCGACTTCCCCATCTACAAGACAGACGCGCAGGTACAAGCAGAAAAGGACAGCATCCTGAAGCAATTCGAGCCCTATTTTCAATACAATGCCTCTGTAGAGAAACAGCAGATCAACAAGTTTGATGCCACCTACAACAGCCAGTTGAAGAATCACGTTCCCGCATCTTATAGAGATTACATCGAAAAGAGTCTGCATAATCTGTACACCTTCGGAATCATCAGTTCAGAAGACATGGCCAAGTTCCAGAAGAACGGCTTCGGAAGGGTGAATCTGGTCAAGAACAATATTGCCACCGCCAAATTCAGCAGTGAATTCTTCACCATCAAAACGGCTTACGAATTCATCATCGACAATTGCCCCCGAGGCTTGAACTCCGGTGTCTTGCAAAGTTGTGACATCAATAACTATCTGATGGAAAACGTTGCGTATGACGAAAAGACTTCCGATAAGGTGAAGGGAGATATTATCAACAGTATTCCTCTGGCGCAGGGAATGGTGCAGGCAGGTGAACGCATTGTAGATCGTGGCGAGATCGTGGATGCGCAGACCTACAGCATGCTACGTTCCCTCAAGATCGTCCATGAAGCCAAAGCCGGCGGTGCACAGCGCAACAGCCTTATCTTAGGCGGACAATTCATCCTCGTATTGGGCCTTATGCTCTGTTTCTGGCTGTATCTCTACTCTTTCCGCAGAACGCTACTGTCGACAAGATTTGCCTTCTTCCTCGTATTCTGCATTTTCGTCACCTGCATACTGACAGAGATCGTCTCAGACTTCAGTCTGTTCAACATCTATATCCTGCCCTATGCCATCGTGCCCATCGTGGTGCGAACCTTCTTCGATTCCCGAACAGCTCTCTTCACACATCTGGTTGCAGTACTGATCTGCTCTCTGATGGTGCCGTTTCCGCATGAGTTTCTGTTCCTGCAGATCATCAGCGGCATGGTCGTCACCTTCAGTCTGCGTGATCTCTACGAAAGATCCCAGCTTATCCGCTGCACCTTCTTCGTTTTCCTGACGTATGCCATCGGCTATATCGGTATCTCCATATTCCAGGACGCAGACTTCAGCAAAATCAATTGGATGATGATGCTTTACTTCGGCATCAACTTCATCTTGCTGATGTTCTCCTACATTCTAGTGTACATTTTGGAAAAAGCATTCGGTTTCGTTTCAAGTATTACGCTGGTAGAGCTTTCCAACATCGATGCGCCAATATTGAAGAAGCTTTCAGAAACATGTCCGGGAACGTTCCAGCACTCCATCCAAGTCTCTAACCTGGCTTCTGAAGCAGCAGACAAGATCGGAGCAAACACGAGATTGGTTCGCACAGGAGCGCTCTATCACGATATCGGCAAGATGAGCAATCCGATCTATTTCATAGAAAATCAAGACAACTATAACCCGCATCAGAATCTGCCGTTCGAAGAGAGTGCTCAGATCATCATCAGCCACGTGCCTGAAGGTGTCAAACGAGCAGAGAAAGCCGGACTTCCCAATATCATCATCGATTTCATCCGTACGCATCACGGAAAGGGCAAGACGAAATACTTCTACAACTCTTTCAAGAACAAATATCCGGATCGCCCGGTTGATGAATCGATATTCACCTATCCGGGTCCGAATCCTTCCACGAAGGAAACAACGATCGTCATGATGGCTGATTCAGTGGAAGCCGCTTCACGCAGCATGAAAAGCCATTCCGATGAAGATCTGAAAACGCTTGTGAATACCATCATCGATCGTCAGTTCTCAGATGGAATGCTGAAAGAAGCGCCTCTCACCTTTAAAGAGGTGGAAGAGATCAAGACTGTCTTTATTGAGATGCTGAAGAAGATTTATCACACTCGCATCAGCTATCCGGATCTGAACGAAAAGGCAAAAGCGGAAAGCAAAACAGCCGAATCAACAAAGACGGAGTAATCTTTTAATAGGGATCAACATCGTAATAGATCTGAATGCCATTTATGGCAGAGGATTGGGAAAGTTGCGAATAGGTGTCGTCTAATGCCTTACGAACTACCTTATATGACAACGATGCCTCCAATTTCAATATGACATGAAGGATGTAAAGAGATTGTACGCGGGAAACGACCGGGGCAATCGGTCCGAAAACTCTATCGCCAAGTTTTGTGCGGAGGCAATCAGCATAAATCCTCGCTTTGTCCCTCAGTGGATTCATTTCATGGCTTTTCAAGACGACCATCATCAGATGATAGTAAGGAGGATAATGAAACAGCCGCCGTTCCTCCAGTTGTGAGGCAACCATCTCCTTGTAAGCGAACCGCTGTATTTTATCTATTAACGGATGCTCAGGATCGGAAGTCTGAAGGATCACCACGCCCTGCTTGTCTCTTCGCCCGGCACGACCGCTGACTTGCACCATCAGTTGAAAGGCTCGTTCGTTCGCACGGAAATCAGGGAAGTTCATCATGTTATCCGCATTCAGTATCCCAACAACATGCACATTGTTAAAATCCAGTCCTTTGGAAAGCATCTGCGTTCCGATAAGGATCTGCGTCTTTCCTTTATCGAAATCCGCAATGATCCGTTCATAAGCAGTACGCGTGTGAGCCGCATCTACATCCAGCCTCCCGACTGTAACATCTGGAAAGAGCGCATGAATCTCCTCTTCCACCTTCTCTGTACCAAATCCCATGGTTCTGAGATTCGTGCCTGAACAGGAAGGGCAGACTTTAGGCATTTGTTCCACATGTCCACAGTAGTGACAGACCAATCGATCGCTAAACTTATGATACGTCAAACTGACATCGCAATTGTCACAACGAGGAATCCAACCACAATCGGCACATTCTATCATGGGAGCAAAACCTCGACGGTTCTGAAAGAGAATCACCTTCTCACCATGATCCAATGCCTCACGCATGCTATCCACAAGTTGAGGAGAGAAAAGAGTATCTTTCATAATCTTCTTCCGGCGAAGTTCTTTGATGTCCACCACGGTAATCTCAGGAGAATGACAGATGCCAAATCTTTCCGATAGCTCTACAAAACCGTATTTACCCGATATCGCATTGTAATACGATTCGATGGAAGGAGTGGCCGATCCCAGCAACGTCTTTGCCGAGAACATAGAAGCCAATACAATAGCGGCATCACGTGCATGATAACGCGGAGCCGGATCCTGCTGCTTGAATGAAGTTTCCTGCTCCTCGTCAACAACCACCAGACCGAGATTGTGGAAAGGCAGAAATATGGAAGAACGCACACCCAGAATCAATAAAGAATCTGATGTATGCAACATCTTATTCCATATCTCCACACGTTCATTGTCCGTCATCTTAGAATGATAGACGAACATCTTCCCATTAAAAAGCTTCTCAAGTCGTTCGGTAATTTGTGTAGTTATCGCAATCTCCGGCAACAGGTAAAGTACCTGCTTTCCTTTGGCAAAGGCATCTTGAATCAGATGTATATAAATCTCTGTCTTGCCACTTGATGCAACGCCATGAAGAAGGCAGACATTCTTCTCCCGAAATTGTTTCTGTATCTCATTGAGGGCCTTTTCCTGGACTTCAGTTAAAGCATTGGCCTCTTGCAGACGAATGCCTTCCGAGTGAATACGCCCGATCTCTTTCTGATAGCACTCCATCACGCCTCTCTTCAACAGTCCATTGATAACAGCAGGAGTGCAACCTGTTACCTGCAACAACTCCTTTTTAGAAACCTCACGGGTAAAATCGGGAGCTTCTGAGAGTTCGAGGAACTTCAACAAGACAGCTTCTTGCTTTGGTGCTCGCTTCAATTCATCGATTAGTTGATTCAAAGAGACATCATCATGAAAGGATTCAGTCAAACGAACGAAAGTCTCCGTTTTCGGGATGAACCGTTCCTTGATGTTCTCCGTTATCTCAACAGCTCCCCGATTGATCAATGAGATAACGGCAGCAAATACATTACGAAGATGCGTCCGCTTCTGCAATTCAGAAATGGACAAGAGAGAATCATTAGAAAAAGAATCGAGCAAGGTGAGTTCTGAAGGACGAAGCGTCTCTTCCGTTTCGAAGTCATCCTTACGCAAAACCATTGTTTCACTTTCCAGCTTCAGACCCGAAGGAACCGCGGCTTTATAGACATCTCCGAGTTTGCAAATATAATAATCAGAAATCCAACGCCAGAATTGGAGCTGTCTGTCTGTAACGACGGGTGAGGTATCGAGCAAAGCAAAGACTTCCTTTGCAGTAAAGGTTAAGGGTTGGTCGCTTTCGAATACACGAATAACAATAGCCGTATAAAATTTTCTCTTCCCGAAATTAATTAAAACCCTACACCCGGGAATCACATTATTCTCGAGTGCAGGCGGAAGACTATAGGTAAAATTGTCCTCCAAAGGCAATGGGAGAACAACATTGACATATTTCATTCAGAGCAATCAGAAGTAGTAAGTAGCAGCAAGAGACCATCCATGAGGTTTACTTGCGAGATCACTGTAAGAGGTGTTCGAAGTAGTAGGCTTGTTGACTTTATAATTATCAGTCAAACCAATCGTATATGTAACTCCTACTTGCAGATGTTTCAAAAGTTCAACGCCGGCGCCTAAATCCAATCCAGTACCAAAACTCTTTGCTTTAAGCTGATCGCTGACATCCGAAGCTACATCCCAAACATTATCACCTCCCGCACGGAATGAGAAATAGGGACCGGCTGCGAAAAAGACTTTAGCAGGACCAGCGCCCATCTTCCACTTCAAATTGATCGGGACATCGACATAGTTAGAGTTAAGACTCTTCTCACCTGCCTTTGTAGTGACCTTTGAACCTTTTCTTGCATATAAAATGGAGATATCGAAACCAAGTCCAACATAAGGAACCATAGCTTCAATAGAAGGTCCTACTTGGAAACCAGTGACATTATCACTACTGAGTGCATCTTCATTAAACTTAACGGAAGTCACATTCAGTCCACCTTTAACACCAAATCTCAATTGTGCACTAGCTGGAATAACTGAAACCAATAAGAGTGTTACAACACAAAATCCGATTATCTTTTTCATACTTTCATGTTTTTATTCTTTTACAAATATACTCTTTCTTTTCCATAAACGAATGCACAACAACAAAAGTTCAGTAAAATGAAACTTATGATATGAGCAATGTATACGCACAAAAAAAGGAACCAGTCGAACGGCTGATTCCTTTTCTAAAGACGGCGGC
>CAZIVE010000121.1:0-7917 GCA_964542435.1 uncultured Parabacteroides sp.
TTTAAATATAAATACGCTATCTATTAACCTTCCAACTTTATGGGTGCAGTTCACTGTTTCTGGGGTACGAAAAGAGGTATATCGAAAGTGTCTTGTTGATTATTTCTTCAGGAATCTTTTATTCAAACCCTCGTAAGCATCGATGCGGCGGTCGCGGAAGAATGGCCACCATCGACGGACGGTCTCTGTATGATGCAGGTCAACGGTAACGACGGCTGTGCCTTCTTTGTCGTCGGGAAGCTGTATGAGAATCTCGCCCTGCGGTCCGGCTACGAAGCTGCTGCCCCAGAACTGAATGCCATGGGTCTTGCCTGACGGATCTTTTTCCAGTCCTACGCGATTCACTGAAACGACAGGAAGGCCGTTGGCTATGGCATGGCTGCGCTGGATTGTCGTCCAGGCATCACGCTGGCGCGATTTCTCATCCGCTGTGTCTGTGCTTTCCCATCCGATGGCTGTGGGATAAATCAGCAGGTCGGCACCGCGCATCGACATCAGCCGTGCTGCTTCGGGATACCACTGATCCCAACATACCAGCACGCCGAGCGTTCCGATAGAGGTATGGATCGGTTCGAATCCGAGATCGCCCGGTGTGAAATAGAACTTCTCGTAATAGGCAGGATCGTCGGGAATGTGCATCTTGCGGTATTTGCCGGCAACGGTTCCATCCCGTTCTATGACGACAGCCGTGTTGTGATAAAGACCCTTTGAACGCTTTTCAAACAGTGACAAAACAATGACCACACCCAGTTCTTTGGCGAGCGCGCCGAACGATTCCGTGGACGGTCCGGGAATGGTCTCAGCCAGATCGAAAGCCTCTACCGATTCGGTCTGACAGAAATAAAGAGAGTTATGCAGTTCCTGGAGAACGATGAGCTGAGCTCCTTCGGCAGCAATCTTGCGGATAGTGTCTTGCAGTTTCGCTATGTTAGCAGCGCTGTCAGCCGTACAAGACTGCTGAACCAAACCTATTTTCAAAAGATCTTTCATTTCTATACTATAATCAGATTAAACGAATGAGTCGGGATATTGCATCGTGACGCAATGCAGTGAACCGTTTTGACGAATCAGCGGACGACAATCCACGCCGATCACCTCTCTGTCTGTAAATACCGACTGCAATGCAGCCCGTGCTATTTCATCCTTCTCACTTCCATAGAATGGCAGCAGAACGGCACCATTCAGAATCAGGAAATTGGCGTAGGTAGCCGGAAGACGACGTCCCTCCTCCTCGACTTTATCAGCCATCGGAAGCGGAATCAGCGTATAAGGCTCACCACCGATCTGCCGGAAAGAGCGCAACTCCACTTCCATCCTCTTCAGCGATTCATACTCCTCCAGACTGCTGTCCGTACATTTGACATAGGCAATGGTGGAGGAATTGCAGAAGCGGGCCAGCGTATCGACATGTCCGTCCGTATCATCCCCGGCCAGATAACCGTGTTCCAGCCAGAGAAGACGACGAAGACCGAAGGCCTCTTTCAAATACATTTCGATCTCTGCACGTTTCAGATATTCATTCCGATTGTCCGAAAGCAAGCAGGAAGTTGTAGTGAGCAACGTGCCTTCACCGTCGGAGTCGATGCTGCCGCCTTCCAGTACGAAAGGCAGCCTGGATTCCAAAGAAACCTTTTCATCAAACACTTTCTGCTGAAACATCCGACGCGTGATGAGATTGTCCAGACCCGCAGCGAACTTCATTCCCCAGCCGTTGAAGACGAAATCGCATACGACAGGCTGTCCCTCTTTCAGAACGGAGATGCCGCCGTGATCGCGTGCCCAGGTGTCGTTGGTCTCCATCGGACAGAACCGGATATGCGACAGATCGATGCAGCCCAAATCCCGTTTGACAGATTTCACATCCGGACAGACCACGATGAGCTGTTCCCGTTTCACCACCTCACGGGCAATGGCGACAAAGCAGCGTTTCACCTCGTCAAGCATATAGGCCCAATCTGTCCCTTCGTGCGGCCAGGTAAGCTGAACGGCACTTTGCGCTTGCCATTCAGCCGGCAATACGATGTTTGATTTCTTCGTGTTCATATAGCTGTGCAAAGATAATGATTATTTGACCATCACCGTACCACCTGCGGTATTGGCTCTAACCGTGTGATCATACATCGCCTCACAGCTGACAGGAGGCAGTTGGAAACGTCCGGGATAAACAGCGCAAAGATTGATCTTTACCGTGATCTGACGATGCGGCGGCAGATAATCGATATGACTGAGAACGCGGTCGTCACGCACATCCTGATAGGTCGGCGCATACGGTCCTGCTGGAGTTCCCTTCAGATAACGGGTGTTGAGAATCTCCCAACCGGCTGGGAAAATCTGCGAAAGCACGAGATGGCGCAGACCACGCTCCGATGTATTGGTCAAGGTGACCGAAGCCATGAAGTTCGTACCCTGTTCCAATGCAGCGATGTTGATGCGCTGTCCCGACATGCCGAGATAGTTGACAGCCAAAGACAATCCGTTGGAATAGGCCGGAACCTGCCACTGCGATGCAACGCCTTCGGTGATGATCCTGACGAACAGCGTGGCATTTCCCGTGTTATTCAGAGAGACAGAAGCCTGCTGACCGTTGATGCCGATCATCTGCTTCGTCCAAAGATTCTTGTCGGTAGAAACCGTTTCCTTATTCGTTCCGCAGGCATAGGAGAAGCTCATCTTCTTGAATACCTTATAATGCTGCATATATTTCGACATGGCAACGATGGCAAAAGCTTCGGACTGCGTACTCAGCCAATCGTTGGAGGAGAGCTTTCTCGATACAGCCGCTGCATAACCGGCTGCGGACGGTCCTTTGCGAAGCAGCGTCAGCGTCAGCAGACGGATGGACTGATCACGAAGAACACTGCCGAAGGTGAGATCGGTTTCCGTGTAGGCATAGAAGGGAAGATTGCGAGCAATCAGTCCGCCTGCCACATCGTTCCTGCCGGCCATCGCATAAGCCGCAGCCAGCAGCCAACGACTCATCTCACCCAGCGAACGGTTCTCCTTCATGCGGTTCATTGCGCCCATCTCCATCTGTCCTCCAATCGTCAGGACATAGAGACGATAGGCCTGCGTCATCTCTTCCGAACTGCCATAGACAGAACGGACAGGTTTCCAGTTGCGTGCCGTACGAAGCAGATTGTTGACGGCAGCCCGACGCAGTGCCTCGGGAACGACATAGCCCCGAGCTTCTGCCTCAAGGAGGAAATGAGCCGCATACACAGTGCCCCAGCCCGTGACGTCGGACTGTCCGGGCCAATAGGCAAACGAACCGTCCACGGTCTGATACGAACGCAGACGACTGATGGCATCTTTCACCATCGCACCGTTCTTTGCCAACTCGCCCGGAGAGACGGTTGAGACAGAAGAAAGGAAGAGCCGTGCGAACGCATTCGAGACGGTCTGTTCGAGACAGTTGTAGGGATAGTCCTGCAAATCCTGCAAGCGGGCGGAAAGATTCAGCGGAGCCACGTCGGATACTTCGAGTGACACCTTGTTTGTTCCGGGAGCACCCGGAAGATTGACGTTATTTCTCCAGCTGTTGCCCTTGTTGAGTGTGACGGCCAACACCTTCACCTGCTTCTGCGTGACAGAACGGACTTCGAGGTTGGTGGAATAGGTGGATGTCTCTCCTCCTCCAACGGCGGTGATAGTCACGCGTGCCGCACCCGGCACGCTGCCGCTTCTTACCTTGAACGAAACGATCTGATCGCCCTGCTGATTGAATGAGATCTGCTGCACAGCGGGACCTTCCACTCTGAGATTGGAAGAGCAGGCGATGGTCACATTGACACGACCGATGCCGTTGCGCGTAGCAAATACCGTTGACGGAATCACCATCTCCTCGTTGACGCCGATGACGCGCGGAAGCGTTCCGAGCACCATGACAGGTTTGCGCACCAGCACACTCTTCTCGGCATTGCCGTAAGCCGATCCGTTTCCGGCAACAACCATCACACGGACACGGCCGTTATAGAGCGGCATATTGAGATTGTGACGCATCCTGGCACCTTTATTCAGATGGAACGGACCGTAGAACTTGGTTACCGGAGTGAAACGGTTGACGATTGCCTTCGGACCCTTCTCCAAGGCAGCGTCACCGCCGATGCTGAAGATCTGTTCGATACGGCCGCCGTAAGCCCCCACGACATAGTCATAGAGATCCCAGCTGTTCACGCCCAAGGCTTCCCTGGCGTTGAAAGTCTTCCAGGGATCGGGTGTCGGGAAATGGGTCAAGTCGAGCAGTCCTTCGTCCACGACAGCCAGCGTATAGGCCATCTCCTTTCCGGATTTCTCGGACACCGTGATGGAATAGTTCGATTCCGGTTTGATTTCCGATGGAACGGATATGACAGGCGTCAGATGAGATTCGGCTGAATTCACGCTGAACGGTACAACGCCATAGAGACGGATCGGAAGATCGCTGCGTGTGATGCCATGAGGCTGGATCAATGTGATGGCGACATAGGCATTCGGCTGCATCTCGGCGGTCACAGGAATCTCGACCAACGAACGGGATGTGCCACATTCCACCTCTTTGAGCGATAAAACCCGGACACCGTTCTCCACGGTGACAATGGCACGGCTGCCTTTGACGGACGGGAACGAGACCTTCATCTTCTCACCCGGACGATAATTATCCTTATCGGTCTTGAAGGTGAGCATCGTTGCAGCGGACTGATTGCCGCTTTGATCACGGCTTCCTTCAAGATCCGGCCAATCGTAATAGTTCATCAGACCGGTCGAATGTTTGCTCTGTTTGTCGGTGACGGAAATATAATAGGTGCCCCAATCTTTGCTGGCAAAAGAGAGATTGAACGCAGTCCTTCCATCCGCACCGCTTCGGAGCGTCAGAGACTGAACCGGTTTGTTATACTGATCCGAAATGAAGGTTGCGAGCGAGCTCTTGTCCGAACCCCACCAGAAGAACCAGTTCACCTTATAGATCTTCACCAGCAGTTCCGTGCCGCTGACAGGCCGTCCGAGATAATCCACGGAGACGATGCTGTAATTGTATTTCTTTCCTGTATCCAGATGCACGCGTTCCTTCTGCTGCGGCGACTTGATGCCGACATAACGGTTGTAAGGAGAATAGACCATACGCGAACCGTCCATGCTGAAGTCGCCCGATTCCTCGTATACTTTGGTAACGATGTTGGCAAGCAGCATGCCGGGAGCGGAATTGCCCACGTTGAAGCTTCCCTTCACGACAGCATTGCCGTTGACATCGGTTCGTCCCGAGATAAGCGTGCTCTCCTCGCTGTTGAAGATGAGTGCAGGATTATCGAAGACATACGAAGGATAATTCTTGAAAGTGGTCTCCATGGGTATGACTGTAGCCTGGATGTCGTACTTCAGATTGTGCGCCTTGGCACCTTGCAGCCATTCCACATGAAGCGGAGCATTGAGAGATGTACCGCGAAGCAGTGCCGTTGCCGGAAGCTTGAGCGCTATCTTAAGCCGGTTGGGCTTGATGCTTTCCACTCTGATGCGTTTTGTAAAGGAAGCGCCACCCAAATCCACCTTCACATTCCAGGCGCCTGTGGGCGCATCACTCTCCGTGGCGAAGGCAAAGGTGTAAAGTCCGAGCACACCGCTGGTCTTGGTCTGACGGGAATAGAGCTGTCCCAGCGGATTGTAGAGTTCCATGATGACAGGATGTTCGGCAGGCATCTCCTGCACACGGTTGTTCATCATGAAGCCGAGATGCAGCGTGTCGCCCGGTCTCCAGATGCCGCGTTCCCCGTAGATGAAGCCTTTGATGCCTTTCTGTACCACTTCACCGGAGACATCGAAGTTGCTCACGGAGAGAGCGGAACCGTTGTCCACACGAAGGTAGGAACGCTGCCTGCCCAGCGATGCGATCACATAGAAGGGCTTGCTGAACGAAAGATCCGCCATGATCCGACCGTTGCTATCGGTAGATCCTTTGGCGAGCAGCTGCTGCTGGTAGTTGTAGATATAGATCTTCACTCCGGACATCGGTTTGGCCGTGATCAGATCGTGTGCGAGAAGGATCATCTTGTTGTCCTGACCGGCCTTCGCCATCAGCCCGATGTTGGTGGCAAGCACATTGCGGCCGACAGATTTCCCGACGTAGTAGCTATCTTTGCACGGATTATTCCGATCCAGGTAATTGTAATTGCCCCAATCGTCATTGCCGGCGGAATAGAAATAACCGCCATTGTCGAACTTGTTCAGCTCCTCTTTGAACTTCACCGCATTGTCTGCAATGATCTGCTGTTTGCTATAGCTGACCGAATCGTTGCAGGGATAAGCCGAGAGACGACGGTCGAAGGTGAGTTCGATGCGATAGATGGCGCCGGGTTCGGGATTGATGAGTTTTTTGAGATCGAGCGAATAGGTATGCCAATGGGCCAGATCGCGTCCTTCCGCTTCATCAAAGAAGATGACCTGACGGGTGATGAGTCTTCCGACACGCATGATGTCGCCGTTCTCATCCAGATTGCTGGTCTGAAGGAATTGTCCGATGTTCTGCTCCATGACGCGGATGACATGTACCACGACACCGCGCAGATAAATGGCCTGGAAAGGCACCGTCAGCTGATCGGACTGCGGGATGATGACACCTTTGCCGACAAAACGGACAGCAGGCAACGAAGCATCGATTTCGACCTGCTTTGTAACGCTCGACTTCAGTTTCAGTCCGCTCTTGCTGCGGATGGCTTCATCGAGGACCACATTGACAGAACCGGTCAGATCCGCGCCGGGATAGAGACGTAGTTTGTTGCCATCCACACTGACCGCATCGGACGTATTGTTTTCGAGCACAGCCAGGCCCTGCATGTTCTGCTGCGTATCGAGCAGTTTGGTGAAGGTCACCTCGACATACCGCTCGGGATCACTCACATACTGGACATCGTAAACGGAAAAGTCATTCTGATAAGGCACACGAACGGTGAACAGATCCTTTTCCTTCACGCCCCATTTATTGTCCGCAACCGAAGCCGTGATCTCACGCTCCTCCTTCATGCCGGCCGGTACATTCATCAGGACTGCTTCGTGCGTCCGCCCGTCGGAAGAATGATACCATTTCACATCGCATTTCTCGGAAAACTTCACCAAAGCCTCTACCGTCTTGGAGGTCTCGCGATCGGGCGTATAGAAGGCACAACGAATGTCGTATTGATTCTCGTTGGATTGACTAATGTCGAGTGATTTCAGATTGCCACTCAGATCGAGCGGCAGCGTCGTGAAGCTAAATTTGAACGTACGGTATTTCTTCTCGGCATTGAACCAGCCTTCGAGATCCGCCTTGATGACGTACTTTGTATTCCTCTCGAAATGATCTTCCGGTTTGAACACGATGGTTCGGCCATTCTCAGCCACGAACTTTCCCGCAATCTTCGGATGAATCGAGAGATGTTCCGCCAAAGCCTTCGACGACATCTGATCTTTCGGGATATCGTTGTTGAACAGCAGATAGGCATCGGAATAGCGCGAGACGCTACCGGAAGTAAAGCCTTCCACAAACGGATTGTATGGAGGCTGATCATCCTGTGAAAACAGAGAACATCCCGACAAAATGATGGTCAGGATGGATAGCAAGGTCAATTGTAAGGGCTTCATTTTTCTTGTGCGTTTAATTAGATTCCATTGATTATTGAACGAAAGCGAATCCTTTGTAGTATGCTACTTGAAAAAGATATTCGCTTGTCTGATTCGGATACCGATTGAGCAAAGATAGTAAAAAATATATTGCTGTCCGATAAAATAAGTCATTAGAACAGATGAATCGAGGTGTATTCGTACGTGTATAAGCCTCGCAAATAGTTCAGATAGACGATAGCAATTGTTATACAAGTGAGCATCAGAGATGCGGCCCTCGTCGAATCCCCACGTGTAGTGAACTGCACCCATAAAGTTGGAAGGTTAATAGATAGCGTATTTATATTTAAA
>CAZIVE010000122.1:0-1354 GCA_964542435.1 uncultured Parabacteroides sp.
GGAATAGATTCGAGCATCAGTACATATTCCTGGCTCGTCGCGTATGCCCATTGACTGAATCCGCAACAGCAAACGATGAGTAGTGAAATAAGGCAGTGTCTAACATTCATAAAAAACTATCACTTAAAATCTTACAGTAAAAAGGGAAGCTTTTGTGGCCTTCACCCATGACGTTGGCAAAAGTAATCAATAATTGTATATATGTAATTTGTTTTCCCTTTTTTTGTTAGCTTTGCTACTATAATTTTTAATACAAGATGAAAGATAAAGCATGGAAAGAGCGTCTGGGAGTGACCTACAGCACCAATCCCGACTTTAAATACGATACGGGGGAAGATTCTGAAGAGGAAACGCTCCCCAAAGAGAAGCAGTCGCTTCGTGTTGAGATCGACAAACGCAATCGCGCCGGCAAGACAGTCACACTCGTCAGCGGATTCCGCGGTACTTCCGATGATCTCGAGACGCTTGCGAAGTTGCTCAAGACAAAGTGTGGCACGGGCGGATCAGCCAAAGAGGGCGAGATCATCATCCAGGGCGATGTGCGGCAGAAGATTTCAGACATCCTTCAGAAAGAGGGCTATGGAAAGATTCGTGTCATCCAATAAGGCAATCGGTGAATTATGCTGACCATCTATAGAGCTTCTGCCGGATCGGGCAAGACGTATACGCTGACGGGCGAATATCTGAAACTGGTGTTCGGAAGCTACGACGCTTTCCGTCATACTTTGGCTGTGACTTTTACCAACAAAGCGACGGCTGAGATGAAGGATCGTGTGGTGAAAGAGCTTTATGCTCTTGCCGACGGACAAAAAGCCGATCATCTCACGGAATTGACCAAGAGCAGGAATGAGAAGCAGGTGCGTGAGATGGCCAAGAAAATTCTATCGGTCGTTCTGAATGATTATTCTTCCTTTAACATCAGCACCATCGACCATTTCTTCCAGCAGACGGTCCGCGCCTTTTGTCGCGAAATTGGTTTGCAGGGCGGTTATGAAATAGAGATGGAGGAAGACACGGCGCTGGTCTATGCCATTGACAATCTGCTGGTCCGTCTGGATCTGCCGGAGAATAAAGCGCTGCTTTTGTGGCTGGAGAACTATGCGCAGCGCAAGATGCAGGAGGGCAAGACGTGGAACTTCCGGAAAGATATGGAAAGTCTCGGCAAACTGATCTTTCATGAGAACTTTCGCTTGAACAGCCGGAAACTTCAGGAGGAGACGAAAGACATCAAGGCTTTGGAGGATTATAGGAATCTCTTGAATATGATCATCCGCAATTATGAACAGGAACTGAAAGAGGAAGGTCAGAAAGCGGTGGATCTGATCGAACACTGTGGCTTGACGCTCGACGACTT
>CAZIVE010000122.1:1454-7907 GCA_964542435.1 uncultured Parabacteroides sp.
GAACGCATCGGCACGACCTTGAACAGCTTCATGATCGACGAATTCCAGGATACGAGCCGTCAGCAGTGGAGCAATTTTCTCCCGCTGCTTTCCGAAAGCCTTTCCCGCAATCAGGACAATCTCATCGTTGGCGATGTGAAGCAGAGTATCTATCGGTTCCGCAATTCCGATTGGGAACTCCTGCAGACGGAAGTGAACAACGACATTCCTTCAAAACAGCTGCGAAGCGAGGTGCTCGATGTCAACTGGCGCAGCTGCCGCCATATCGTGGAGTTCAACAACGCCCTGTTTGCTGTCGCATCTCGTCTGATGCAGCAGCTGTTCGACTCGCAGGTGAACGGATCCACACTGACGAAAGTTGAGTTGGATAAGCTCGAAGGACGCATCGTCTCCGCGTATGCTGATAGCTTTCAATCTGTGTCGAAGGACAAGCAGAATAAAGAGGGACGCGTGTCGGTGAATTTCATCGTTGACGATAAGGATAAGGGCGGATGGAAAGCCGAAGCGCAGGAACGTCTTCCGAAGGTGATCGCCCAATTGCAGGACGACGGATTCGCTTTGAAGGATATCGCCGTTCTCGTACGCAAGAACGACGAAGCGGCTCTGCTGGCGCAGTCGCTGCTCTCGTATGCCGAGAATCATCCCGAAGATACACATCGGTATGACATCATCTCCAACGAAGCACTTGTGATAAGCGGTTCCGCTGCGGTGCGTCTGATCATCGCCTTCATGCGTTGGATCGTGGATCGCGGCAATGAGAACCAGCGGCGTTTCGCACTTTGTTCCTGGCTTGTTGCCAAAGGAACGATGAAGGAGAAAGCCGGCATGACCGATTTCCCGGACGATCTGAAGCGATCGGTCGATGCACTTACGGGCAGTTCGCTTTATGAAACGGCGGAAGGACTGTATCGCCTTTTCTCGCCCGATTTTTCCAGCAGTGAGCAGGCTTATCTGCTTGCCTTTCTCGATATGGTCTCTGAATATGCCACCAACGAAACACCCGACATCAACGGCTTCCTGCAATGGTGGGACGATACGGGCTATAAGAAAAACATCTCCACGCCTGACGATCAGGATGCTGTGACCATCACGACCATCCATAAGTCGAAGGGACTTGGCTTCAAGGCGGTGATCGTGCCTTTCTGCGATTGGGATATGGACGGGCGCGATTCGGTGCTGCTTTGTACGCCGAAGGTCGAGCCGTTCAATCAGTTCAGCCTTCTGCCTGTGAATTATTCATCGAAGCTGGCGTCCACCATCTTTGCCCCCGATTATTTCAAGGAGATGCTCTATAACTTTGTGGATAATCTGAACGATCTCTACGTGGCATTCACTCGCGCGAAGGAGGAACTGATCGTGTTTGGCAAAGATCCCGGCGATAAAGAGAGCAAGAACAGAGCGAGCCAGTTGCTTTGGGACAGCATTCATCATACGTTGAACGACGAGGATGCCGATGATCGTCTTATCAAACTCTCCGAATACTTCAACGAGGAAGAGAAATCCTTGCAGCTGGGCGAATCGTGGACGACGGAAAATGAGACGCAGCGCATACCCGACGTTATTCGGCCGGAACATTTCACTTCGGTCGGCTACGAAGGACGATTGCATCTGAGTCTGAATCAACGTGACCTGTTCGCTACCGATAAGCAACGCCGGCGCGGAGCCATTCTCCACGAACTGCTGAGCCATATCGAGACAAGGGAAGACATCGAACCGGCCGTGCAAGATTCACTTCAACAGGGAATCATAGACGAAGAGCTTGCCAACCATCTTCGCGAGAGCCTTGACAAACTTCTCAAGAAACCCGAAGCAGAAGGTTGGTTTGACGGCAGCGCACACGTCCTGAACGAAACGGATATTTTGTCGAAAGGCGATCAGAAGTATCGTCCGGATCGTGTGATGATCGACAAGGACAAAGTCATCGTGCTCGATTATAAGTTCGGCAAGGAGGAAAAAAGTTATGATCCGCAGGTGCGTAACTATGTTAATCTGATTCGTACTATTGGATATAAAAATGTGGAAGGCTACCTTTGGTACGTTGAATCGGATCGAATTGAGAAGGTCAACGACTGATATATTTTTGTAATTGGCCAAAAAAGAATAATTTTGCAGGATGCAAGGATAAACGGAATCGTCAACAGAGATGAAAGTACACAGAGAGGGGACAGGGCTGCTGCTAACGTTGTTCACGATATTGTTTATCGCGAACGCAGGCTGCTTTTTTACCTTCGGAGCCAATCTTTGGTTCTATTTCCTGCTGGTTGTTTCGACTATCTTATTCCTTCTCATCCTGAATTTCTTCCGCAGTCCGTATCGTCGCTTCCCGTATGATTCGGAAGGTCTGGTCATCGCACCGGCCGACGGAACGGTCGTGGCTATCGAAGAGGTGGACGAGAATGAGATTCTTCATGAGCGTCGTCTGCAGATCTCCATCTTCATGTCCATCTTCAATGTTCATGCCAACTGGTTCCCGGTCAACGGAACCGTCATGAGCGTCTCTCATCAGGACGGACGCTTTTTTGCCGCTTATCTTCCCAAGAGCAGCAACGAGAACGAACGTTCGGCTGTCATCATCCGTACACGCAGCGGCATCGATGTGCTGGTGCGTCAGATCGCTGGAGCCATGGCGCGACGCATCGTCACCTATGCTCACGAAGGCGAGACTTGTCATGTGGATGAACAGATGGGCTTCATCAAGTTCGGGTCGCGTGTGGATGTATTTCTTCCAACCGGAACGGAGGTATTGGTGGAAATGGATCAGAAGGTGACAGGCAATCAAACTCCTATAGCACGTTTATCAAAATGAAAATCAGAAAATACATTCCCGATGCAATCACTTGCATGAACCTGGTTTCAGGGTGCATCTCCGTCACGATGGCATTTCGCGGTGATCTCTTTTGGGCGGCTATGTGGATTATCTTCGCAGCCGTGTTCGATTTCTTAGACGGATTCGCGGCACGTCTTCTGAAGGCCTATTCGCCGATGGGCAAAGAGCTGGATTCTCTTTCGGATGTCGTCAGCTTCGGCGTCGCTCCCGGAATGATCCTGTTCATCACGCTGGGCGAAGCTTGCAGTGCGCTGCCTTATGGCCGGATCATGATCTACATTCCCTATCTGGCGTTCATCATCCCCGCATTCTCCGGATTGCGTCTGGCTAAGTTTAACATCGACGACCGACAGAAAACTTCGTTTCTCGGACTTCCCGTTCCTGCCAATGCTCTTTTCTGGGCATCGGCCTGCTATTCCACTGTCAGCATCATCCATTTCAACGAACCGCTTTACATCATCGTGTCGCTGGTGTTGGCCTTCTTGTCTTCGCTGATGCTCGTTTCGGAGATTCCGATGTTCTCGCTGAAGATCTCGTCGCCGTCGTGGAAAGGGAATGAGATCCGTTATATTCTGGTGGTGTGCGCGGTGCTGTTCATTCTCCTCTGGAGATTTCTCGGTTTGGCAGGAACCATTGTGCTCTATGTCGTCTTGTCGTTTTTTAACAAGAAACATTGAACAACGTCTGTCACCTTTCTGTTTGCTTCATGACTCCTAAAATATTACGATAATGTTCAAGTTCCTTTTCATGATTATACTTCTGTTCGCCCTGATGATGTTTTTGATGGGCTTCTCTGTCGTACGGACTATTAAAAGAGGCCTATTCGGATCGGCAGACAATTCCCAGCGCCGCCGTTCACAGCAGCGCAGACAGACTACGAATCAGAATCAGGGAAACGCTTCGAATGCAAATTCGGAGACGGTTGATCCTTCCGGCGCTCGTCCGCGCAAGAAAATCTTCACTAAGGATGAAGGTGAATATGTGGATTACGAGGAAATCAAATAATCGGCTTATCTCTTTTCACGGAAAAACTGCTGCATCAAGGCAGCACATTCCTCTTTCATCATTCCGCTTCTGACCACGCATTTCGGATGCAGTGCGTCCGGTGCAAATCGCATGTAACCGCGTTTCTCGTCCGTTGCTCCGAAAACCACCTCTTTCAATTGCGCCCAGCCTATCGCTCCGGCACACATCACGCAAGGTTCGACAGTCACGTAAAGGCTGCATTCCGTAAGATATTTCGCTCCCATGGCATTTTCGGCGGCTGTGATGGCAAGGATTTCGGCATGAGCTGTCACGTCGGTGAGCCGTTCGGTCTGATTATGCGCCCGTGCAATGATCCGCTTGTTGCAGACAATGACTGCGCCCACAGGAATTTCTCCCTCTTTGGCTGCTTCCTGCGCTTCGAGCAGCGCTGCCTTCATGTACTTCTCGTCTTCCGTTGCTTCCATGTCGTTTGTTTTGATGCAGTAAAAGTAGTGATTTCCGTCCAATATTCTTTTAGGGTTAATTTCCTTACTTTATTATCAAACGAAATCCGTTTAGGAAACAGAAAGCTTGGGCGAACTTGAAGCCATTTACGTCGCATGCTGCTGTGATTCTGAAAGCCGCTGTTAGACTAGTCCATTTCCTGAGGGCAATCGTTCGGCAATGTCGATGAAAAGATGTAAGTTTGCTTCAAATTTAGGATTATGGCGGAACATAACGAGATCGGGATTGCAGGTGAGGCGAAAGCGCGTCAGTATTTGATGGAGGAGGGCTATTTGATCCTTGAGACCAATTGGCGCTGGCATCGCAACGAACTGGACATCATCGCACAGAAAGATCAGACGCTGGTCGTCGTGGAGGTCAAGAGCCGTACGGAGGATTTTCTTCTGGCGCCCGAAGATGCTATCGACGATCGGAAGATCCGGCGCATCGTCACGGCTGCGGATGCCTATATGCAGATGCATTCGATTGAAAATCCCGTTCGGTTCGATATCATTTCGGTCGTCTTCCAGCACGATGGCGGCGCGAAGATCGACCATCTTATCGACGCTTTCCTTCCGCCCGTCTTTAATGGAAAATATTGGTGATGAAAATGAAAAACACTACTTCAAGCGTGATCCACCTCGCCGAGGTCGATTCCACAAATATCTATCTTCGCAGGTTGATCGATGAGGGTAAAGCTCAGGATGGTTGCATCGTTTGGGCCGATTATCAGAATGCCGGACGCGGGCAGATGGGAACGCATTGGGAATCGGCGAGCGGCGTGAATCTGACCTTCAGCGTGGCCTGTTTCCCGAAAGATTTACCCATTTCGCAACAGTTCGTCATCTCTGAGATCGGTGCGCTGGCTGTACGAGACGCGCTGATGCACTATGCTTCGGATATCACCGTGAAATGGCCCAACGACGTCTATTGGCGCGACTGCAAGATCAGCGGGACATTGATTGAGGTGGGCGTTACGGACACGCAGTTGAACTATACCATCAGCGGCATCGGCATCAACATCAATCAAAAGTCGTTTGCCGGCGATGCGCCCAATCCCGTTTCGCTGTATCAGATCATTCATAAGGAGACGGATTGTCAGGAGGTGCTGCTGCGTTTCATCGATGCGCTCGACGGTTATCGCGCACAGTTGGAACGTGGCGAGATCGAAGCTTTGCATCAAGCCTATTTCGCTTCGCTCTATCGCCGCGAAGGTTTCCATCTTTATCAGGACCAGACGGGACGTTTTGAAGCGGCCATCGATTCGGTTGAACCGGACGGTCATCTGCATCTCCGTCTGTACGACGGCACGCTGCGCCGCTATGCGTTCAAAGAGGTTTCTTATGTGATTGAAAAGAAGTCTTAGTAGATCAGTTCGCCTTTGCCTTGGCGGACAATTTCGAAAGTGTCGCCGGTGCAATCGACGACCGTGCTCGGCTCGGTGCCGCCATATCCGCCGTCGATGACCACATCCACTTCGTTCTCGAATTTCTCCTGGATCAGTTCCGGATCGGTGGAATATTCAATGACGTCATCATCGTCGTGAATGGACATCGTAAGAATCGGATTGCCCAGTTCCGCCACCAAAGTGCGGATGATGTTGTTGTCGGGAATACGGATGCCGACCTCCTTGCGGTTCTTGTAGATCTTCGGCAGTTCGCTGCTGGTAGGCAGAATGAAGGTGAACGGTCCGGGCAGATTTTTCTTCATCAGTTTGAAGGCGGCATTGCTCACCTTGGCATATTCGCTGAGATTGGAAAGATCGTAGCAGATGATGGAGAGATTGCTTTTTTGCGGATTGATCCCCTTGAAACGGCAGATCTTCTCCACAGCACGGACGTTGAGTGCGTCGCAGCCGATGGCATAGACCGTGTCGGTTGGATAGATCACCAAGCCGCCGTCCTGCATGATGCTGATGACGCGGCTCACTTCCCTTGGATTGGGATTTTCCGGATAAATCTTTACAAGCATATTGTTCTCCCGCTATTTGTATTGCTGCAAAAGTAGTTAAAACGTGAATGGCTTGATCTATCGAATGAAAAAAAGTATTCCTCACGTATCTGTTTTTTCCGCCGATGGCTCTTTATGGTCTCTTTTTTCCTCTCGATACGCACTTTTGGCGCTTCGGATTTTCGCGGCTTGGTTAAAGTCTATTA
>CAZIVE010000123.1:0-7868 GCA_964542435.1 uncultured Parabacteroides sp.
TGTTCACTTTGGATGGAATCACCTAAGAGGAGTTGCTTGGCAGGACCTGTGATGACGACAGATTCAGGTGTGACACCTTCGGCCTCTTCCGGGAAAATCAGTTCGCGGGATACGAGACGACGGAGAATCACATTGAAGAAGGATTCATAATAGGGCTTGAGCTGTAATCCGTCGAAGCTGCTGCGGAAATGTTTCGGCTTCGGGATGATGCTGGTGAGAAAGATGCATTCGCCCAGCGTAAGCTGTGAAGGATCTTTATCGAAATAGAACCGGGCGGCGTCTGTGGCGCCATAAACCAACGGTCCCCATTCGGCAATGTTCATGTAAACTTCGAACATCCGTTCTTTTGGCGTCAGACGGCAATTCTCGATGAGCCACGTGATGAGGATCTCTTCCATTTTGCGAGCTAACGTCTTGTTCTTGCTGAGGAACACGTTCTTTACCAGTTGCATGGAGATGGTGCTTCCGCCTCTGACAAAGCGATGACGCTTCAAATCCACAACCAGCGCATCGCGTATGGCACTTGGAATGAAGCCGGCGTGATGGAAAAATCCGGCATCTTCGTTTTGCATGATGCAGAGCGGAAGATACTTGCTGATCTGGTCATACGTACGGAAATCCGGATTGTTCGGCCCAATCTCGAAGGTTTTGACGGGAACGTTATTGTCGTAAGCCGTGTACATGAAGGGCTGGTTCATCTTGGCCAAATCCGTTCCGCCCATTTTGAGAATCTGGAACCCTTTGGATCGTAGTGACGATTCGAAGACCAGTCTGTTGAGATTTGCAAAATCGATGTCGGTATAGAAATGATAGTTGAGCGTACCGGTCGTTACAATTCCGTCCAGATTCAGGAAGAGTCCGTGAGGAAGCGAAGAAAACAGCTCCTGAGCCGGGAAGTCCCGTTTGTTGATGGATGCAATGACATGCCATGTGGAATCCGGACGCGACAGTTTGACATACGGATGGAAGGTGAGTTGGTTGAAAAGAATCTCCGAGCTGCTGTCGAGTTCGGCATAATCCCGTCCGATGTGGAAATCGTAATGGAATCTGCCACGATCCAACATAACCGTATCGGGAGAGATGCGTTCATGGTGAATGGTAAGTCCGCTGACGAAAGCATTTCCGAAGATGTTCTCGATGCCCGATTCCTTTTGGCTGTTCAGTTCGAACGCGAGGGTGTCAAATTGGACGGCCGCATTCCATTTGTATTGGATAAAAGGCAAAGAGAGTCGGGAATCGTTTGCCCCGAATAGTTTTCCCTCGATGCGCTGTTTGTCGTCATCCAGAGATCCACTGCATATCCAGTTGCTGACCTGTCCGTTTTCTGTGCTTTGAATAGCGGTCGTAAAGCGATGGTTCAAAATGTGCAGGAATGGAATGTCGATCAGCAGTTCATCGTCTTTGTTGCTGTAAGCGATCTGGACGCTTTTCATGGAGGCATGCACAGGAAGCATGCGGAACAGCAGTTGCAGAATCTGATCACAACGTTGTGCATAGTTGCGGGTGCTGCTGTCATCCGGTTTGTCTTCAGAGTGCTTGAAGAGAAATGCATAGTTGGATCCGATGCTGTCTTTTACAAAATGAATATGCAGACGATCCGATTCCACGTCATAGACAGAGAGCTTGAACAAAAACAGTTTCCGCATGTTCAATTGAACGAGGAAACGATCGGCATGAACAAGTGTATCGGCATGAAAAGGGACGACGCTGAGGTTTTCAATCACCACTTTGCCGTTTCCTTCGTACAAAAGTTTTCCATAAGCAATCTTGATCTGGTTCTTGGATCCGACAGATTCGAATTCACTGTTTACAATGAAGCGGACGATGGGACTGATGGCAAGTCTGCATCCTATTGCCAAAATGACAATAGAACCTACGACAATCAAGACAATCTTTAGCCTTTTACTCATTCCGATCTTCTCTTTTAGTGCAGCAAAGTTACATATTATGCAGTTTTATGACTTTCATTCTGGTTAAAAAAGGGCTGCATTGAATAGGAAATTTAAATTTTTCATTAAGTTTGCGTGTAAATATCTGATCGGAATCATCATTAATGAAAAACATCTAATATCATGGACAGGAAAATCATTATCACAATAGGACGTCAATTTGGCAGCGGAGGGCGCGAAATAGGCAAGAAACTATCCGAAGCATTTGAAATACCTTATTATGATAAGGAATTGCTCACGGAAGCTTCGAAGGAGAGCGGCATCTGCGAAGAGGTGTTCGAGAAGGCCGACGAGCTGGCATCCAACAGTCTCTCATATGCCATGTCTATGGGCTTTTCCTATATGGGCAACTTTGCGCCCTATTCAGATGTGCTTTCAAACGACGGCTTGTTCAAGATTCAAAGTGATACCATTCGAAAAATAGCAGCCAAAGGGTCTTGTGTGCTTGTAGGTCGTTGTGCCGATTATATCCTTCGCGATGATCCAACCATGATCAGTGTCTTTATTCACAATAGCAAAGAGGTGCGCATCAAACGTATCGTGGCTGCATTGCCGGTTACCAGCGATCAAGCTGAAGAACTGATGGAGAAGCGTGACAAATCCCGCGCCTCCTATTATAACTACTACACCAACAAGACATGGGGTGCATCCAAATCGTATGACCTTTCGATCGATGCCTCTGTGTTGGGCATTGACGAGACAGTGGCTTTTATCAAGATGTTCATCGAGAAACATCTACAGAGTCTGCCGCCTCATTTCGGTTAATCTCAATACCAATCATTCTTAATTCTTATAACATGAGTAAAACAACTAAATTGTGCATTACCGGCATCATGCTGGGTGCAGCGATGCTTGCTTTCACCTCTTGCGGTGGGAAAAAGTACACGGAGACCGTCAAAGGCTCTATTCACATTGTGACGCAGAAGGGCGGCCCTACATTGGGATATTCCGATTCTTCCGGCGTGAAACTGATTGAGGATAAAGGGTACGCCTTTAAGGATCTCAACAAGAACGGTAAACTTGACAAGTATGAAGACTGGCGTTTGACAGCCGATGAACGTGCCAAGGATCTGGCTTCACAACTTTCTTTGGATGAAATTGCCGGATTGATGTTGTACAGTGCACATCAAATGATACCGGCCGTTTCTATGGGCTATTTCGGTCCTGCGACCTATAATGGCAAACCTTTCGATCAGAGTGGTGCCGACACGGCTGCTCTTTCTGACCAGCAGAAGAAGTTCCTTACGGAGGACAATCTTCGACACGTCCTGGTTGTAACCGTTCCGAATGCCCGTATCGCAGCTCGTTGGAACAATAATGTCCAGACACTTTGCGAAGGCATCGGACATGGCATTCCAGCCAACAACAGCTCCGATCCGCGTAATGGAACGACGGTACTCGCTGAGTTCAATGCAGGGAATGGTGGTTCCATTTCAATGTGGCCGGAACCTCTGGGACTGGCTGCCACATTTGATCCGAACCTCGTACTCAACTTCGGCAAGATCGCTTCTGAAGAATACAGGGCATTAGGTATCGCAACAGCTTTGTCTCCACAGGTAGATATGGCAACCGATCCACGCTGGTGGCGATTCAGCGGGACATTCGGTGAAGATGCCGATCTTTCTACCGATATGGCGCGCGCTTACTGTGACGGCTTCCAGACCTCCGAGGGAAAGTATGAGATCCAGGATGGTTGGGGATTCCACAGTGTCAATGCCATGGTGAAACATTGGCCGGGCGGTGGATCCGGTGAAGGCGGACGTGATGCTCACTTTGCTTATGGCAAGTATGCCGTATATCCTGGCAACAACTTCGAGCAGATGAAGCAACCATTCGTTGAAGGTGCTTTCAAATTGCAGGGTGGTACGAAGATGGCTGCTGCCGTTATGCCATACTATACGATATCCTTCGGGCAATCCCCCGACAGCGTCAATGTTGGTAATTCCTATAATAAATGGATCATCACCGATCAGCTGCGCAACAAATATAGTTTCGACGGTGTGGTTTGTACCGATTGGAACGTGACACACGATGAGACTGATTTTGGTTCCATTGTTTCTGGCAAATGCTGGGGAATGGAGAAAGCCACCGTTGCGGAACGTCATTATCGTTTGATCATGGCCGGTGTGGATCAGTTTGGCGGGAATAACGATAAAGGTCCGATTTTGGAAGCATATCAGATGGGAGTGAAGGCTCTTGGAGAAAAGGCGATGCGGGCACGTATGGAACAGTCGGCTGTTCGTCTGCTGAAGAATATCTTCCGTGTCGGTCTGTTCGAGAATCCCTATCTCGATCCCGAAGAATCCATGAAGATCGTGGGTAATCCCGAATTCATGAAGGCTGGATATGAGGCTCAGGTTAAATCCATTGTGATGCTCAAGAACAAGGCCAACGTACTTCCGGCTGACAAGAAGTTGAAGGTTTACATCCCAACGCGTCACGTGCCGGCTATGCCGAGTCTCTTTGGCGCACCTGTTCCCGGTCATGATGAGAAGGCCATTCCTTCTGAGCTGGTTGCAAAATATTACACCGAAGTAACCGATCCGAAGGAGGCTGATTTTGCCATTGTCTGCATCCAGGAACCCAATACGGGAACCGGATACGACGCTGCCCACAAACAGTACATCCCGATCAGCTTGCAATATAATGACTATACGGCAGTCAATGCTCGTCCTGTCAGCCTTGCCGGTGGTGATCCGACTGAGGCTTCTGCCAACCGTTCTTATAAAGGTAAGAGCACGAAGGCTTACAATAAGAGCGATATGCAGTTGGTTATCGATACGAAGAAAGCCATGGGCAATAAGCCTGTGATCGTTTCCGTATCGGCTACACGACCGATGATCTTCTCAGAGATCGAACCCTATGCAGATGCGATTCTCCTTAATTTCGGCGTACAGATTCAGGCTGTCTTGGATCTGATCAGCGGTAAAGCTGAACCTTCCGCATTGCTGCCTTGCCAGATGCCGGCAGATATGAAGACGGTTGAAGAGCAGAAGGAGGACATGCCGCGTGACATGAAGTGCTTCACCGATAGCGAAGGTCATGCTTATGATTTTGCGTATGGCATGAACTGGAAAGGCGTGATCAAAGACGAACGAGTAACAAAGTATTTTAAATAACACCTTTTGGCCGGTCGGCAGTTGCCGATCGGCCTTTTATGAAATTTATATCTATTAATTCATATCTAATCATGAACAAAACAAAGTTGTGTGTGACCGGCTTAATGGTCGGCGCTGTAATTCTCACTTTTACCGCTGCAGGCAACGGTAAGAAGTACACGGACACTGTCAAAGGGTCCATTCATTATGTAATCCAGAAGGGCGGACCAACGCTGGGTTACTCTGCTACGTCCGGTGTAAAACTGATTACCGACAACGGTTTTGCCTTTAAGGATCTCAACCGTAACGGTAAGCTCGACAAGTATGAAGACTGGCGTTTGCCGGTGGACGAACGTGCCAAAGATCTCGCTTCGAATCTCTCCATTGAAGAGATTGCCGGATTGATGCTCTACAGTGCCCATCAGGCCATTCCGGCTGCTGCGAATGGTTTCGGTGCTTCCACCTATAATGGAAAGCCGTTTGACCAGAGCGGTGCCAAGGCTTCTGATTTGTCCGACGCTCAGAAGAAATTCCTTACGGAAGACAATCTGCGCCATGTGCTGATCACTCGTGTTAAGAGTCCGGAGGTTGCTGCTGAATGGAATAACAATGTGCAGGCGCTCTGCGAAGGTATCGGACATGGCATTCCTGCCAACAACAGTTCCGATCCGCGTCACGGAACGACAGCTGACACGGAGTATAACTTCGGTGCAGGCGGTCAGATTTCTCTTTGGCCAGGTTCTTTAGGCATTGCTGCTACGTTCGATCCGGCTGTCATGAGACGTTTCGGAGAGATCGCTGCGCAGGAATATCGTGCACTCGGTATTGCTACGGCTCTTTCGCCTCAGATCGATATGGCTACAGAACCTCGTTGGAGTCGTGTCAACGGAACGTTCGGTGAAGATCCTGATCTTGTAACCGACATGGCCCGTGCTTACTGCGACGGATTCCAGACATCAAAAGGCAACAAGGAGATTGAAAACGGTTGGGGTTATACCAGCGTCAATGCCATGGTAAAACATTGGCCGGGCGGCGGTCCTGAAGAGGGCGGACGTGATGCTCACTACGGCTATGGCAAGTTTGCCGTTTATCCCGGCAACAATCGCCAGCAGATTATGCAGTCGTTCCTCCAGGGCGCTTTCAAGCTGGAAGGAAAGACGCAAAAAGCAGCTGCAGTCATGCCTTATTATACGATTTCCTACAATCAGGATCCAAGCGGTCAGAACGTAGGCAACAGTTACAGCAAATATCTCATCACCGATCAGCTTCGTGACAAATACGGATATGACGGTGTGGTTTGTACCGATTGGGGCATCACATCCAATGAGACGGCTATCGATGCTTTCAGCGGCAAATGCTGGGGTATGGAGAAGGCCACGGTGGCTGAACGCCATTATAAGATCCTCATGGCAGGTGTTGATCAGTTCGGTGGCAACAACGACAAAGGTCCGGTGCTTGAGGCTTATCAGATGGGTGTGAAGGAACACGGCGAAGCGTTCATGCGTGCTCGTATGGAGAAATCTGCTGTCCGTCTGCTGCGGAATATCTTCCGTGTCGGACTCTTCGAGAATCCCTATCTTGATCCGCAGGAATCCATGAAGATCGTTGGCAATTCCGAGTTTATGAAGGAGGCTTACAATGTTCAGCTCAAGTCGATCGTGATGCTCAAGAACAAAGGCAACGTGCTCCCGATGACAGCCAAGAAGACTGTCTATGTCCCGAAACGTTTCTACCCCGCAACCCGTGACTTTTTCGGTTCTACAGGCAAGTCGCATACAGATTATCCGGTCAACATGGATCTTATCAAGAAATATTATAATGTGACCGACGATCCTGCTAAGGCAGACTTCGCTATCGTCTTTATCCAAAGTCCGAACAGCGGCGTTGGCTATAGTGCAGAAGATGCAAAGGCGGGTGGCAACGGATATGTGCCCATCAGCTTGCAGTATGGCGACTATACGGCTACGTATGCACGCGAGACCAGTATCGCAGGTGGCGACGCTCTTTATGAGAACTTCACTAACCGCAGCTACAAAGGCAAGACCGTGAAGACTTCCAACGTGACGGACATGCAGCTCGTGCTCGACACCAAGAAGGCCATGGGCAACAAGCCGGTCATCGTTTCCATCTCAATGGCAAAACCGACCATCATGGCTGAGTTTGAAAAGAGTGCCGATGCTATCCTCGTCAATTTCGAGACACAGAATCAGGCTGTACTTGACATCATCAGTGGTAAAGCTGAACCGTCAGCTCTGCTGCCTATGCAGATGCCTGCCGATATGAAGACCGTTGAGGAACAGAAAGAGGACATGCCGCGCGACATGAAATGTTACGTGGACAGCGAAGGCCATACCTATGATTTCGCTTTCGGTATGAACTGGAAGGGCGTCATCAAGGATGCGCGCGTCGCAAAGTATTATTGATTGTAAATTACTAATGAATTTTTAGGGCGTCGGGGTTCTGGTCTCGGCGCCCTATTTTTATCTGGTGTAAGATGTTTCTTTCGTACCTGCTGAGTCAGCTTTTATTAAAACTAAGTATTAACCGAGTCAACCTTCTTCTTGAATAAGACTTCATGTAGTCAACCTTTTTCGTTAAACTACAGGCATTCCCCCTCACGGGAATCACGTAAAATGTTTAAAAGGGTAGTCCCGCGCATGGAAATCCATTTTACACGGTTGTAAAATCGAAATTCGTGGAGGAAAATCCATTTTACACGGTTGCAAAATCGAAATTCGTGGAGGAAAATCCATTTTACATGGTTGCAAAATCGAAATTCGTGGAGGAAAATCCATTTTGCAAGACTGTAAAGCCAAATTCC
>CAZIVE010000124.1:0-7838 GCA_964542435.1 uncultured Parabacteroides sp.
GGCAGTTATGAACTGTTCAAGCAGCGTTTCTTCGACAATCACATGCTCGACTTTCTGATGAAGGAGCGCGAAGCCGGACGCATTCGCAATCTGGGCTTTTCCTACCACGGCGATATCCGTACGTTCGACTATCTGCTCGCCCACAATGACGAATTCAAATGGGACTTTGTGCAGATCCAGCTCAATTATGTAGATTGGAAACATGCTGAGGAGATGAACAGCCGGAACAAGAATGCCGAATATCTTTACAACGAACTGCTGAAACGAAATATCCAGGCGGTCATCATGGAACCGCTTCTCGGCGGACGACTGGCTCGTCTCAATCCCTATTCGCTGGCTCTGCTCAAGAAAAAACATCCCAATGAATCGCCGGCTTCGTGGGCTTTCCGTTATGCCGGTTCTTTTCCTGATGTGCTCACCGTTTTGAGCGGTATGACCTTCAAGGAGCAGTTGCAAGAGAATATCCGTACCTATTCACCATTGGTTCCACTTGAAGCCGACGATTACAAAATTCTGGATCAGATCGCATACGAATTGAGCCGTTCAGAGATGATTCCCTGTACGGAATGCAAATATTGCATGCCTTGCCCTTATGGACTGAACATCCCGGAAATCTTCGCACATTACAATCGCTGTGTGAACGACAAGATGCTGCCGAAGGCAGGCGTGGACAAAAATTATGTCAAGGCGCGTGAAGAATTCCTTTACGGCATGGATCGAAGTGTCCCGAAATTGCGGCAAGCCAATCATTGCATCGGCTGCAAGCAATGCGAGGTGCAATGTCCGCAGCATATTGCCATTTCGAGCGAGATGAAGCACATCGATGCCATGACCGAAGCGCTCCTTCAGGACAAACCGGTTCCGCCCAAAGAGAAAGAGTCGTAGAATGAAAACGGACGTGTGTTAAAATATCGGCTTCCTTTATTTTTTGCACGCACTGTTGACCAGACCGAGTACGATCGGCGTGGACTTGTAGCCGACGCCCATGCGGTCGATTCCCATGTCGATCAGTTCGAAGAAATGTTCCTGCGTACGAATCGCTCCTGAGCCTTTCACTTTGATACGATCTTGAGCTACGTCCATCATCGCACGAATCACCTCTGTTGTGGCGCCATCACTTTTGCCGCCTGTAAAGAATCCCGTGGATGTCTTTACAAAATCAGCACCTGCAGCAATGGAGACTTCTGTAGCCTTCTTGATCTGTTCGATGGTCAATGCATCGGTTTCAAAGATCACTTTTACAGCCGTATTATATTTGTGACAGGTGTCGCATACTGCCTTGATTTCTGCCTGCACATCATCCCATAATCCACTTCTGATCCAGCCGTAATTGGATACAATGTCCAGTTCGAATAGGTTGCCTTTCGAGCAATACAGTTGGGCTTGCATCACCTTCGACTCTGTTGTCGAATCACCGAAGGGAAAGTCGCAGACCACACATATCTTTGTCTCTGTATCTTTACATAGTTCACGCGCAATCGGCAGGGAAGAGGGATTGATGCACACGGTCTTGCAGCCGTAATCAATGCCTTCCTGAATGTATTTTCTGATTTCCTCCTGTGAGAATTCAGGTTTCAATACCGACTGGTCAATGTAAGAAGCCAGTTCTTTACGACTCATTTCAGATGCTTTCTTTGTAGGTTTCATTTTACTACGAATTTAATGGTTCATTTTTAAATCTATCTTGTACGTACATGTTGAAATCGGATAAAATAATAGCAGATAGCCTTCACCTATCTGCCGTTAACGCGAAAGGTATTTGTTACCGATCGGGTATTCGTTGGTATTGCAATACAGTTTGCTGTATATATAAAAGTTCGGAATGTTGGTCTGATATCTTACTGCGATGTACAGCACCGGCTCATGAAGGGAGAGATGAAGAGATTCCGCGATTTCCTGATCCGCACGAATGGCACGGATTTCGTGTTCAGACCCAGTGATTTCTATCAGATAGCGCTGTGAAAGCGTCTTGAAAAAGGAACCTTGCACGAACTCTTTATCCATGAAGTCGGGGACCCGTTTCGATGACAGCCAGCTCTCTTCGAACATCGTAGGTGTTTCCTCCACACAACGAAGGCGCCCAAAGCGGATGCATCTGCTTTTCGCTTCCTCTTGCGATGGCTGAAACGGAAAGTGTTTATCCCATTCGGCAAAATCGGGTTTTGACACGAACACATTTTTGATGTTCTGATTCACTGTCTCCGAGAATCCTTTAACAGTGAGTAGTCCTAACGTCTTTCTGTGTTCGCAGACAATACTTCCTTTTCCCTTCAACCGATCGATATATCCCTCTTTCTGCAATTCATCCAAAGCCTTGCGAACCGTAGTCCGCGTAATCTGATACGCCGAGCAGAGGTCGTTTTCCGAGGGAAGCAGCTCGCCAACGGAATAACAGTCCTGTTGTATCTGTTTCTTCAGCTCTTCATAAAGCTGTCTGTATCGCGGTTCATTGTCCATCTGTTTCCAACCTTTTTTATTCCACTGCAAACATACACAATTATAACTTGTACGTACAAGTTTGATCCGAATTTCTTTTTCACCTTAACGATATTTATATTTTGACGGTTCGGCAAACGGGTGAAACCAAAGAGAGAGGCTTCGAGAAATGAATGAAGCAGAGTGTGCAAAAGCAAGTCGGAATCAGATGTAATATTCGGCAGCATCGACGATGCCGGCACGGAGCGCATATTTGGTGGCTTCGTGGATGTTGTTGACCTGCAGTTTGCGGAAGATATTCTTACGATGGGTCGTAATAGTGTGGATACTGGAAAAACGTTCGGCTGCGATTTCCTTCGTCGTCTTGCCGAGGGCGATGGATTTGAGGATCTCACGTTCGGTGGGAGTGAGGATTGCCTTTTCGTCGTCCTCGTTTCGCTTATGGTTATCCATGATGAGTTCGATCACGCGTTGGCAGATGTAACGTTCGTTGAGGAGCGCCTTTTCCAGTGCCAGACGGATCTCATCTTCACTGGCATCTTTGAAAAGGACACCCATGCGTTCGCTGCTATAGATGACGCGGCGGATGAACTCTTCGCTGAGATCTTCGCTGAACAGCAGCCAAAGAGAATCCGGGAAACGGTTCTGAAGGATCAGCAGTTCATCGGCACTGTTCAGGTCGAAGAGCGTATAATCCATGATGACAAAGGCGTCCGGATGGTTTGTCAGTTCCTTCACCAATGACGCATGATCAGTCGGATGCAAAGGTTCGGAAAAACCTTTCAGACGATCGGCGAGGGCAGTGATTCCGATTCGGGTGATATCCTGATGGTCAGCAAGGAGCAGCGTTTTCATGATCTATTCGAAATCAACGACGGTGATGCCTGCGCCTCCCAGTTGGACATGCTCATCGGCGTATTTCTTCACTCCGGGCACGGTGGAGAGATATTGACGGATGACCTGTCGCAAAGCTCCGGTTCCTGTGCCGTGAAGAATACGGACGCGTGCTGAGCCCACCTGTATCGCATCGTCGATGTAGTAGGTGACAGTCTGCAACGCTTCGTCGGCGCGCATGCCTCTGACATCGATCTCTTGTTTGAAGTTGAGTGTCTTCTCACGTATCTCGTCTGCGGTCTGCCGGCTTACGAATGTCTCTTTGCGCACCTCAGTACGAACGGCATTACGGCTCACTTTCTGCAGACGGTCTAGTGTGACGGTGCTTTTGATCATGCCAAAAGCGACGACGGCCTGTTTGCCATGGATCTCGAGAACTGTTCCGGCTGAGGTTTGTCCTTCGAGCCGAACGTTGTCGCCGACCGTGATGGGTTTGTCTTCTTCCGGTTTGGAGGAGGCGCTGGCATTCCGTTTCTCCGCTTTCCTCTTTTTGTTCCGTTCCTTGCGCTCTTTGATTTGCTGCATGCGACGCGTGATTGAAGCATCGTCTTCAGCTGTGTCGCTGACCGTGGACTTGAACTCCTCAAGTTGTTTGCGCACCAGCTTCGTCTGTTCCTTTTCGGCTTGCGCCTCTTTGATCTCGCGGACCGTATTCTCGATGCGGGCATTGGCTTCAGAGAGGATACGTCCTGCTTCATCTTTCGCGTTGCGGACAATCTCCCGCCGCAGCTTGTTGACCTCTTCGAGATCCTTCTGATAGCGTTCTGTCAGCTCTTCCAGTTTCTTCTCCTGCTGGTGTACGTTCTGGCGCTTCATCTCCCAATACCGTTTGTCTCGCACGATGTCCTGGAGATATTTGTCCATATTGATATAATCAGAACCCACTTTTGCGGACGCTTCGTCGATGACCTCCTGCGGCAGACCGATCTGTCTGGCTATCTCGATGGCAAAAGAGCTTCCGGGATTTCCAATGGAGAGCATGAACAGCGGCTTCATGTGGTTGCGGTCGTAAAGCATGGCTCCGTTGACGATGCCCGGCGTGTCTTCGGCAAAGTGCTTCAAGTTCTGATAATGTGTGGTGATGACGCCGAACGAACGATTGCGGTTGAAGCGGTCGAGCAGAGCTTCTGCTATGGCGCCTCCGATTTGAGGTTCCGTGCCGCTTCCGAACTCGTCGATCAGGATGAGGGTCGATTCGTCGCAGTTACGGACGAAATATTTCATGTTGGTCAGATGCGAACTGTAGGTGCTCAGATCGTTCTCGATGCTCTGTTCATCGCCGATGTCGATGAAGATATTACGAAAGATGCCCATGTGCGAACTGGCATACATCGGCACGGGCAGTCCGCATTGGATCATGTATTGGAGCAGTCCCACCGTCTTGAGACAGACCGATTTTCCTCCGGCATTCGGACCGGATATGATCAGGATGCGATGCTCGTCGTCCAGTTCGATATCGAGAGGAACAACCTTTTTCCCCTGCTTCTCCATGGAGAGAAAGAGGAGCGGATGAAAAGCTCCCGACCAGTCGATGATATGCTTCTCTTCCACGATCGGCTTCACGGCATGGATCTCCTTTGCAAAGAGTGCCTTGGCACGGATGAAATCAATCTCGGCAAGAAAGGCATACGACTGCAGGATGGCCGGCACCTGAGGTCTTAGCAGATCGGTGAATTCGGTAAGGATTCGTACGATCTCGCGTTTCTCTTCGCCTTCCAGTTCCCGGATGCGGTTGTTGGCCTCTACCACCACTTCCGGTTCGATGAAGACGGTTCGTCCGCTTGCAGATTCGTCGTGCACGATGCCGCGTATCTTGCGCTTGAAAGCCGGTGCGACCGGAATCATCAGTCGTCCGTCGCGCATGGTCGGTGTTACGTCTTTGTCCACGACGCCGTCGTTCTGTGCCGATCGGAGGATACTTTGCAGACTGCGTGAGATGCTGCTCACCGTCTTCTGCATCTCTGAACGGATGTCGAGAAGCTGTGGCGAGGCATTATCACGGATGTTCCCGTTTTTATCGAGGATGCGATCTACGCTTTCCGTCAGTTTGGGAAACAGCTGTGCATCGCCTGCCAGCTCGGACAGCCGCGGGTATTCGGGTTCTTCATCCACTTCCGTTTTGAAGAATCGGACGATATCGCGAATAGTGTCGAGCGAACGTTTCAGATCGAACAGTTCCCTTTCTTCGAGCCATGTGCCTTCAGGCCGGATTCGCTTGAGGGAATATCTTACATCGAAATAGTAGCTCGTCGGGAAATCGTCGCCGCTGTCGAGCAGACGGAGAAACTCGTCCGTGCGGTCCAGCAGCAAGGTTATCTTATTGAAATCGGATGAGAAGGCCATACGATCCACAATCTCGGCTCCCAAAGGACTGAGACATTTATCGCGAACCTTCTGACGGATTTTGTCGAAGTCCGTCTTTTGTTCTGAGGTTGAAGGATAGATCACGTTTCTTATTTGACTTCTATGGTGGCCGAGCTGCGCACCTCCGGACGGATGATAGCGTCAAGACTCGTCTTGTCACGTTTGACGGTGAAAGTACATTCGTTATTGCCGCTCAGATTCATGTAAGGCTCGAAGTAATAGAGATAGGCGAAAGCTGCCATGTTCTCCGGTTTCTTCACAGCATCTGAAACTTCGGCGTAATTCATAGGATTCCAGTACATGCAATAGGTGAAGCCGTTGGAATCGGTGTAGATTGTCTTCGGATCACGCAGTGACATGGTGTAGGAGATGAAGTGCTTGTACGCTTCAGAAAATTCTTCTGCCGAATGGTTCATCTTCTGACGTCCGATTTTCTCGATGATGTCACCCTTGCGGATGCCTGCGAAATAGGCTGGTCCTGCTTCGTCGATGGCCACTACGTAATCCAGTTTGTCGATGTCGTAGCTGATGCCTGTGTAGTTATAGCTTCGGCGTGATACGTGGAAACGAGCATTGTTCTTGTATTTCGCATAGGGATATTGCATGAACATCAACGGGATGTGAACTCTTGCATAGTCTTCCAGACGGTAGGAGTTGAGAAGCAGTTCGTTGGCTTCGCATTCCCAGATGACACGACCCGGAACATACTGACGGTCGATGAGGCGAACGCCCAATTGCAGCAGATAAGGTGCATCAGCTTCGTTGGCATTTTCCATGAACGGGAATTGCATCATCTTGCTGTTGGCGATATCATAACGATAGACGTAACCTCTTGTCTGAGGCGTCGTTCCTTTGTAGTTCGGGTTCTTGTCGAAGAAGTAGAAGGTTTGCACAGTCATATCCGGATTCTTCGTATCCACGGTGAGACCTTTGTCGGTCAGCGCCTTTTTGATGTATTCGTTGATGGTGGTCTCCATCTGACGGTTGTTCTCATCGATCGATGCGAAGGCAAACGTGTGGAAGTCTCCGAAGTTGATCGCATCCGGCGTTACCACCAGCTTGAAGGGGCAGGTGAAATCCACGTCGCCTGTGGTCTCTAGACTGTACATGGAGAAAGCGTCTGCCAGCTGATCTTCTGTGATCGTGCCTTCCAGCTTGCAGTTCTTCGTAATCAGTACCTTGTGCGAAGGACCGGCGAGGTTCTTCACGGTCAGTACGACAGCATCCTCACCGTTGACGTTGAGGGCAGGCTTCAGTTCGTTCATTCCCATTCCATAGACCGATTTCCCGTTGATTTCTTCAATGTAATCGTTCTGTTTGAGACCGGCTTCTGCTGCGGAGGTGCCGGGCTGAACCACTTTGACGACCGGTTTTCCTTTTGCCCAGTTGGCACTCTGACTGATTTCGTATGTGAACCCCAGACTGCAAACCATCTGATCGTGATTTTCTTGTGCTGAAATGAGGGTAGTGGAAGCTACCAGAAGGAGACTGATAAGTATTCTTTTCATTTTAATGCTCTGTATTTGCGTGGAACGCGGATTTCGAATGGATGCTCGAGACACCTGTTTCCGTCCGGTTCTACATATTCATGAGCAAAGATATACATATTTCATCTAAATCTGGTTTCACCTCTCAATTTTATTGTTCCGAAACCTCATGAAAGAGGTGATTTCAGCGGAGAAAAGAGCGCTTGTAAAATGATGATGTCCCGCTGTAACATACATTGGATCCCTCTGTAAGCTCACCTTTCCCCGTTTTTAATTGTCACAACGATGTCAAATACCGCTTCGCAAAATGCCTTCTGAATTCCGGTCTCTGCAGATGACTGAACCCAAAATGAAGCCTTTCCTTATATGAATCAAAGATACAACAAAATACCGATAAATGCAATGTTTTTCAAAAGAAAATCAAGAAAATAGTGAACGTAATTCAGTACCGATAATCATCCTGAGACGTCGAAGGACTTTCGCATGGCGCAGCCTTGTTTCTACCGATAGATTCAGACCTGACGGCCTGAAAGAAAAAGGAAGCATAATCATAGACTTTGCCAAATAACCGCATGGCGCTGCCTTGCCACCCTTCGCGACAACGGCATCTTTTCTTTCTTTTCGGCGGAACCTTTTCTTTCTTTCTCTTTCGGACGC
>CAZIVE010000125.1:0-7531 GCA_964542435.1 uncultured Parabacteroides sp.
AAGCCACTCATACATTAAAATCATAAGGATGGGTGCTGCCTTTTTCATATTCTTAAAATGGAATCGGAAGATACGTCGCAAGACGTTTTATCTGCAGAAACCCCTGATTGAAAATGGAGCGGATGCGCGAACATTTTCAATCAGGGGACGACGTCGCCTAAGAATCCCAACCTCGACAGAGGTTTCATTCCCTTTGCCAATGCAATATAGGAGGAGACGTACGATATGACACGATATGAAACCTCTGTCAAGGTTGTTGCATGATATCTCCAATTTCTCCACTTAGTCGCTGTCGCGCCAATGCGGAGTTTCTGCAAATCTAACGTCTGACGACGTATGTGATTACATAATACAAAAATCCGCCTCTCTCATTTTGGGAAAGTCAGACTCGTTAGATAAACATCTCTAAATTTATATTTCGGAATGGGTGTCGTCCTTCTTGGGGCCTGGGACGAAGGCACTGTAGAGTAGAATCAGTGCAGCGATGAATAGGCAGATAATCCATTCTTTCCTGTTGCTGAACATCAGACCAGACGAAACGATCATGGCCAATGACGCAAGGATCTCCAAGTTGTGAAGGCGACGTTGGCGCAACGGCATGTTTTTCGGCGAAATGGTGAGATAATGGACGGCAATGCCCGCAACGCCCACAGCAAACACGTAAGGTGCATAAACGAAAAGTGAGAAATGAAGAATAACTCCTGCAATCGTAAGAATGCCGGCTATGGAGAAGAGAATGGTTCTGAATGTATTGCTCATGTACGTTTACTTTTTCTCTTTGATGATAAACACGTCTTCACTGTCGCGCTTCATGAAATATTCCTCACGCGCAAAACGTTCCAGTCCGTTCTTGTCGGTTTGGAGATTGTAAAGTTTCTCCTTGTTTACGGCAATTTCATCCTTGTAGGTCTGAACCTCCTTTTCAAGAGAGCGGATCTTTTCGTCATATTTGACGCGATTATACAAACTGCTGTCGCTGGGAACAAGGAACAGGATGATGAATACGAAGATGACAATCCAGTATGCATTAACCCAGAAGAAGTATTTATGTAGGAATTCTTTTAGTCTGTTCATCGTTCTTAATGATTGCATTGCAAAGATAAATATAATCTGAGAAATGATGCGCAACAGCTTTAGACTTTATCTGGGCAAAGTGTATGAAATAATTTAGTAACTTTGAAACCAAATTAAAGCAGTTACATGGACAATTATATCGTATCGGCCCGCAAGTATCGTCCTTCAACGTTCAAAAGCGTTGTGGGACAAAAAGCTTTGACGACAACGTTGAAGAATGCTATTACGAGCAATAAGCTGGCCCATGCCTACCTATTCTGTGGACCGCGAGGCGTTGGTAAAACCTCCTGTGCGCGTATCTTCGCCAAGACAATCAACTGTATGAATCCAACGGCTGACGGCGAGGCCTGCAATGAATGTGAATCCTGCAAGGCTTTCAACGAACAGCGCTCTTTCAATATTCATGAACTGGATGCAGCATCCAACAATTCGGTGGATGACATCCGCCAGCTGATTGATCAGGTCCGGATTCCACCGCCCATTGGCAAATACAGCGTCTTCATCATCGATGAGGTTCACATGCTCAGTTCACAGGCGTTCAATGCTTTTCTTAAAACCTTGGAAGAGCCGCCGCACCATGCGATATTCATCCTTGCCACGACGGAGAAGCAGAAGGTGATTCCGACTATTCTCTCCCGCTGTCAGATTTATGATTTCACACGAATCTCAGCGGCAGATATTGCCGAGCATCTGGAATACGTAGCCTCCTGCGAAGGTATCAAAGCTGAGCCGGAAGCGCTCAACGTCATTGCACAGAAAGCGGATGGCGGTATGCGTGATGCCTTGTCTGTCTTTGATCAGGTTTCCGGATTCACGAATGGAAACATCACCTATCAGGCCGTCATTGCCAACCTGAATGTCCTCGACTACGATTATTTCTTTCGTTTCACCGAAGCTTTCCTTGCTGGAAATGTCCGTGAATCGTTGCTCTTGTTGAACGAGATCATCGCGAAAGGCTTCGACGGGCAGAATGTGGTCAATGGATTGGCTTCCTATTTCCGTGATCTTCTCGTCAGCAAGGATCCTTCCACTCTGGTATTGTTGGACGTTGGCGCATCTGTGCGTGATCGTTATAAGGAGATTGCCCGGCGCTGTCCCGATCAGATGCTTTTCAGAGCCATTGAGATCGCCAATAGTTGTGATCTCAACTACAAGGCAAGCCGTAACAAACGTCTGCTTGTGGAGTTGATGCTCATTCAGCTTTGTCAACTTAGCAACAACGACGGCGATAACGAGGAAAGTAAAAAAAAACTACAGATAAAACCTCTTAAGCCAAGCGAACCTCAGAAAGTGGAGCAGCCGCAAACCGTCGCAGTTACAGCTCCTGTTGTCGCACCGGCACCTCAAGTTACATCTTCACCCGTTAATCCTACCGTTAAGGTTGATGTTCCTTCCAAATCCCAGCCGACAAAGAATATTCCGGGTGCTTTGGGATTAGGTATCTCGCTGAAATCCTTCGGAAAGGAGATGGAAAAGGATCAGCAGCAAAAGGATCAAGAGGTTCAGAACAATCCCAAGAAAGAGGGCGCTCCATACACAGAAGCCGATTTGGTCCGTTGCTGGGAAGCGTTTGCCAATACGCAGCTTGAACAGGATTATTTCCGTTCAACCATGTTGAACAGCAAACCCGAATTAGGAGAAAACGATCATTTCATCGTTAAGGTCCAGAATCCTTCGCAGCAGGATAATCTGTTAGGAAATACGTTGAACATTCTTTCCTATATCAGAAAAGAGTTGCACAATAACAACATCGTGATGCAGATTGTCGTGGAGGAAGGCAAAACGGACGATCGCCCGTTGCTTTATACCGCATCAGAAAAACTCGAACATCTTGAGAAGGTTAATCCTGCCATGACCAAGCTGAAAGAGGTTTTCCATCTGACACCCGATTGATGTTCCTCGAATCATTATCAGAAAAAACAAAACGCCCGCTCATCTTTAGAGACAAGCGGGCGTTCATTATTTCAAATCAATGAATTACAGTTTGCGGATCCAAATGTTACGATAACTGATTGGTTCGCTCTTATCTCCGTGAGCCTGCAGCAGGATTGGGCCATCTCCATGAACCTTAACCTGCGGGAAGCCGATGTATTCGGTTGTTCCGAGGATAGAGAAGTTGTTCAGCATCAGGACACCATTCTGAAACAGTGTAACGGTCGGATGTGTACGATAGGTACTGTCGTTCTTGAATGTCGGAGCCGTGTAGATGATATCATAAACATTCCACTGTCCCGGTTGACGCATTGCATTGGCAAGAGGAGCTGTCTGTTTGTAAACAGCACCGGTCTGACCGTTTGTGTAGGTCTTGTTGTTGTAGCAATCCAGAACCTGGATCTCATACATGCCCTGCATATAGATACCACTATTGCCGCGAGCCTGACCTTCACCTGTGATGTTGGTAGGAACACACCATTCAATGTGCAGCTGGAAATCACCGAATTTTTGTTTGGTCTGGATATCACCTTTATTCTTGGCTACTGTGATAATGCCATCGTGAACGTTCCATTCAGCAGGACCACCTTTTGGGCTTTCCCAAGCTGACAGATCTTTACCGTCGAAGAGGACGATAGCGTCTGATGGAGCTGTGAAACCACCGTCAGGAAGAACCTTACCAGGGGTAACTACCGGAGGAACCGGTTTATAAAACTCAGACATTTCCGGAGTAATGCCGGCATAGCCTTTCCATTGTGCGTTTGCAAACTGGCATCCTGCCATTGCAACGACTGCTAATAAAAATACTTTTTTGTTCATAATGATAGATTAGATAACTTTATTGAGTTAATAGATTGCTTTATGATTGGAAGGCATTGCTGTCTTCTCTTTTGTCAACTACAAAGGTACTCCTTTTTCAAATCGAATATTCTCATTATTCATGAAATTCGTTACCCTGGTGAGAAAAGAGTCGTTTCTCCGCCAGCGATTCGAATTTTGTACCTTTACGTCCGTAGTTGCAATAGGGAAAAATGCTGATCCCACCGCGTGGTGTGAAGATTCCCGTCACTTCGATATATTTCGGATCCATCAGTCGAATCAGGTCTTTCATGATGATGTTGACACAGTCTTCATGAAAGGCTCCATGACTGCGGAAGCTGAAAAGATAGAGTTTCAGGCTCTTGCTCTCCACCATCTTGACGTCGGGAATATAGTCGATGTAGATGGTTGCAAAGTCTGGTTGTCCGGTGATAGGACAGAGGCTGGTGAACTCCGGGCATACGAAATGTACCCAATAGTCATTGTCCTGATGCTTGTTGGTGAAGGCTTCCAAGACTTCCGGCGCATAGTCCTGCTTGTATTCCGTCTTCGTACCGAGCTGTTTCAGTTCGTGATCCTGTGTTCTGTCGCTTTCCATCTCGCTATGATTGTTTCTTGTTACGTCTCTTCAAATATTTTTCCAACCCTTCTCTACGGAGTTTGCAAGCGGGACAATGTCCGCAACCGTCGGCAGGAATACCGTTGTAGCAGGTTAAAGTCTCGTTTCGTACAAGGTCGAACACACCCAGATCATCGGCCAGTTCCCACACTTCGCTCTTATCACGGTTCATCAACGGTGTATGGATGACAAACTGTTCGTCCATCGCCAGGTTGAGTGTGACGTTAAGTGAACGGATGAAGGTATCGCGACAATCAGGATAGCCGCTGTAGTCAGCTTCGGAAACGCCTGTCACCAGATTGAAGATGCCTTTGCTTCGTGCCAGAATGGCAGCGCAGGTCAGAAAAACCATGTTTCGACCGGGAACAAATGTGTTCGGATAGGTATCGGCAGGCTTTTCCTGATCCATTGTGATGCTGGTGTCAGTCAGAGAACAGCCGGTAGAAAGTTGGCTGATCAATGAAACGTCGAGCAGTTGAAACGGAACGTTTGCGCCCGCAGCTATCTTTCGTGCTATTTCGATTTCCAAAGAATGTTTCTGTCCATAAGAAAAGCAGACTACCTCTACATGAGCGAATTTCCTTTTTGCCCAATAGAGACATGTGGTGGAATCTTGTCCACCGGAAAGGCAAACCATTGCCGAGTCCTGATGTTTCATACCTATTAAAACCTTTAAGGCTGCAAATTTAGTTATTTCTGACAATTTATACTATTCTCTATGCCTTTTGTACGCTGAATTGAGCGTGATAAGAGGACCTATTACGAATCGATAAATTATCCATCCAAATTATACGCATCTGTGTGAATGTACATTCTATATAATAACAAATGGCCCGATTCCATCGAGATTATTACAATCCGAAAAGCTTTGGAATGAGAAGGCTGAGCTGCGGAATGAATGCGACCAGAAACAATACTACGATCATAGCAGCAAACATGGGAAGAAGCGGTTTGATGACTTTGTCGATCTTTGTTCCGGCCACGCTGCACCCGATGAAAAGAACTGATCCGACAGGCGGCGTACAAAGTCCTACGCAGAGATTCAAAACCATCATGATTCCGAAATGAACTGGATCCATTCCGAGTTGCTGTGTGGCGATCGGAAGGAAGATCGGTGTGAAGATGAGTACCGCGGGCGTCATATCCATGAAAATACCCACGATCAGCAAGATGATATTGATCATGATGAGTATCATTGTCGGATCGCTACTGATACTAAGCAACATCGAACTGACTGTCTGAGGAAGATTTTCGTAGCTCATGATCCACGATAGACCTGTGCAAGTACCGACAAGAAGCATCACGATGGCCGTTGTCTTGGCTGATTGCAGAAGAATGGTTGGAAGCTTTTTCCAGGTAAGTTCTTTATAGATGAACGCGAGAAGCAACGAATAGAGTACTGCGACGGCTGATGCTTCCGTGGCTGTAAAGAATCCGGCAAGGATTCCGCCGATGACGATGACAAGCAGCATCAGACTGGGAATGGCACGCCAAAACACTCGCATTCCTTCGCTGATGTTCACGCTGACACCTCTTTCATAATGACGATGTGCGGCCATAAAGGCGGCAACCAGCATGATGGCAAGTCCTGTCAGAATGCCGGGAAGATAGCCGGCCATAAATAGTGCGGACACTGAAACGCCGCCGCTTGCCAAAGAATAGACGATAAGTACGTTACTTGGAGGAATGATCATTCCGGTCGTAGCTGATGAAATATTAACGGCAGCACTGAAATTGGTGTCGTAACCGGCTTTTTTCATCTCCGGCGTCATGATGCTTCCGATGGCCGATGCAGCAGCTGCTGCAGAACCGCTGATAGCACCGAACAACATGTTCGATACAACGTTTACTACAGCCAATCCACCGGGCATTTTGCCTACAAGCACTTTGGCGAAGTCGATGAGCCTGATGGCAATCCCTCCACTATTCATGATGTTGCCCGCGAGGATAAAGAAAGGAATGGCTAAGAGCGCAAAACTGTCTAGTCCGGAAGCCATACGCAAGGCATATGTTGTGAAGGCAGGTAGCGAATCGATGCTGACGAGCATGGTCAGTATACCTGAGATTCCAATGCTGTAAGCCACAGGAACTCCAACAGTGAGCAACAGAAAGAAACTAACGATTAATATGATGATTCCTGCAAAGTCCATGGTTTAGCTTTTCTCTGTTTGTGGTTGGTTATGAAAAAGACGAATGGAATTGTCTATCATATAATAAGAGGTAAGTAAACCGCTGAGAGGAAGTGCCAGATAGACATATCCGAGATTCAGTTCCATGGAAGCGGAGGTTACGCTGAGATAGAATCGCGTACATACGAGCCAAGTTCCTCCGACGAGCAAAACGACTACTGCAAAGATGAATACCAATAGATTGATGATGAGTTGAAGTCTCTTTTGCCTTTTCTCATCCAGATGCTGAAGAAGAAGGTCAATGGCAAGATGTCCATTGAGTCCTGCAACGTAAGCGGCACCGAGCAATCCAACCCAGATCAAAAGAAATCCGGCCAGTTCATCGGTGATGGAACTGGGCGAGGTGAGCAGATATCGACTAGCGACTTGCCAAAGCACATCGATTACGAGAACAGCCATCAGAATGATGAGCAGTGTCTCCAACATCTTATCAATGATTTTCCTTATCCGCATTTTCTATTTGTTCGATTAAATCGCTGTATTTGGGATTCTTTCTGTAACGGTCAAGCATTGGTTGTGCCGCTTCGATAAACTTTTGCTTATCCGGATAGATGATTTTCACGCCTTTCGCTTTGATGATGTCCATCGCCTCTTTCTCCTGTTTAGCCCAAAGTTTCCGCTGGTAAAGGGAAGCTTCATAAGCTGCCTGTTTGAGCCAGCCGCGTTCCTGAGGATTCAGCTTCTTCCACGTTGCCGAACTGATGATGATCACGTCGGGACACATTGTATGTTCGTTGATGGTGTAGTATTTGATTACTTCATGATGATAGGCAGTGGTAATGGAAGGCGCGTTGTTTTCAGCGCCATCTACAACGTGACTTTGTAAAGCCGTGTAAAGTTCCCCATAATCAACCGGCGTTGCTGATCCTCCGAATGTCTGCATCATTTCGACCGCAAT
>CAZIVE010000126.1:0-7480 GCA_964542435.1 uncultured Parabacteroides sp.
CCCGCTGCTTCTTCAAACAGTTTGGAAAGCTTCCGAAGGATTACATCAACAAAGAGCCATAAAATACAGTACCCGATTTAGGAGATGCCTGTTCCTTCATTTTAGGCATTCCCGATTTGGGATTTGGCTTTTCCACTTGGAAAAACGATTTCCCGATTTGGGATTCGATTTTGCAACGCTGAAAAATGATTTCCCGATTTGGGATTCAATTTTGCAACATTGTAAAACGGTTTCCCAATTTGGGATTCAATTTTGCAATGTGAGGTGTACTGAAAAAGGTTGTAGTTTAACGAAAAAGGTTGACTACATGAAGTCTTATTCAAGAAGAAGGTTGACTCGGTCAATACTTAGTTTTAATAAAAGTTGACTCAGCCAATGATTCATTCTAAGAACGGTTGACTCAGTCAGCCTTTAATCAGACAGGATGGAAATTCCCGTATTTTTCCTGCAAATACTGGAAGAAAATAAATAATAAGGGAACAAAGATAAGGAGTGCTATGGTTCCGAAAAGCAGACCTCCGACAACTGTTGATGCAAGGGAGCGACTACCGTTGGCGCCTACGCCGGAAGCGATCATTAGCGGCAGAAGTCCGAAGACCATTGCAAGGACGGTCATCAAAATAGGACGGAAACGTACTTTTGCCGCACTATAAGCAGCCTGCATCAGCGACATTCCCGCTTTACGACGTACTACGGCATATTCCGTCAGCAACACAGAGGTCTTCGAAAGCAGACCAATCAACATAATCAATCCGGTTTGCATGTAAATATTGTTCTCGAGTCCGAATATTCGGGCAAAGACAAAGCTTCCCAAGAGTCCGCAGGGAACAGCCAGGATAATAGCAAAAGGCAGGAGAAAACTTTCATACAAAGCTGATAAGATCAAATAGACGAGAACCAGACAGAGGGTAAAAATGACAGCCACATTGTTTGAAGACTGGCTCTCTTCACGTGAGACACCTCCGAATTCATAACCGTAATTCTTCGGCAACATCTGTTGGGCAGTTTCATTGATGGCACGCAGCGCATCGCCGGAACTGTAACCCGGAGCCGGTTCGCCATCAATGGCAATGGCATTGTACAGATTGAAACGCGACAATTCCTGAGAACCGTAAGTTTTGGTCAAATGAACGAACTGGCTGATCGGAGCCATATTGCCTCCGGCCCGTACATAGATCTGCGAGATGGATGCAGGAGAAACACGATAACTTGGATCTGCCTGAATAGAGACGCGGTAGAGTTTCGAGAAGCGGTTGAAGTTGGATACATATTCACCTCCGTAGTAGCTTGCGATGGTTTCGAGGATCTCACTAGGCGAGATACCCGCCTGCTCACATTTTGCTGCATCAATATCAACCCAGTACTGCGGATATTTCGTATCAAAGGTTGAATAGATGTTATTAATCTCAGGCCGTTTCTGCAGGGCTTGAATAAAACTGTCGGAGACCTTCTTAAAAGATTGGGTACTGCCTGAAGCTCTATCCTGCAGATACAGTTCGAATCCACTCTGCATGCCGTAACCCGGAATCATAGGTGGCTTTGTGACATAAAACTGGGCATCTTTCACTTCGGATGAGAAACCGGTGATACGGTTCATGATCTCATCTGCACTCTGACTTTTCGAATTTCGTTGATTCCAATCTTTGAGAGAGATGAAGAACATGCCCATCGACGGGCCGGATCCAGTGAGAGAATAACCCGTAACCTTTCCAAAGTGATCAATCTCGGGAATGCTGCTGAGATAATGTCCAACCTGTGACGCCACCTTTTCTGTCTGCATCAGCGATGTTCCGGGCTTACAGTTCATGCTGACATTAATGGTACCGGTGTCTTCATCAGGCACCAGTCCTGTCTTAGTGCTCCACATCATCAGCACAAGTAGAATAAGGGCAGCAGCCAGCATGCACCACATAGTCTTACGATAACGGGAGAAAAAGACGAGACTCTTGACGTAACGCTGCGTCAAGACAAAAAAGGCAGCATTGAAAGCGATTCGGCAGCGGGCGGCAAAGTTCGCCTTTATCTGTCCGTCTTCATCGGTATAGGGCCGAAGAAGAAGGGCACAAAGAGCAGGCGAAAGAGTAAAAGCATTGAAAGCGGAAATACCGACCGCTATAGCCATAGTGATTCCAAACTGTTTATAGAAGGTTCCAGAGGTCCCACCTATCATAGAGACAGGAATAAAGACAGCCATAAAGATAAAAGTAGAGGTAAGGATGGCGGATGAGATGCCGGACATAGCATCAAGGGCAGCCTTGAATGGTGAACGATAGCCGCTGTCGAATCGTGCCTGTACTGCTTCTACCACGATGATGGCATCGTCCACAACCGTACCGATGGCAAGTACGAGAGCAAAGAGTGTAAGCAGATTGATGGAAAACCCTATCAGCGAGATGAAAGCGAAAGTTCCGACGATGGAGACTATGATCGACAAGGTCGGTATAATGGTGGAGCGCAGATCCTGAAGGAACAGATAAACTACCAGAATCACAAGCAAAATGGCTACGAGAAGCGTCTTGATTACCTCCTGGATGGAAGCGTAGAGAAACTTGTTGGTATCGCTCAATGTAACGAATTGTGTACCGTCGGGCAGACTGCTGCTCATCTCCTGCAAAGCGGAATCGATTTCCCGGATGATCTTCGAGGCGTTCGATCCGGCAGTCTGAGTTATCATAGCCATGGCCGCCGGTTTGTCATCCACGGCAGTGGAAAAGTTATACGCTTCACTGCCCATTTCCACATTAGCCACATCGCGCAGCCGCAGGACATTACCATCAGAGAGCGCACGAATCACGATGTTGCCGAATTCTTCAGGCGTAGAGAATCTCCCACGATATTTCATGGTGTATTGGTAGGTATTATCATGGTTCTCGCCGAAGGCTCCTGTCGCCGCTTCTATGTTCTGCTTTTCCAAAGCCTGCGACAGGTCCGAAGGAATAAGCTTATACTGCGCCATCTTATCAGGTTTCATCCAAATACGCATGCTGTAACTGGATCCAAACTGCATCACCTTACCTACACCGCCAATGCGTTTAAGTCTCGGGATCACGTTAATGTCCATATAGTTATTGAGGAACTTCTCATCATATTTGCCATTGTCGCAATAGAACGCGAAAGTCTTCAGTTCAGAGTTCTGCTGTTTTTCCGTAGTAACGCCGATCTTGGTCACTTCGGCAGGAAGTAAACTCAAAGCTGTGGAAACACGGTTCTGTACATTGACAGCATCCATATCCGCATTACTTCCCTGTTTGAAATAGACATCAATGGAAGCTTCGCCTGAATTGGATGCCGAAGAGATGATATAGGACATGTGTTCCACACCGTTGATGGCTTCCTCCAGAGGGACGATGACACTCTTCTGCACTGTTTCGGCATTTGCTCCGGGATAACTGGTAGAAACGGAAATGGTTGGAGGTGCCATGTCAGGATACTGTTCGACAGGCAGATTAACAACGGCAACCACACCCATCAATACCAGGATAACAGATAGGACGATGGAAAATACGGGACGATCAATGAAAAACCTCAACTGCATAATATGGACTTTAATGGTTACTTAATTACCCTTCGTGTGAATTCTCATCCCATCGTGTAGCATATTGATGCCTTCTATCACGATCCGATCGCCCCGTCTGAGACCTGAACGGACTATGTAGTGATTGCCATCACCTAAATCCTCAACATTGACTTCTGTGGTTTGTACTTTGTCTCCCTTCAGTTTGTAAACGAAAACCTTATCCTGAAGTTCATACGTGGAAGTCTGAGGAATAACCAGCGCATTGGAGTCTGTGCGCTGAATGATGACATCGCATATTCCACCACTTAGCAGGAGCCGTTGCTCATTCGGGAAAACAGCTCTCACAGAAGCCGTACCTGTTGTGGAATTGATGACGCCGCTAATCGTTGCAATGCGCCCCCTTTCTCCATAAACCGTACCATCGTTCAGTCGAAGAGAAATCATAGGCATGGATTTAATAGCATCCTCTATGGTTCCATTAGTATGAATCAGGTTGCGGATGCGACTCTCCGTCATGGAGAAATAGACAAAAATCCTCGCATTGTCGGAGATGGTGGTGAGCGGCTGTTGCATCGAGGAGCTGGCCAATGTCCCGATACGATATGGAATAGTGCCGACCACTCCATCCGACGGACTGGTAACGACCGTATAGGAAAGATTGTTCGCCGCATTCATCTTGTCAGCCTGCGTCTGTTCAAGATTGGCGAGAGCTGCAGCCAAGGTATTGTCAGCGGTGAAGAGTTCATATTCGGAGATGATCTTCTTTCGATAGAGAATGAGTTTACTGTTATAATCAAGCCTGGCTGTCTTTACCTTGGCCTGCGCGGCATGGACATTTGCCACAGCCGTAAGCAGTGCTGCTTTGTAAGGCACCTGATCGATAACAAACAGAGGCTGGCCCTTTCTCACCTTCTGTCCTTCGTTGACATACAGTTTAGAGATGCGTCCTGTTACCTGAGGAAATATATCCACATCCTGTTGCCCACGGATGGAAGCGGTATAGGAATCAGAAAGGACTACAGACGACGGCATGACGGTCTTTGTTGAATAAACATTTTGGGTAGCGTCTTCTTTTGTTGTTTTACTACATGAAGATAGACTAAGCACCACCGCGATCAGAGCCAACTGCCAAACCTTAGAATATATCATGGGGAACGATGCGTTTGTTGAATGAATTATAGCCATTTGTCATGAATCCACATTCCACTGCGGGCACTGAGTATTCCGATTTCTGCACCGGCTATGACATCATTCAGCCAATATCGGTTGTCATAAAGTCTCGATAGGGCAACCGATGCAGCTTTGACATAGGCCATCAGCCCGTAGATGTTGCCATATTCCTCTCGGATAAGCTCAGCTCCACAGAAGACCGTTGCCGTATGAATTAAAGAACATGTGCTACGGAAAAAGGCATTGGGGCAGACCATCTGCGTTGAAAGTTCCAACCTATTCACGGTCTCCGTCAGAATGACGCTGGAAGAAAATGCAATGGAAAGACGTTGTCTGTACGTATGTTTCGCTTGAATCACGTATTTGCCTCCGGTAATAAAAAAGGAGAGCGGAAGATTTTGTCTATCGTCACCGATGTGACAACCATCGCGGTCGCAGCAATGCCACACATCGATCATCGCAGATCGCTTCACCGACTGAGAGCAGCCATAGTAAACGTTCCTCACACCGTAGGACGAGAGCGCGTTCGGCAGATGAGCTGCTTGTATGCACGGAGCCGATACGAAAAGAGTGAGCAGAAAAACTATTATCCCTTTCATTCTATTTCTATTTGAGAACATTTCGCTTTTGAACAGTATCTAAACACAAAGATCAACAGCAAAATCGAAGATGAAGAGGGCTGAATCCCTGAACAGATAAAAAAGAGGTCTGAACTGATAATATCAGAGTGTAAATCGTATCAGCTCAACTGTCCATCCACTCTTTCAAAGCGGCGGCTCGTTCACGGCTGACGTTGACCGTCACATCTGGGAATCCCTTGAGATGTACACAAAGGCGGGAATTGAAATAATTGGAAATGCTTTTCACATGGTCTATATGGATGATGAACTGCCGATTGGCACGGAAGAAACTTCGTGGATCGAGCTGAGCTTCCAACTCATCCATCGTGTAGGGAACTACATCGGAAGTCCCATCATTGTAAAACAGGCATGAGTTGCGCTCTTCCAAAGATATATGGTTGATGTCTTTCACCAGCACGGATTTGTATCCGTCACGATAAGGCAATAGAAACCTTTCACGATAACGGTAGTTATTCCTTTTCATCAAGTCGAGCAACTGCCTCATTTCATCGTTCTGAATCTTTTGGCCCATGCGACACACCTTTGAAATAGCTGCATGCAATTCCTCTTTATCAACTGGCTTCAGCAGGTAGTCGAAACTGTTATACTTAAAAGCCTGAATGGCATATTCATCATAAGCGGTAGTGAAGATGACCGGCGATGAAACGGCAGATTGCCTAAGTGCTTCAAAGCTCAAACCGTCGGACAACCGGATGTCGGCAAGCACCAGATCCGGTTCGGGATGCTGGCGGAAATAGTCCACTGCCTCGGCAATGCCCGTTAGCGGTCCTTCGATGACAAATGAAGAATCGATCTCTTCCAAGATCCGTTTCAAACGGTTGTAGTTTCTCTGCTCATCCTCCAAGATTACTATATTCATACGGCTTTGTCTGATATTATGGGTAATTTGACGATGTAAAAGTCCGTGCCTGTCTCGACAATCGGTTTTGTGCCGTTCAAGATTGCATATCTTTCCATGATATTGTGATGTCCGATTCCGAATGACATGAAATCGGAAGTGATAGGTCGGATATTGTTCTTCACTATTATAAAATCTTTGTCCCTATAGATAGATATCTCCAAAGGCGACTTCAAGGAAAGACAGTTGTGCTTGATGGCATTTTCTACCAGCATCTGCAAACAAACCGGCGGAATGAATCCTTTCGTCTCATACATTTCCTTCTCGATGGAGATATGAATTGCAACTTCGTATCGGATCTTTATCAGATATATGTACGAATCCAGAAAAGCCATTTCTTCTCCTATCGTCACCAAATCCTGTTTCAGGTTCTGTATCACATATCTGTACACCTTAGACAGATGATTGAGAAATTTATCGGCCAGCGACACATCTTCCTGAATCAGTTCGGACAAAATACTGAAGTTGTTAAACATAAAATGAGGATCAATCTGGAGTTTCAAAACATCAAGTTGTGCACGCGCTGACAGTTCCTTTTCCTTCAGCAGCTTTATTTCCATTTCCCTCTTCTTATCCTCGGCTTCCATGTAGGAATTAAGATAGCTGGCATTGGTGTAAATGCCCGAAATGAATGTCACCAGTACGCTGAATATGTAGAGCCCCTGGTGGAAATAGTCTTCATCGCTGCCTTCAAGAAAGACATTATTCAGGGTTGACAGGAGATAAGCTGTAACATTGTTAAGGATGAGAAGAAGAATGTCATGAATGAAAAGGCTGCGATAGGGATTTTTATAAGAGAATAAACGACGGAAGATAAACCGACTGTAGAAAATGGACAACTCGACAAAGAAGAAACTGATCAGAAAGACAATCAGTACCTCTTCGAGGTAATCGACCAAAGTGAAATGGCTCATGACATAAAAGGAGACAAAATTTTTATCTGTCATGAACGACAGCATATAGTACAAGCAGAAAGTCACGAATGTCAACAATAGCTTGTTCCTTATATTATCGAATTGCTTTTTCATTGGATGGGTTCAACTACAGCACGTAAAATTACAAAAACTATATTGCGTAAAGAGGCTATTGATACTGAAACCGCTAAAATAAGGCTCGAAGGAAATGAATAAACAGCTAAAATGTATTTCCGCAACTTGATGAATTGGCGTACGAAAATTCCACTCGACTGCCGAGTGTTCCTTCCCAAGGGTATTTTAGCAGTACTCGGCTGTCGAGTGTTTCTTCCCAAGGGTA
>CAZIVE010000127.1:0-7364 GCA_964542435.1 uncultured Parabacteroides sp.
GACAACGAAGAAAAAGAAGCCACCATAGAAAAATAGTTCCCAAAAGAGGGACCGTTTTCTCTCATTTTTTCCACATATTCACGGGATTGCGCCTTTTCCAACTTCGCTTTCGGTTTGATGCCGGAGGCTTACATTTTTGTCTGCCAACAGAAACGACTTTGCTGGTGTGTATTTCATATAAATTTACTCTTGCAAAATTTCAAAATTATGTCTTCTTATTTTATATATCTCGAGATAGTCAGAACAAGCCTTTCGAGACTTATTGAAGAGCCACGCAGATAAAAACAAAGGAAAAGAATGCGCGGAAAAGGTCGAACGATGTTGATCGCCGTTTGATTCAAAAGGAGAAATGCCACAAAGAGGACGATCCAGAAGAAAGGCGAAAAAAATGTCATCACGATATATTGCGCCCTTTTCTGTTAAAAAGAAAAGGAAGATCCTTTCAAATGTCACATGACCGATAAAAAAGAATACTTTTGCAGTGTTTTTGGTGAAGCAAGGATATTCTGTCCTTGTTTAAAAGGGAATCCGGTTAAAATCCGGAGCAGGACCCCGCTACTGTAAGGTTCGGTTTCGCGAGAAACTTTTAAGATCTACATGCCACTGTTTCCTATGGATGGAAATGGGAAGGTATCTTTCAGAACCAAGTCAGGAAACCTGCCAAGAACATGATAGGTAACATTTGCTTTCGGGGCAAGAGCATTATTTATTTATTTATTTTCATCACTTATGAAAACAAAACTTTTTACACTGGGCATATTATGCCTTGGGGTAAACAGCGTCTTTGGACAAGATGTAGCCAAAGACACCGTGTCGCTGGATGAAGTAGTTGTCACCAGCCAGTATGTGAAACCGACGGAAGTCAGTAAGTTATCCGTGCCCTTATCCAAAGCACCCTTGTCCGTATCGAGAGTCTCCGCACTTGAGATGTCTGATCTGTCATTGAACTCTCTGATAGATGTAGCGAAAAATGCCACAGGTATTCGTCCGAACAACACATACGGCGGATTCCAGTCATTTACTATTCGTGGGTTCAACACATTTGTAGTAATTACAGACGGAATTCGTGACGAACGTCACAATCTGTATGCCTCAGCTCCGAACACAACGCTTGCTTCCATAGAAAGCGTAGAGATCCTTAAGGGTGCTGCATCCGTCATGTATGGTCATTCTGCTTTAGGCGGAGTCATCTGCTTGAACCACAAACAGCCAAGTCCTATCACAAGCGTCAATACCAAAATGAGTATCGGTAGTTGGGGCCGCTATTCCATCCAAGGTGGAGCAAGTGGGAATATTGCAAAAGGTATCGACTTTCGCACAGACTTTTCTATGGACGGTGGTGATGGATGGAGACACACCAACAACCGCGCATACAACGCCTATTTCGCTCTGAACTTCTCATTGAGTCCGCTGGATAAGATGAACTTCTCAGTTAGTGCTAAAGATGATCATTATGGCACGGACACTGGACAACCTCACGTGGATAAGAACATTTACGACGATTTGGGGGAAATAGTATATCAGCCAGGAGATCTGCCCACAGGATTCACGCGTCGGACCCGTTACAATGATCCTCTTGACCAATTAAAGGACAAAGATCTGACGATTGCCGCAAAATGGACACATCAGTTCCACAATCCCGATTGGAATCTGATGGATTATATCTCCTATTATTATGACGATCTGGATTATTACGCCTCTGAGAAGCTTACCTATCTCACATCCTCGAAGCCCATCTACAATAACTATTATATGAACGGGAAAGACAAGACCTATATATGCCTTGATTCGTTAAAACGTGTAGGATATAAATTCGCATACAAAGTGAGTCTCATGGAAAATCAACTCGAACTGAGGGGGAAAGCAGCAACAGGATCCATAAAGCACAATCTTCTCGCTGGATATGCATTCACATCTTTATATACGCCTCGATACTCGGCCAACTACAACTCCGATGCTACGGGCAGCGGCAAGAACTCACATGTTTCCGTGGTCAATCCGACATTGAACCAGGGAAATATAGACCTTCCTTTCTCCAAGAAAAATCTGGCGTGGGAATATGATCACGGCATCTATGCGCAGGATTATCTAAACCTAACAAACAAATTTTCAGCACTGCTCAGCCTACGCTACGACAGATATAACCGCACCTATCAGCAGACCTACACAAAAAACAAAGAGGTGACTTCAAAAGATGAGAAGTCACATACACACAACGATGCCGTAACGTATCGTTTCAGTCTGCTTTACCAGTTTAACAAAGCCATCAACGTTTATGCTTCGACGAGCAATTACTTCAAGCCGACACGTACGGTGGCTTCTCCAGGATATGTTTATATCGGCAGCGATGGAAAGGTGATAGAAGCCAGTGGTAAAAACGTTTTCAAACCCGAACGCGGTTATCAATATGAAGGCGGTTCGCACATATCATTCTCCGATAAGTTCAATGCCAACATTGCCGGATTCTATATTCTCAAAGAAAATATGGTGCAGAGTCTTGGGACGAAAGACGGACAGACCATCTCCGGACAGGTTGGGAAAGCAGACTCAAAAGGTTTGGAGGCGGATATCGATTATCGTCCGTGGAGACAATTCCATATCGAAGGCGGCTACACATATACAATCGCTAAACTCAAGGATTATGCCAAGAACGATTATGCAGAGAATACGCAAGCCGGCAATTATCTGAACCTTGTCCCCAAAAACATGGCTTACGGCTGGGCTTTTTATGATTTTCAGCATTGTCTGAAAGGGATGAGAATCGGTGCAGGCTTCAACTATTCGGATAAAGCCTATGTAAACACGGCCAACACGCTTCAGTTCGATGCATATACTGTGGCAAATGCCATGGCAGGATACGCCTTCAAGCATTGGAAGCTTCAGATGAACGTCAATAATATATTCGACAAGACCTATTATATGACTTCCGTGAATACCATTGGCTTTATCCCGGAAGAAGGCAGGAATGTGAGATTTACAGTTTCCTTTGATCTATAAAATGAAGGCAACTCTTTTCATCAAAACACACAGAATACTGGGGCTCTGCTTCAGTGTTCTGTTCCTGATGTGGTTTCTGAGCGGGTTCGTCATGATGTTTCATACTTATCCACAGGTAAAAGACAAGCAAAAGCTGGAACATTATCAATTTGCTGACACTTCAGTTCTGTCTATCTTCCAAATGGTTGAATCTCTTCCAATTCCGAAAGATTCGATAACTGGCATCTCTTTTTACAAACGGGCAGGGACAAATATTCTGAAAATATCCGACGCCTCTAACGATTACTTCTTCAATGCCGAAAACGGAGAAAGACTCAACGGCTTCTCAAAAGAGCAGCTTCAGAGAATCGCCGAAGGTTGGAATGAAGGAAATGTTGTGTTAAAAGATTCGCTTTCGGCAATTGACGTATGGCTGATCGGAGTATATCCTTTCCGTGATTATCCTGTTTACCATTATGTATTTGCGGGAAAAGACAAAGCCGAACTTTACCTTTCCTCCCGAACGGGTGAAGCTTTGCAGTACACCACTAGAGCTTCTCGTTTCTGGGCTTGGGTAGGAGCTATACCTCATTGGATTTATATCAAACAGTTCCGAGCACATGGACGCCAGCCTTGGACGAATATCGTGATGTGGATCTCTGGAATAGGAACGCTTATGGTACTTTCCGGCTTGATTGTGGGCATTCGATCGTTTTTTATAGCAAGAAGAATGAAACGGAGAGGTTGTCCATACACCAAATCGCTGTTCCGATGGCATCATATCTTCGGACTATTTTTTGGTCTGTTCGTTCTTACTTGGATATTCAGCGGGTTCATGTCAATGACAAAGGTTCCTCAATGGCTTTCCAAAGTACATGTTCAAAGAGATGTTGCCAAAGAGATTAACGGAGAATATCTTCAACTGGATTCTTTTAAGCTGGATTACAAATACATTCTATTTGATCACCCTGCTAAAAGGATAACCTGGATGTCTATGGACGGTCACCCGATGTATAAAATAGAGTCTGACAACGACACCTGTTTAATAGATGCATCATCTTTGACTATCAGAAAATACAATATTGACGAGAAGTTCTGCAAAAACATGGTTCGTCATATCAGGCAGGACCAGGCAGCCGTTGGAATTAAGCTGATGAATACATACGATAACTATTATCTCAACTTTAAGCAGCCTCTTCCTCTTCCGGTATATAAGATAAAGGTCGATGATTCCGATGGCAGTTGTTATTACATCAATCCGAAAGACGGTTCGTTCAGGTATTATAATCACAATACGCGTTGCCGCGTCTGGTTATATAGAGTATTACATTCGTTCAACTGTACCCTTTTCATCCATCATCCATTCTTTAAAACGGTGATGATGTTAATCCTTCTGACTGGTGGAACGATTGTTTCCTTAACAGGCGTTTTTCTAACGATTCGATATATCAGAAGAAAATTGAAGTGAAAAAGCACAAGTCCCGATCGTTTTTATTGCGTTCGGGACTTTGTTATATCCTTCAGTTTCAGAAACGCAAAGCGAATTGCACACCATTCACATTGCCCACCATCGGCGCGAGATAAAGACGATCGGCTAAAGAGGGATTGGCGTGGCGTGCTATGGCATCTTTGATGGGAAAATAGATCTGATAAGCCAATTCTGCAGAGAGAATGCCGAAACCGGCGCCTGCCACGACGTCGCAAGCCCAGTGACGATTGTTGTACAGACGCGATCCTGCCACAAACAATCCGACTGCGTAACCGGAACAAGCGAGGAACATATTGGTGTCTTTAAATTCTTTAAAGGCGATGTGCGCGCCGAGAAAGACATTCGCTGTGTGTCCCGAAGGGAAGGAATAGGGCGATCCGTCGGGCCGCGTCTCGTTGATCTGATTCTTGAGGAAATGGGTCATGCCCGCATTCAGACCCTCGGCAATGGCTGTGACAAAGAACTGATCCACCACGGAATGCTTCTCCTTACCGACCAGATCGCAGGCGAAAACCCAGCCCAGCATTCCCCACTCCAGATAATTATCGACATGGATCTGCTTCACCGAATCGCGACGCGAAAAGAGATGGTAGTCGTGCATCCCGTCGATAGCCAAACCTGCAACGCCGACTCCGATGAGAGAAGCTGGAAGAATGTATCGGCTCGGGCAAAAATCATAATGCTCCAGCTGAATAGCTTTCTGGGAAAGAGAATCAGATGCGGCCACATGCTCCTGCGCTCTCAGTGGAGCGAGAACGAAGGAGAAAAGAAGCAGATATATCCATATAGAGGTGCGATTCATTTCAAATGTTTATCATAGGATGTTGATGGCAAAGGTATGGATTTTTATGTGTATTTTTGTGCTCGACTAATGGAAAGACAATATATGGAACATCCTTTGCAAATCTACAACACGCTAACGCGAAAGAAAGAACAGTTCGTGCCTCTGCATGAGCCGCACGTCGGAATGTATGTCTGCGGACCCACCGTTTACGGCGATCCCCATTTGGGACATGCGCGTCCCGCCATCACTTTCGACGTCGTTTTCCGTTATCTGCAATACTTAGGATATAAGGTTCGTTACGTGAGAAACATCACCGACGTCGGCCATCTGGAGCACGATGCGGATGAGGGCGAAGACAAGATTGAAAAGAAAGCACGTCTCGAACAGCTTGAGCCGATGGAGGTGGCTCAGTATTACACCAACCGCTATCATGATGCGATGAATGCACTCAACGTGCTTCCACCCAGCATCGAGCCGCACGCTTCGGGACATATCATCGAACAGGAACAGTTGGTAAAAGACATCCTCGCCAACGGCTTCGCCTACGAAAGCCAGGGCAGCGTCTATTTCGACGTGGTGAAGTACAATAAGAAACACAACTACGGAGAACTGTCCGGACGTAACATCGAAGACATGCTCAATCAGACACGTGCCTTGGATGGTCAGGACGAGAAGCATAACCAGATAGACTTTGCACTTTGGAAATGTGCACAGCCCGAACATATCATGCGCTGGCCTTCTCCCTGGAGCGACGGTTTCCCGGGATGGCACTGCGAATGTACGGCGATGGGAAAGAAATATCTCGGCGCTCATTTCGACATCCACGGCGGAGGAATGGACCTCATCTTCCCGCATCACGAATGCGAGATCGCTCAGGCCGTAGCTTCACAAGGTTCAGAGATGGTACATTACTGGATGCACAACAACATGATCACCATCAACGGTCAGAAGATGGGCAAATCGCTCGGCAACTTCATCACGCTCGAGGAATTCTTCAAGGGTACGCACAAATCGCTGGCTCAAGCCTATTCTCCTATGACCATCCGATTCTTCATCCTTCAGGCACATTATCGCAGCACGGTGGACTTCAGCAATGAAGCACTCCAAGCATCCGAGAAAGGTCTGGCACGAATGATGGAAGCTTACGCACATCTGATGCAGCTCACTGCCTCCGACAAATCCACCGTGGACATCAAAGGTCTGCGCGCCCGCTGCCTCGAAGCCATAAACGACGACCTCAACACGCCGATCGTCATCTCCCATCTCTTCGATGCCACCCGTGCCATCAATTCTGTCAAGGACGGCAAGGCTACGATTTCTGCCGAAGATCTGAAGGAAATGCAGGAGGTATTCCACACCTTCCTATTCGACATCCTCGGATTGAAGGACACCTCAGCCGAAGGTAGCAACAGGACAGAAGCTTTCAGTAAAGCCATGGATTTGCTACTCTCCATCCGTCAGCAGGCAAAAGCCAACAAAGACTGGGCAACCAGTGACCGCATCCGCAACGAACTGTCCGAAATCGGTTTCGAGATCAAGGACACACGCGACGGTGCTGAATGGAAACTCAAATAATAAACCAATCATATACAATGGACATTAATGAATTCTTCAAAGGCGATAAGTTCGCAGTCAATGCGGGCGTAGAGCTTCTTGAGGTTAAAAAAGGATACGCAAGAGTACGGATGCTCATCACGCCGGAACATCTGAACGGCGGTGGCACCTGCCAAGGCGGAGCACTCTTTACGATGGCCGATCTTGCCTGCGCAGCCGCAAGCAACAGTCACGGACGTCTCACCGTTTCCGTCAGTGCAGACATCCATTTCTACAAAGCCGAGAGCAGCGGCTATCTCTATGCCGAAGCCAATGAAGTATTCGACAAGAAAAAACTTAGCGGCGTCGAAGTCAGAATCACCAATGCGGCCGAAGAATTGGTCGCTACATTCAATAGCATCAGCTACCGTAAAGACGTAGAACTTCCATTCGAACCGTATTAGATTCTTGAAAACTAAATATAACCAAGCCCGCGAGGATTCATTCTTCACGGGCTTTGCTTTTTCGCGCAGGCCAGTCACTTTTTCGCGATGACGGGAAAAACGATGAAGACGGCGGAAT
>CAZIVE010000128.1:0-7355 GCA_964542435.1 uncultured Parabacteroides sp.
CTCAATGAACGTCAGGAACTGAAGGGGCTGATTTTCCCGCGCGACGGCTATTTCGACAGTGCGCTCACCGAATGCGGACCGCCAGCGCTCATTACCGACAAAGGAATTCTCCTTATATATAATGGTAAAAACCGCATCGACGAACGACGTGACAAACGCTTCACGGCCGGAACCTACAGCGGCGGACAGGTGTTGTTCAGTCTCGATGATCCTTACAAAGCCATTGCGCGACTCGACGTTCCCTTCTTCCGTCCGATGGAACGCTTCGAGAAGAGCGGTCAATATGCAGACGGCACGGTTTTCCTCGAAGGTCTCGTCTATTTCAAGAATCGCTGGTATCTCTATTATGGCTGTGCCGATTCCCGCGTAGGCGTTGCCATCTGCAATCCCGCCAAGAAAAGACCCGGAGATCCGCTCAAATAGAAAATCCTGAAGAATTAATCTGTTTTGGAAGGCAATCGCCGTTGGTTTCTCGGATGATGTTCGAGAATCTCCCGGCGAAGCGCCTGACGATCGATGTGCGTGTAGATTTCGGTGGTCGTGATCTTCTCGTGGCCGAGCATTTCCTGAATGGAACGAAGATCGGCGCCTCCTTCGAGCAGATGCGTGGCAAACGAATGTCGGAACGTATGAGGACTGACCGTTTTCTTCACGCCGGCCATTTCGGTCTGCTCCTTTACAATATGAAACACCATGATGCGGCTCAACCCTGTGCCGCGGCGGCTGAGAAAGAGAATATCCTCGCAGCCCGGCTTTACCTTCATGCGGTTGCGGTCGATCTCATAGAGTTCGATCTCGTGAAGTGCCCGATCTGAAATCGGGACAAGCCGTTGTTTGCCACCTTTGCCTTCGACGCGGATAAAGCCCTCCTTGCGGTTGATGTCCTGATAACGCAGATGGACGAGCTCGGAGACGCGCAGTCCACAACTGTAAAGCACTTCGAGCATGGCGCGATTGCGTTGACCTTCGTCCAGTGTGAGATCGATGGAGCCGATGATGCGGTCGATCTCGTCCACCGTGAGCACTTCAGGAAGTTTCATTCCGATCTTCGGCGATTCGAGAAGTTCGGTAGGATCGGATTCGATGTAACCGTCGAGCATAAGGAAACGATAGAAGGAACGGACGCCCGAAAGGATTCGCGCCACGGAACGCGGATGAATGCCGATGTCATACAATCCGGCCACGAACTGTTCGAGGTCGTCGAGCGTAATCTCCTTCAAATCCTTCCCGATATCCTCGGCAAAACGCGCCAGTTTGGAGACATCGGTAAGATAGGCATCGACGGAATTGTGGGAGAGCGACTCCTCGAGCATCAGCCGCGTGCGGTAGTTTTCAATCAGATCCTTTTCGTGCTTCATAGCGGTGATAAAGTCCATGTAGAGAAAAATAGCTATCTTTACATCGTCGTAAAAGTAGTGCAAAACGAGGAGAACGCAAAACGGAAAATCTTCCTCACTTCACTGCCGTTACAGACAATGTGGAACCCTAAAACATCGCATCTCTATGACTAAAATCCAAATCATCAACGGACCGAACTTGAATCTGCTGGGAAAACGCGAACCGACGATCTACGGCAGCCATTCGTTTGAGGAATATCTCGAGAAGCTTCGCGCAGCCTATCCGATGTGCGAGATCTCCTATTACCAAAGCAACTGCGAAGGCCAGCTGATTGACAAGATCCAGGAAGTGGGCTTCGAATACGACGGTATCATCCTCAACGCCGGCGCTTACACGCACACATCCATCGCGTTGCACGACGCTATCCGCTCGGTGACGACGCCCGTCGTCGAGGTGCATATCTCCAACGTCTTCCAACGCGAACCGTTCCGCCACACTTCGATGATCTCCGCAGCTTGCCACGGAACGATCGTCGGCTTCGGCCTCGATTCCTACCGTCTGGCACTCGAATCATTCATTGCTAAGAAATAAGATATGGCGATCGACGAGGAAAGTCTGGAGGATTATGTCTTGAACCACAGCGACGGTCAAGGCGCACTGCTTCGCGAACTGGAACGTGACGCGCAGGTCAATCTGCTGCACGCCCGCATGATCTCCGGTCCGCTGCAAGGCCGCGTACTGAAGATGTTCTGCCGCATGATTCGTCCGAAACGCGTCCTCGAAATCGGAACGTACACCGGTTACGCCACGATGTGTCTCGCAGAAGGTCTCGAAGAAGATGCGTTGGTCTATACGATCGAGATCAACGACGAGATGGAAGACTTCATCATGAAATATCTGCCACGCTGTCCGTGGAAAGATCGAATCCGCCTGCTTTTCGGAGATGCATTGGAGATCGTTCCGACATTGGACGAAACGTTCGACCTCGTCTTTATCGACGGCGACAAACGGCAATACTGCGATTATTTCGATACGATCTTCCCGAAAGTCCGCAAAGGTGGCATCATTCTTGCAGACAACACACTTTGGGACGGTCACGTGACCGACAGCGACTATGCGCGCGACCATCAGACAATCGGAATCCGCGCCTTCAACGACAAGATCCGACAGGACGAACGCGTGGAAAAGGTGATCCTTCCGCTGCGCGACGGACTGACGATGATCTGGAAACGATGAGCAACAATCAACATATACATTAATATATATAGCATTATGGATAATACAAGATTAAGTAAAATATCGAGACTGATACAAAAGGAGCTGGGCGACATCTTTCAGAAGAGTGCACAGCCAATGCACGGAACATTGATCTCCGTAACGGTAGTTCGCGTGAGTGCCGATCTCAGCGTAGCGCGCGTTTACCTCAGCATCTTCCCTTCAGACAAGGCGAACGAACTGCTCGAGAACATCCGAAACAACACAAAAGCCATCCGTTACGAACTGGGACAGCGCATTCATACGCAGGTGCGCATCATTCCGGAACTGACATTCTTCATTGATGACTCTTTGGATTACATCGATAACATCGACAAACTGTTGAAGAAATAACATTCCGGCACTTTGAACTTCCCGTTTTACATCGCCCGCCGTTATCTCTTCTCAAAGAAGTCGCACAACGCCATCAACATCGTGTCGCTGGTGTCAGTCTGCGGCGTGGTCGTTGCGACCATCGCTTTGGTCTGTGCCCTGTCAGTGTACAACGGGTTTTCGGATCTCATCGCATCACTCTTCAGCAACTTCGATCCCGATCTGAAGATCCTGCCGAAGACAGGCAAAGTGTTCGATCCGAACAGTGCGGCGATACGCAAAGTGAAGACATTGCCCGACATTGCCATTGTCAGCGAAGTCGTACAGGACAATGCACTCATCCGATATCACGACCGTCAAGTGGTTGCCACGTTAAAAGGCGTGGACAATCAGTACGAACGGCTCACGAAGATCGACAGCATCCTCGAAGACGGCAAGTTCAAGCTGCGCGAAGATGTGGACTATGCTTCATTCGGCATTGGATTGGCAGCGTCGTTAGGTGTGAATGCGGGCTTTGTCTATCCAATCGAGATCTACGTTCCGATACGAGACAAATCGGTGAACATGGCCAATCCCGCCTCTTCATTCAACTTGCAGTATGCCTTCATCAGCAGTGTATTCTGTACCAATCAGGCAGCCTACGACGAGAATTACATGATCGTGTCGCTTCCGCTGGCGCGAACCTTGTTCGGCTATGAAAAAGAGATCAGTGCGCTGGAGATCAAAGTGGCGCCGCATGTCAGCGTTTCTTCCGCAGAGAAACACATCAAAGCGATCACGGGTGAAAACTATGTCGTGCAGAACCGTTACGAACAGCAGTCCGATTCGTTCCGCATGATGCAGATTGAGAAATGGATGACCTTTCTCATTCTCAGTTTCATTCTCCTCATCGCGCTCTTCAATGTCACCGGATCGCTTTCCATGCTCATGATCGAGAAGCGCGACGACGTGTCCACGTTGCGAAGTCTCGGAGCCAACGACAAACTGATCCGACAGATTTTTCTTTTCGAAGGCTGGATGATTTCAGCAGCAGGAGCAATTGTGGGCACCATCATTGGCGTCGTTCTCTGCCAATTGCAGCAACAGTTCGGATTCATCAAGCTCGGCGACGCTTCCGGATCGTTCATCATCGATGCTTATCCTGTCCGCGTCGTCTTGTCTGACGTGCTGCTGGTTCTCGTGACCGTTCTGATCATGGGACTGCTCGCAGCTTGGTATCCTGTTCGTTACTTCGGTCGGAAATGGCTGACCGAAAGAAGAGAAGAATAATCAATTAAACTCTTTATCGTATTTCATTTGAGCGTCAGCGACAAACTGCTTGATGCGCTGCTCGTCGTCCTTTCGGCAAATCAGAAGCACATTGCCGGATTCGGCTACGATATAGTCATTGAGTCCTTGCACAACAACCAATCGCGAAGGATCGTCCACAGCAATCACATTCTCATTACTCTCGTAGAGCAACGTACGGTTCTTCTTCAAGACAGCATTGCCGCTCTCATCCTTATGAGCGATATCGTAAAGCGAACCCCACGTTCCTAAATCCGCCCATCCGAAATCCACGCAGAGCATAAAGACATTGTCCGCTTTTTCCATGACGCCATAGTCGATGGAGATGTTCGGGCAATAAAGGAAGTTCTCATTAATGAACGATTTCTCCTGATCGGAATTGAAGAGATCCTTGCCCAAATCGAAACGAGCACTGATCTCGGGCAGGAACTGACGGAACGCTGCCAGAATGGTCTTTACATTCCAAAGGAATATTCCGGAATTCCAGAAAAACTCGCCGCTATCCATAAATACCTGAGCTAATTCGAGATTCGGTTTCTCCGTGAAGGTCTTCACCTTGATAAAATCGCTGATCTTCTCATCTCCGCTCTGAATATAGCCATAACCGGTTTCAGGACGGCTGGGACGAATGCCGAGCGTCACAAGAGAATCGTGATCTCTCACGAAGTCAAGAGCCAGCTTGACATCATGCAGGAAATCATCCTCTTTCAAGATCAAATGATCGGAAGGAGCCACCACAATATTGGCTTCCGGATTGCGGGCATAGATGTGATATGCCGCATACGCAATGCAAGGCGCCGTATTTCTGCGTGCCGGTTCAAGCAGGATCTGACGATCGCTAAGTTGGGGCAACTGCTCACGAATCAATCCGGCATAAATCTCATTCGTTACTACATAAATATTATCCTGTGGAATAATCTTCGCAAAGCGATCATACGTCATCTGTAAAAGTGAACGACCGCTACCGAAGAAATCTAGAAACTGCTTCGGATAACTCTCCCGGCTGAACGGCCAAAAGCGGCTTCCGATGCCACCTCCCATAATAACGCAATAATTATCTTCCATGATATTTCTTAAAGTTCTATGTATTCCTGTTTTGTAAACTCAGCCGCAAGAGGAGTCGTTACGTCAGTGAAGCTTTCTCCTTTTACACTAACTGATTTCATCGATTGATATTGCAAAAGTAGCCTTTTTTTAATGCTATCCTTATTTTCCAAACATATTTATGATTCTCTCAAAAATGTTTACAGCTCCACCGGACCGACATGTCGATCGATATGTCTTGCCTTTCCCGAATCGATAGACCTTGATTACGCCCTAAAAATCTGATGTTTCTCGGGTTTTTCAAATAGAAATGAATCTCTTGCATGGGAAAGATCATTAACGTATATCGTTAATTAAGTATAAATTATAATAGTATGTTATACAAGGTACATATACTTTGCCTACATTTGTGGCATAAAGGAAAGGACAAAATAATGAATGCAGAAAATGTAAAGTCACAAATGCGCAAGGGAACACTTGAATACTGTATCCTATTGCTGCTTGGGAAAGAGCCTGCTTACTCTTCCGATATCATCCAGAAGCTGCAGGAAGCAAAGCTGATTGTAGTGGAAGGTACGCTTTACCCGCTTCTCACTCGTCTGAAGAATGACGGTCTGTTGAGTTATCAATGGATTGAATCGACGCAAGGACCGCCACGCAAATATTACAAGATGACTGACAAAGGGCAAGAATTCTTAGGAGAACTCGAAGCTGCTTGGCAAGAGCTGAACAATACAATCGATCATATCAAGAATAATTAATCTACATTATAATGAAAAAGACACTGACTGTTAATTTAGGTGGCACCGTATTCAACATCGACGAAGATGCCTACGAACTGCTGGAGAAGTATCTTTCTAACCTAAGAATTCATTTTTCAAAAGAAGAGGGAGCCGCTGAGATCATGAACGATTTCGAGCAACGCATCTCCGAACTTTTCAACGATCGCGTGCGCTTGGGCTACCAAGTAATCACTATCAACGAGGTTGAAGAGGTCATCAAGAGAATGGGCAAACCCGAAGAGATCTTTGAGATGACGGAAGAGGAAACAGGTGAAAAACAGCAAGAACAAGATTCTGAAAAGAAAACATACACGGAAGATGCGACCAGCCAAAACGGTAAAAAGCGGCTGATGCGCGATATCGACAATAAAATCATCGGAGGTGTTGCAAGCGGTATTGCAGCCTATCTCGGTTGGGATGTTACGATGATCCGTCTTGCCTTTATCGTACTTCTGTTCGTTCCATATCTTCATGGCATCGTTCTCGTCTATCTGCTTCTCTGGCTGGTGATCCCGGCTGCCAAGACAGCTACGGAGAAACTGGAGATGCACGGCGAAAACGTCACGGTGGAAAACATCGGGAAGACCGTTACCAATGGATTCAACAAAGCGACCAATGCTGTGGACAATTTCATTACCGATAAACAGGAGAACGGATTCAGCGGTTCGTCCGCTACTCAGACTGCGGAAGGCTCAAAGCAATCGCAAACGCAGCCGAGTGTCCTTCACAACATAGCAGACGTTTTCGTCAGCGTGTTCGGATTCCTTCTGAAATTCATAGCTGCTATTGCAGCTATCATCCTGACTCCCATACTTTTATTGGTCGTATTCGTATTGTTCATGGTGACGATAGGACTGCTTGGAGGCGGCGCCGGATTCCTCTACCACATCTCGCCGTTCGGATTTGACTTAGCGAACGGAATGCCGTTGCCTTTCATGATTATGGGCTGCATCTCCTTCATTCTCCTCATAGGAATTCCAGTGTTCGGACTCATCTACGCCATCTGCGTTCAGTTTCTGCACGCCCATCCCATGTCGTCCGGAGTCAAATGGACACTGACGATTCTCTGGGTGATCATGCTGATCATAGATATCGTTTACTTCACACAGACCGGCATCATGGACAACTGGGAGAACTACTGGAACAATCTGGACTCCTGGAACAACAGCTGGAGTTCTCTCTCTTTACTATTTTGACACATCAACGAGCTTAGTAGAAACGAAATGCACTAAGCAATACATATAAACAACAAATTATAAATCTCTTTCTACAAGAGGGACTGTCGTGGATGACACTCCCTCTTGTTTCTTTATGGAT
>CAZIVE010000129.1:0-7184 GCA_964542435.1 uncultured Parabacteroides sp.
GCATCCACAATCTGACCAGCATCGGCAAAGACGGCATGCAGGAAACCGATCAGCTTGTCCTCAGCATCATGGCGAACAAGCAGAACAAGAAATAAAGACTTCGTTTCATAAATTCAAAGAAAAAACCGCTCCGGAGCACGAAGGCCTCGGGGCGGTTTTTATATTGATATGAAACAGATTCGTGATTAATAGATCAACGCTTCACGAGCGTAGCGGACACATGTGCCGACTTCCTTGGCAGAAGTGGACCACTTCGGGATGTTGTATTCCAGCTCGATATCGCAATAGATCTGTGGATAATGATCGCGGACGTGCTGCAGAATCTCGCGGACCGGCGTTTCGCCTTGTCCCCAAACCTGATTCTGATTGCTTGCAAACTGGTTCGTCAGCTTCGTCTTATCCTTCATGTGAATACTGAAGATACGATCGTGGAAATGGTCGATGAACTGGATCGGCGTCAGCTTCGTAGAGTTGTCATAACCAAATCCGAAATAGTGACCGCTATCGAAGTTCAGGCGATTGGCCGGAGAATAGTCGAGCCATTTCTGAATCTCGTCAACCGTCATCTTGGAATACTGTGCATGGTTATGATAGGTAACGAGCAGCTTGTGAGCAGCTGCGACAGTTCCGTATTTCTTGCAGGCATCTTCAGCACCTTCCGTACAGAAAGCCTTTGCGCCAAACGTCTTGACAACGTTGCATGTATAATCATACAATTCTTCCGTGTCGCCGGCAATCCATTTCAGGATATGGATATCGATTCCTGCATCTTTGAATTTCTTTGCCAGAGCAGCCCATTTAGCCATCAAACCGGAGCTCTTGCGGAAATCTGCCAGGTCTTCCTGATATTTCTTCTGAGCCGCTTTGTCTTCGTCCGTCATTTCGAATCTTGGAGGACCACCTGCGCCGGGACCGGCTGGAGCAGCCTGACCAGCAGCTGCAGCTTTCTGACGTTCTTCCATCATCTTGCGCATCTGCTCCATCATCTTCTTGCGAACGGGATCAGAAGGTGCACCGAGCTCCTCTTCCAAACCGTCGCCCATCAGTTCGATGGAACTAACGCCGGCTTCGAGGCAAGCCTTGATGGTTGCATCCGAACCGCCCTGGATGTCACGGAAACTATAGGTGATTGTACCGATCTGAACGCCGTTGAAGCGTGAATTAGGTTTACCGGCGGCGGTTTTCGTCGCGATAGAATCTCTCTTCTGTGTTGTCCCTTTCTGCTCTGTACTTGTAACAGCCCATGTTGGGGAAACGGCTGCTGCAGCCGTTACGGCAGCTGCACTTGTGAGGAATGTTCTCCTCGAAATCTGATTGTGTTCTTCTTCCATGGAATTGAAAATTAAAATTAACGATTATGTATTGCTAAATGTGATTCTTACTTTCCAACTACTAAAAACGGATCTCCTAAATCAACAGCACTTACAAAACGCAACAGCAAAGATGGGTTTACTTAGTATTTGTCGCAAATATAAACAAAATTCGAATGATTGCACTCGGAATACGCTATTTTTTTGTTTCGGAGTGGCTTCTCATCGTTCCGCAGTGCTTTTTCTTCCCGAAGGAGACATGTCCTGTCCTGATCATCGGGGTTCATCCCAACGAATCCTATCGACAATTATAGAGAAGCATCATTATTAAAAGAAAAGGGAATGGGAAAATCATTTCTTCTCTGATTCCCATTCGAAAATGCGATGGAATACCGTTTTTGTTTCAAATCGAAAGATAGATGGGTGTAGAAAAAAATTTCTTCTATAAAATGAACTCAATATTTGTATGGAGTAAAAGTTTTTCTATGATTTCCAAATAGAAATGTGTATGAAAAAAAATTTCTTCTAAGAAATTGAACTCGATATTTGTATGGAATAAAGTTTTTGCTTCCATTTCTAAAAAGAAATGTGCACAAAAAAAATTTCTACACGAATTTATTGTAGGAAATGTATTAGGAAAAAACTTTCCATATGAATTTGCTTTAAGAAATGGATCAAAAAAGAATTTGTCATACAGATTTCTGAAAATTATCAGACCAAATGATTGAAAAAGGAACCTCAGGAGAGGAGAAAAAGAGAATCCCCATCTCGATTCCATCTTCCGCGAATGACCGAAGCCTTCTTCATGACGTAACGCATCTTCTTTCAGCCAGGGAGGTGAGACAAGAGCTTTGGAAAGAGAGAAGAGCTTGATGAGGTTGCTTTTACAAGAGATAAAAGGAGATGTTCGATTTTTTATGTAATTTTGCACGAAAATAAAACAGAAGTGTTATGGACTACAATTTCGGAGAAATTGAAAAGAAGTGGCAAGCTTATTGGATCGCCAATAAAGTTTACAAGGTCAACGAACAGGCTGACAAGAAGAAATATTATGTACTGGATATGTTTCCTTATCCTTCAGGAGCCGGACTACATGTAGGTCATCCGCTCGGATACATCGCTTCTGATATTTATGCAAGATACAAGAGACTGCAGGGCTTCAACGTGCTCCATCCGATGGGTTACGACTCATACGGACTGCCCGCCGAACAATATGCCATCCAAACCGGACAGCATCCTGAAGTCACCACGAAGAATAACATCAACCGTTATCGCGAACAACTCGACAAGATCGGCTTCTGCTTCGACTGGAGCCGCGAAGTGCGCACCTGCGATCCGGGTTATTACAAATGGACGCAATGGGCCTTCATCAAGATGTTCCAGAGCTATTACTGCTACGACGCCAAGCAGGCTCGTCCCATCAGCGAACTCGTTGAGGTTTTCGCACAGCAGGGAACGAAAGACCTGAACATCGCATGCAGCGAGGAGATGAGCTTCACGGCCGACGAATGGAACGCCAAGAGCAAGAAGGAACAGGAACAGATCCTCATGAACTACCGCATCGCCTATCTCGGCGACTCGATGGTGAACTGGTGTCCGAAACTTGGCACCGTGCTGGCCAATGATGAGGTGAGCGAAGGACTTTCCATCCGCGGCGGTTATCCCGTTGAACAAAAGGTGATGCGCCAGTGGTGCCTCCGCGTCTCAGCGTATGCACAGCGTCTGCTGGACGGACTGGACACCATCGACTGGACCGATTCCCTGAAAGAGACACAGCGCAACTGGATCGGACGCAGCGAAGGTGCCGAGATGGAATTCAAGGTCAAGGACTCTGACAAGTCGTTCACCATCTTCACGACACGTGCCGATACGATCTTCGGCGTCACCTTCATGGTGCTCGCTCCCGAAAGCGAACTGGTAGCTGAACTGACCACACCCGCACAGAAAGCGGACGTAGATAAATACATTGCCGACACGAAGAAGAAGACGGAACGCGAACGCATCGCCGATCGTCGTGTGACCGGCGTATTCTCCGGATCGTATGCCATCAATCCGTTTACACAGGAGGCTATTCCGATCTGGATCAGCGATTATGTATTGGCCGGATACGGAACAGGCGCCATCATGGCCGTTCCTGCTCACGACAGCCGCGACTATGCCTTTGCCAAATTCTTCAATCTTCCCATCATCCCGCTGATCGAAGGCTGTGATGTTTCGGAAGAGAGCTTCGACGCCAAAGAGGGAATCATGATGAACTCGCCGATGGCCGGCAAAGAGGGCCTTGGCGGATTCAACCTGAACGGACTGAACGTGAAAGAGGCCATCGCCCGCACCAAAGAATTTATCAAGGAGACCGGAATCGGAAAGGTGAAGATCAACTATCGTCTGCGCGATGCCATCTTCAGCCGCCAGCGCTATTGGGGCGAACCGTTCCCGATCTATTACGATGAGGACGGAATGCCACAGACGCTTCCCGAAGACAAACTGCCGCTGCAGTTGCCGGAAGTGAACAAATTCCTCCCGACAGAAACCGGCGAACCGCCGTTGGGCAATGCCACAGAATGGGCTTGGGACCGCGCCAATGAAAAGGTGGTTTCAAACAAACTCATCGATCATAAGAACGTATTTCCGCTGGAACTCTGCACGATGCCCGGCTTTGCAGGATCGTCCGCTTATTATCTGCGTTACATGGATCCGCACAATGACAAGGCTCTTGTGGACAAGAAGGTGGATGCATACTGGCGCAATGTGGATCTGTATGTCGGCGGCACGGAACATGCCACAGGCCATCTGATCTACAGCCGCTTCTGGAACAAGTTCCTCAAAGACCTCGGTTATGTCTGCGAAGAGGAGCCTTTCCACAAACTGATCAACCAGGGAATGATCCAGGGACGTTCGAACTTCGTCTATCGCGTCAAGGACACGAACACCTTCGTCTCTCTGAATCTGAAAGACAAATACGAAGTGACGCCGATCCACGTCGATGTCAACATCGTCAGCAACGACATTCTCGACACGGAAGCTTTCCGCAACTGGAATCCGGAATACAAGACGGCAGAGTTCATCCTCGAAGACGGCAAGTACATCTGCGGATGGGCCATCGAGAAGATGTCGAAGTCGATGTTCAACGTGGTCAATCCCGATATGGTCGTAGAACGTTTCGGAGCCGACACGCTTCGTCTCTACGAGATGTTCCTCGGTCCGGTGGAGCAATCCAAACCTTGGGATACGAATGGCATCGACGGCGTTCACCGTTTCCTCAAGAAACTGTGGGCAGCCTTCTTCAAAGGCGATGAATTCACGGTATCAGATGCAGAACCCGACCGCAAAGAGCTGAAGTCGATCCACAAGCTGATCAAAAAAGTAACCTACGATATCGAACATTTCTCTTATAATACTTCCATCAGTGCATTCATGATCTGTCTGAACGAACTCAGTGCACTGAAATGCAACAAACGCAGCGTCATGGAGCCGTTAATCATCCTGTTGGCACCGTTTGCTCCGCATATCTCGGAAGAACTGTGGCATCGTCTCGGCCATGACACGACCGTCTGCGACGCCAACTGGCCCACATACAACGAAGAATACTTGAAAGAAGACTCTGTTACGTATGCCATCTCGTTCAACGGCAAGGTTCGTTTCAACCTGGAACTTCCCGCAGACATGTCACGCGAGGATGTAGAAAAAGCTGCGCTCAGCAATGCGACTACAGCGAAGTGGATGGAAGGAAAAACGCCGAAAAAAGTAATTGTTGTTCCACACAAAATCGTTAACATCGTCCTTTAAATGAACAACTCATTCGACAAGATATATAATCCTTCGAAGGACTATATTCTTATTCTTCTCGGAACACTGCTCTATGGCTTTAGCTTCAACGGCTTCATTCTGTCCAATCAGATTGTGACCGGCGGCTTGAGCGGTGTGTGCGCATTGATATTCTTTGCTACCAAAGGATTCATTCCCGTTTCTCTCTCTTACTTCACGATCAACATCGTACTGTTGCTGATCGCATTGAAAGTGTTGGGATTCAAGTTTCTGATCAAGACCATCTTCGGCGTCTTCTCGCTGTCCGGTTCCTTGTGGCTGTTCGAACAGCTGCTTCACGGCCAGCCGATCCTGCACAACCAGCCGTTCATGTCGATCGTCATCGGTGCCTTCCTTTGCGGTATCGGACTTGGACTGGTATTTACAGCAGGCGGAAGTACAGGCGGAACGGATATCCTGGCAGCGATCGTCAACAAATACAAGAACGTGTCGATGGGAACGGCTCTTCTGATGTTCGACTTCGTCATCATCAGCAGTTCGTACATGCTGTTCCAGAATGTCGATAAGATCGTCTTCGGTTTCGTGGAGATGGTTGTCGGCAATTATACGGTGGATATGATCCTGAACTCGAACCGGCGATCCGTGCAGTTCCTCATCTTCTCACAGAAATACGATGAGATTGCGCAGCACATCATCAATGATCTGGGACGAGGATGCACCATCATCGACGGCACAGGCGGCTATTCACAGAAGCCTGTCAAGGTCATCATACTGCTTGTCAAGAAATCGGAATCCATTGCCATCTTCCGTATGGTGAAGCAGATCGATCATCAGGCATTCATCTCGCAAAGCCTGGTTCAGGGCGTTTACGGAGAAGGCTTCGACAAGATCAAGACTTAGGGAACGAATGAAGTGAGCTGGATCACGGCTCACTTCGCTCGTTTTTGCTAACCTCACAGAAATTAACTTAACACCACATACTTTGATGAAAAACTCACTGGGGCATTATTATACGCCCATAAAAGACTATTCTCTGATCATCGTCGGCACACTGCTCATTGCATTCGGCTTCGATGGCTTCATCCTGTCCAATCAAATCGTGACCGGCGGATTGACCGGTGTTTGCGCTTTGATCTTCTTTGCCACCAAAGGATTCATTCCTGTCTCTCTCTCGTTCTTCATCATCAACATCGCACTGCTGATCATCGCACTGAAGGTGTTGGGATTCAAGTTTCTGATCAAGACCATCGTCGGCGTCTTCGCACTGTCCGGTTCCTTCTGGCTCTTCGAACAGCTCTTGGGCGGTCAGCCGATTCTGCATGGACAGCCTTTCATGTCGATCGTCATCGGCGCCTTCCTGACAGGCATCGGATTGGGACTGGTCTTTTCTGCCGGCGGAAGTACCGGCGGAACGGATATCCTGGCAGCGATCGTCAACAAATACAAGAACGTATCGATGGGAACAGCCATGATCATGTTCGACTTCGTCATCATCAGCAGTTCCTACATACTGTTTCACAACATCGACAAGATCGTCTTCGGCTTCGTGGAGATGCTCGTGGTGAATTACACGCTGGACATGATTCTCAATTCGAACCGGCGATCCGTACAGTTCATGATCTTCTCGCAGAAATACGATGAGATTGCCGAACACATCATCAACGACCTGAAGCACGGATGCACCATCATCGACGGAACAGGCGGCTATTCGCAGAGACCGGTGAAGGTCATCATCATGATCGTCAAGAAATCGGAATCGGTCAACGTCTTCCGCATGGTGAAGCAGATCGATAACCAGGCCTTCATTTCACAAAGCTTGGTACAAGGCGTTTACGGCGAGGGATTCGATCCGATAAAGACTTGACCGGCACAATAAACGGCTATCTGTTTCCGTTCTTATGAGGTTAATGATTCATTCAGAATGAAAACACTTGTATTTGCCACCAACAATAAACATAAACTGGATGAAGTGAGTCACATTCTGGCTCACTTCGTTCGTATTGTAAGTCTGTCCGATATCGATTGTCACGACGATATTCCCGAAACTTCCGAAACGCTCGAAGGCAATGCGCTGCAGAAAGCCCGCTTCATCAAAGATCGGTACGGAAG
>CAZIVE010000130.1:0-2872 GCA_964542435.1 uncultured Parabacteroides sp.
TTATCTGCAGAAACCCCTGATTGAAAATGGAGCGGATGCGCGAACCTTTTCAATCAGGGGACGACGTCGCACAAGAATCCCAAACTCATCAGAGGTTCCATTCCCTTCGCCCCTGCAAACGACACCACGCGAAAAATCCGCCTCTCTCATTTCGGGAAAGGCGGATTCTTAAAATATATATTACGATTATTTCGATTCAGGAGCCGTAGGTTGTGAATGATTCTGTTTCTGTATAAAGGCCAGTTCGTTGAGCGCGAAATCACGGTTCTCAGGTTCATCGAGCATCTCCGTAAAGAGTTGAGTTGCCTCATCGATTTTGCCGATATCAATCAGGACATAAGCCTTACGACGGCGAAGAAAGTTCTTGAACGAGATCAGCACTTCGCCCACGCCCTCTTCTTCATCAGCTTCCTCTTCCATTTTCCGTATGCGTTCCAAAGCATCATTGATGACGTCGATGGCTCTGAAATCCTTGGAGTTCACCAGGCAATTGACATATTCTTCACCATAGTTGATGTTGTTCAACTGATAGACCGTGTCGAGATAATAATAAGCCCGAGAATATTGTTGCAGTTCGACGTAGCAGAAACCAATGTAGTAGCATAGCTCGAAGAAGAAACGTTTGTATCGGTCCGACATCGACTGATACTGCGTCTGCAAATAGGAATAAGCATTCTCAAGATGCAGCAGCGCCTCATAATAACGTTTATCGAGAAACAGCGACTTTCCCCAATAGAGATTGTATCCGATATTCGGATAAAGGCAATCAAAAAGGAGGCTCTGCTCCTCGCTCAGTTCCTTTCTTTGGTTGTTGTCCACTTTGTCTTTGGCATCGCTCCACATATAATTGAACTCAGCCAGCTTCTTCTCGTTCGAAGCCCTATCATACGCCACAACCACCGTGTAAGCATGGATCTTATTACGATCGCTGAACCATGAATTGCTTCTGTCGATGGCCAATGCCGGCTGACAAACCGACAGGCGGAAATAGACGGAACGATCCGATTCGCCATCCTTTTTGATCAGAAGGGTCAATGTGTTCATCTTACCTTTCGTGGTCACATCAGCATAAGAAACGATCAGCGTCATCTCATCCCGAACCACTGCAGGCTCTTCGGAAACCATCTTCGAAAGGAGATCGAAGGAAAGAGATGCGGCCGTATCATCCACCGTCTCCAACTGATCGGTAACGACGGTCAAACGCACCTTGATCAAATCATGCAGATCAAACAGCGTAAGGAGGAACTGGCCTAAAGTCAGACGCTGCGTCTCGTTCAACCTCCATTGGAGATCGTTGGACTGATGCGAAAACTCCTGTTCCTTGAGAAGAAACTGCTCACGACTCATGTTCATCACTGTCTCGCCGGGCGTTTCATCGTTGATGCCGATCAACTTCTCAAATTGCTCGGCAAACAATCGCTCGAAAGAAAAGCTACTGGACAATAGCGTCTGAAAACGCTGAAATAGCTCCGCATCGTGCTGATCCAGATAGAACATCTCTTTGCAATGGACCAGAATCTGATTCTTATTCTCATCGAAAGTATAGAAACTGACAGGCAGATTGTCATCGGCATTCAATATGTTGCAGAGATAATCAGCCGCTCCCACATTCTCTCTTGGTGACTGATAAATCGTAGAATGGACGACGGATATGAGAGCGCTGTTTACAGTGGTCATAATGATGAAGCGTCCATTCTGAAAGGTAAATCTGAATTCCTTTTTATCATCCTCTTCCTTCTGTTCGAACTTGCAGTTTAATTCATTGAGCATACGTATCACAATCTGATCCGCAGGAATGACAGGTTTCTTGTCACCCGAAGGAATAAGATGAAAATGCATCAGTAAAAAATAGGCAACAGCAGCACCAAGGATAATTCCGATAATGATAGACATAAAAATAGTGTTTTGAAGGTAAACAAAAACCGGACAATTCGTCCGGGATGATAAAAGAATAAGAGGAGGAAAAAAACGGCCGCACTTTCGTACGGCCGCTTATCTCTTAAATCGTCAAACGAATTACTTCATAAGCGTAACAAGTGAAGAAGCGATCTTCTTTGCATTTGCATTCTGCGGATTGATAGCAAGACATTTGTCAATGTAGGTCTTTGCCTTTTTGAAAGATGCATCAGCTTTTGCCTTTTCAGCCTTGTAAGCCGGAGTAGTAGCAGCACCCTTCTTAGCAGCACCGTTCAACGTAGTTGCGCCCTGCATGTAATGAAGACTTCCCAAGCAGAGGTAACCTGTCTCCTGATAAGACTTCTCAGAGAGTGTGGTAGCATCAGCATAAAGCTTTTCTGCTGCGGCAAATTTGCTTGCCTTCTGAGCAGTCTGTCCTTCGTTGATGTCATAAGCATAAAGCATCTTCTCGAGAGCTTCCTGGCCTGGCATGGCTTTCAGACCCTCTTTAAGAGTGGCAACATACTCAGCATCCTTATTGGAAGCCTTGTAAGCCTGAGCTTCACCAATATAGGAATCTTTCAAATTATAATTCTCTTTAATGCAGATGTCAAAATACTTCGCAGCATCTACAAATTTACTTGCTTGGAGTGCGGCAAACGCAGCATTGTAAACAGTAACCGTATCCTTGTACTGATTCAGCTCCAGATATTGGGAATACTTTGTTACAGTGGTTGCATAATCTTTTGCTTGGTATGCAGCATCACCTTCTGATTTCAACTTCGCAGCAGCATCGTCTTGAGCGAATGCACTTGCTGTACTCAGGCAAATAGCCAATAATAAAACAATTTTCTTCATGGTTAATATGAATATTAAAATTAAAATTATCGCCCCGAAGATAATCAGAGCGATAATTTATTGCAAATATTTTTGCGTTTTTTATAATATAATCTCTTTAATGGTTACAAAAGAGATC
>CAZIVE010000130.1:2972-5445 GCA_964542435.1 uncultured Parabacteroides sp.
ACAACGTAGATCGGTTCGTCGTGAGTAGTAGGGTGCGATGTCTCGAAGCATCCGCCCTGATCAATAGCAACGTCAACCAGCACACTGCCACGTTTCATCAGCTTCAGCATGTCGCGAGTGATGAGATGCGGAGTCTTGGCACCAGGAATCAGGACAGCACCGATAACGAGATCCGTTTCGGGGAGTTCTTTCTCAATGTTGTGCTGTGAAGAATAGAGTGTGTGAACATTGGCAGGCATCACCTGAGCCAAATGACGCAGGCAAGGCAGAGAGATATCTGCGATAGTAACGTCGGCTCCAGCACCGGCAGCACGCAAAGCTGCATTCATACCTACTGTGCCGCCACCAAGGACGAGCACCTTAGCCGGTTTCACACCGGGAACACCGCCCAGAAGTTTTCCTTTTCCACCTTGCGGCATCTCAAGGAAACGCGCACCTTCCTGAACGGACATACGACCAGCCACTTCACTCATTGGAACGAGCAACGGTAGTGCGTGATCAGGAGTCTGAACCGTTTCATAAGCAAGGCAGACAGCTCCACTCTGTACCATGGCTCTGGTAAGAGGTTCGTCTGATGCAAAATGAAAATAGGTAAATACCAGCTGATCCTTCTTGATAAGAGGATACTCGGATTCGATAGGTTCCTTGACTTTGATGATCATCTCGGCAATCTTGTACACATCTTCGATGGTAGGAAGAATCTTGGCTCCGACTGCAACATAATCGGCATCTTCAAAACCGCTGTTTTCACCCGCCGTATGCTGAACGTATACGACATGACCTCTTTTGACTAACTCTCTCGCTCCAGCGGGAGTAAGGGCAACTCTATTTTCGTTGCTCTTAATTTCTTTAGGAATTCCAATAATCATAATGATAGCATTTATAAGGTTTAACCGCCGGAAAATTACGAAGAAAGAAAACACCTTATATAATTTCGAAAGTTTTTTTTTCAATTTTTTTTGTGTGCCTCGGAATCTCCTTATGTTGTGGGTATTATATAGTATATAAATGTAAGCAGAATGACTTGTTTCCATTTTTCCCTCTGCGAGTTCGTTCGAAAACATCCATTGACTTTGCATCGAATGCCAGTAGTCATTTGAAAAGCGCTTCGTACAGCGCTTTCTTAGATATCCAAAACGAAGCAGAGCGTGTTTGAAAAGTATTTCTCACCTCTCCTATTTGAACAAAGAAATAAAATCGTATCTTGGCGGGCAGAATACAATAACAAAGCAATATGGAATACGTACTCAACACAAGACTGAACGGCACGATTGCCATAACGACTGAATTCGAAGAGGATGAGCCACTGAAAAGGAATCTCTCACTTTATAAATTTATATGGGTTCAATCGGGAAGTATGGAGATTGAGATCGATCACGTGCCCATGATTCTGGAGAAAGATGAGATTGTTCCGCTCACGCCTGTTCATCATGTCAAGATCAATCAGGTCAATGGCGAATATCTCTGCTTCCTCTTCAACAGCAACTTCTACTGTATCTTTGGTCACGACAGCGAAGTGTCCTGCAACGGATTCCTGTTCTACGGTTCCTCCGAGATCAAACGACTCAAACTGACGCCCGAACAATCGAAGCTCCTCCACAGCATCACCGACATTTTTCTGGGTGAAAGTGCCATCAAGGATGATCTTCAGGAAGAGATGCTACGCATCATCTTGAAACGATTCATCATCTCCTGCACGCGGATTGCCCGTGAGAAATTCATCCAGAACTGGGACGGCGAGAAGAACTATGAAATCGTAAGACAATTCTACGTCCTTGTGGATACACATTATAAAGAGAAGAAACTGGTGAAGGATTATGCGGAGATGCTGCATCGTTCACCGAAGACTTTGTCCAATCTCTTTGCCGTGTACGAACTGCCATCGCCACTGCGCGTCATTCACGAACGCCTCAGTGCCGAAGCCAAACGTCTGATGATCTACACCAACATGAGCGCAAAGGAAATCAGCAACATTCTGGGATTTGAAGATCTCGCCACATTCAGCCGTTTTTTCAAAAAGATGACCAAACAAACTATCTCAGAATTCAGAGAAAAAGAAAAAAAGGAACAATTGCCAACATAAACGGATAAATCGTTATTGATATAGGTCAAATGTTGCCGTTACTTTGCACTATCAATAATAACACAAAAACGATTTATCATGGCAACAAAATTATCTTCTTTGATCGTCAGATTCCTGACCATTGCAGCTTCCACGCAAAAGCTCGGCATTAATCTCATTCGAGTTGCAATACTTATCATCTTTGTCTGGATCGGCGGACTTAAATTCTGGAACTATGAGGCAGAAGGTATTGTACCATTCGTTGCAAACAGTCCTTTCATGAGCTTCTTCTATAACAAGCCGGCTCCTGAATACAAAGAATACAAACTGAAAGAGGGAGAATTCGACAAGGCCAAATTTGAATGGCATCAGGAAAACAACACCTATGGTTATGCTCACGGACTGGGCGTC
>CAZIVE010000130.1:5545-7115 GCA_964542435.1 uncultured Parabacteroides sp.
AAATTAAACATCCAAATAGATAAATGATCATGAAAGAATTCGATGCCATCATCATCGGTTTCGGGAAAGGCGGCAAGACACTTGCCGCCGATCTTTCTCGACGCAATTGGAACGTTGCTGTTGTAGAGCGCTCAGACAAGATGTACGGAGGAACCTGCATCAACATCGGTTGCATTCCAACAAAGACGCTTGTCCATCAGGCGAAAATTGCATGGGAAAACAGAGATCGTTCATTTGAGGAGAAGGCGATGTTCTACCAGAATGCCATCTCTGTCAAAAACAATGTGACGAAGATGCTGCGCGACAAGAACTATCACAATCTCGCTGATCGTGACAACGTGACGGTTTTCAATGGCATCGGCTCATTCATTGCAAAAGATACAGTTGCTGTCCGTACAGATAAGGACGAGATACAACTGAAGGCTAAAAGAATATTCATCAACACCGGCGCAGAGACGGTTCTTCCGCCAATTGAAGGAATCCAAGGCAATCCTTACGTTTATACCAGCACCAGCATCATGGAAGTGCAGGAACTGCCAAAGCGCCTCGTGATTGTGGGCGGAGGTTATATCGGATTGGAATTTGCATCCATGTATGCCTCATTCGGTTCGGAAGTAACGGTTCTCGAAAGCTATCCTACGCTTATCGGACGCGAAGACAGGGACATCGCCGACAGCGTGAAGGCTGCACTTGAGAAAAAGGGGATCTCCTTCAAATTGAATGTAAAGGTGCAGACCATTCTGCAAGAAGGCGACAAAGCCGTAGTATCGTTCCTTGAAGGCGAACAGCAGCAGACACTGGAAGCTGAAGCCGTTCTCCTCGCTACAGGAAGACGTCCGGCGACCAAAGATCTGAACCTGGAAGTGGCAGATGTGAAACTGGACGATCGCGGTGCGGTCCTCGTGGACAGTCATCTTCACACCACCAATCCCGATATCTACGCCTTAGGCGATGTTAAGGGAGGATTGCAATTCACCTACATCTCGCTCGACGACTATCGCATTGTACGCGAAGATCTGTTCGGCGACGGGCAGCGCAATCTGGGTGACCGTGAACCCGTCTCCTATTCGGTCTTCATTGATCCGCCGCTGTCACGCATCGGATTAAGCGAAGAGGATGCAAAACGCCAAGGCAAAGAGGTGATCATAAAGAAACTTCCGGTGATGGCCATTCCAAGAGCGAAGACTTTAGGCGAAACGGAAGGTCTGCTCAAAGCCATCATCGATGCCAAGACAAACAAGATATTGGGATGTACTCTTTTCGCGCCCGATTCGAGCGAAGTCATCAATCTAGTCGCGATGGCTATGAAGTGCGACAAAGACTATACATTCCTACGCGACTTCATCTTCACGCATCCCAGCATGAGCGAAGCACTAAACGATCTGTTTTCATAGCTTAGTCTCTTAGAAGGAGGAAGAGAACCATCAAATCCATTCAATCAATCATCATTTATAAACATTCTCTCCTCCTTCTTTTTAAAAGATATCATTCACTCAATCAAACCTTATATATATTAGTACAAATCATCTTTCATTTGCATAACTACTATGAAAAGTTGACAACAATAACA
>CAZIVE010000131.1:0-7097 GCA_964542435.1 uncultured Parabacteroides sp.
GATTCGTAGAACTTCGTGGTCATGATGCCTTTCGGTCCGTCATCCGTAGCCTTGTTGGTGAGTAGAAGCAGGATGCTGCTTTCATTGAGTATCTGTGGAATCTTTTCGGCGGCAACATATCCCTTGAACTGCATGAAGGGCATCACGCCGTACTGTTCCGCCTCAGCCGCGATCACCTTCTCCGATGCCTTGTCCACATACCAGTTGACCTGACACGATTCGGGCGTCAGTTGTCCGGATTTGCCGAGACGATTGAGCGCGTCGAACAGCAGATGCGGATCACGCATGGCTGTGCTGAGCAATCGTCCGGTGTAGGTGATTACGAATTTATCCGTAGGAATCGATTGCGGAAAGAACAGTTCGGGATCGTAGCCGTTACAGATGAGTTGTATGTTGCAGCATAGAGGACGAAGCAGTGCCACATGCCATGGTGAGACGGTTGTGACAATATCCGCCACGCCGAGGCATTTGTCCCGTTTGGCAATGCTGTGGTCGCGGAACCACTCAGCGATATTCTTCTCTAATCCCAGGAGATGCGGCAGCGGATGGCTGATGAATTCGTATCCGCTGTATTGTTCGATCACGTCGCGCAGATCCACCACGAAAGGTAGGTCGTAGCGGCGAGCCGTGTTGCGTGCTGCTGTGAGCGGGAAGGTCCGGAAGGAGCTGCATAGAACGAGGTCGAAATGTGTGAGGGCCATTCTCTTGGCCGCAGCCTTTTCCATCTTCAGATCCTTGTAGCCGAAACAGAGGTCGAGAATCTGAACGAAGATCCATTGCAGCTTCCTCAGGAAGGAGTTGCGTGCCGTGTAGAAGGAAACATAGGTGACGGGCACTTGATGGGCAAGGAAATCGAAGGTCTTGTCGTTCACCTGTTCCGTGACGACTTCCGATTCCCATCCCGTCTGCTTGAGATATTTGGTGAGGTAGCCCATTCGCGGGCCGAAGGCAGGAGGAAACAGATCGGTTATGATCAACACTTTTCCCATAACAAGGAGAGTATTTTTTCGGCAGCGTGGCCATCGCCGTATTCTTCAATTTCCTCGCGATGTTTCGGCTTGCTAAGACAGCATTTGATGATTTTGTCGCTCTTGTAGCCAGCCAGAATGTTCCAATGGGCTTCTACGGTCTCCACCCATTCCGTTTCGTTACGCAGAGTGATACAAGGTGTGCGATGGAAGTAGGCCTCTTTTTGTACGCCTCCCGAATCAGTGAGGATCTGCAAGGCATGTTTCTCCAGCGCCGTCATGTCGAGATATCCCAATGGATCGGTCAAGATGAGATGCTTATTGAGACGGATCTCACGAATCAGCGCATACTTTTCGAGCGTCATTCTCGTTCGGGGATGCAGTGGCCAGATGACCGGACACTCTTCCGTGGCAAGTGTCAGGGCTGCTGCCGTGATTTCTTTGATCCTTTTTTCTTCGGTATTGTCCGGACGATGCACGGTGAGAAGTCGGAATGCTTTATCCTTCAGTTCGAGCTTCTGCATGATGGTGCTTTGGCTATCGGAAAGTGATCCCAGCAGGAGCGAAGCGTCGTACATTACATCGCCGACAAGGTGAACGCCTTTGGTGATGCCTTCGTTCTGGAGATTCTTCACAGCCGTTGAAGTAGGACAGCATAGAAGCGAGGAGACGTGATCCGTGACTACACGGTTGATCTCTTCCGACATCTTCCGGTTGAAGCTGCGCAGTCCGGCCTCCACATGAACGATGGGCACGAACAGCTTTGCAGCTGCCAGTGCACCGCCTAATGTGGAATCGGTGTCTCCGAAAACGATCACGCGGTTCGGATGGTTTCTCTTGATGATCTTCTCCGCATCGATAAGAATGTTACCGGTCATCTCGCCTTCCGTACGGTTTCCCCAATGCAGTTGCCAGGTGGGTTTGGGAATCCCCAGCTGATCGAAGAAGATGTGGCTCATGTTTTTGTCGTAGTGCTGTCCGGTGTGCATCAGATGCTCGATGATGGGAGCTTTCGGATGCTGCGTGTTGTACTCGGCAATGGCTCGGCTGAGCATCGCTGCTTTGACGAATTGGGGGCGTGCGCCCACGATGGTTAGTATTTTCATTCTTGCGACTTTGTCAGTTCGTTCAACAAATTGGTATATAGCTTGCGTAAATAGCTGTTCGTCTCTTCCCTGACAGAGGTGTTGTGCCAAAGAAGGTTCAGTTCGCCGCCTGCGTTCTTCACCTGTTCGGCGAGGTTCAGACTGTAGGCGAGTGCCTCTTCATATTTAAGTCCGAGATATTTTTTTGCCTCCAGTGTGCTATCCATGATGATCAGCGGGTGGAGTTTCAGCGAGGATAGTCTGCGCGTGACAGGGTTGATCCAGCGGACAGGATGGCAGGTGCCGAGGCGGAATCCGGAGATGTCGGCATATCCCATGGTGAAGTCGTCGGTGAATCCGGCTGCTTCGATGAAGTCCATGTCTTCCGGTTCACGGCATCTCAGGAAATGGTGACGGTTGAAGGGTACCTTTTCTCCGAGGTTACTTTCCAACAGTGCCTTCTCCTTAGCAATGAGTTGCGGTTCTTTCCCGGCCTGATAGCTGGTGTGTAATCCGATGAGGGCATGATGAGCCATGGCATCCTGGATCAGATTGTGTATGTCGTGATTGTGCAGATCGTAGTGAGGCTTGTCCTGAATGGTGTTCCCTCCGCTTCTGACAAACAGGAGGATCTTGCATCGGTCGTCGCCCATCTCATCGCGGAGCATTCCGTCACGGCGGAAGAACCAGGGAAAGGTGTAAAAGGGATCGTCCTCTACCGATCCGAATTTCCCACGGATCGACTTGAACAGCCCACGGCCATCTCTGACGGAGCGGATCAGACCTTTCCAGGAACGATACAGTGTAGGTTCGTCGGCATCGTGTGTCAGATAGACGCGCGAGAGCTTCGGCGTCACATCGGCAGCGCGCACTCTTGCCTGACGAAGCCAGCGTCTGAGCAGTCTGCGATATTCGTCTACGATGGGACGGTGGATGAAACCTGCCCGATAAGGCAGCGACTCTTTTCCCGGGAAACGTCCGTGCTCATCGCGGACATCCCTGCGAATCATCTCTTCATAACGGGTGAGGAGAAAATAGCTGCTTGCAATGATATCCGCATAGACGACCCATGTGCTGCCATACCATTCCTCTTTGGACGAACCGAAGAGCAGCGGTATGCCGTTGGTCTCCTGAAGCGGCAGCTGAGGCAGTGATTCCTTGGTGCCGTAAATCCCTTCGTTGAAGAATCCGGAGGGTACGATTACAACACTGTAATGTTCCCATTCGAATCGGTTGTCTGTATATCCGATGGATTCCAGCAGGACTCCCGAGAGATCGTCTCCCAGAAGAAAGCGGATGAGGTAAAGTAACAATTCCTTGTTCATATCAGTTTCTTCAGTTTGATGATGATTCTTTCCCAAATAGATAAATCCCCTTTGCTGATGCGGAAATAGGGGAGCTGCTTGGCTCCGAATTCTCGGAAAAAGCGTTCTACGCCCGGCAGCATGGATCCTTCAAAGTCGAACTTCCGACTTTTATCTTTTACAAATTGGATAGCGGTCCATAGCACGAGGCTCTGGGCGGCTGACGAACGCAGTGCCGGATCTCCTCCTCCTGCCAGATACCAGGCGCAACTCTTCTGCCATACGATGAAGGCTGCGGCATGAAGTTGCCCGTCATCGTCATATCCGCCCCACAGATCGCCTTGACCGCGACGACGGCTCTCCTCGATGAGATGGATCAGCACTTCGCTGTCCTGTTTGTCCTTGAGGTGCTGTCGTGTGAAGGTGGCTTCATGCAGTCGCATGAACTCCTGGACCGTGATGCCTTTCTTTATGGTGATGCTGTCCTGGGCACGACGTATGTTGCGCCGCATGTTCTCACTCATCTCGGCCATCATCAGTTCGTTGTCCTCGAGATTTTCCAAACGATACGTGTAGCGGGTTGTCTCCTTGAATCCTGCCCAGCTGAACGGAAGCCAGTCGGTGATCTCCGGACTGAAGTTCTGCATGAACGAGCGGTAAGACTTCAGATGTTCTATGAGATCGACCATAAGAGCTTGACGACGGCCCAGCAGCGTGGCATATTTCATATCGGGCGAACCGACCGAAAGCCATGGACCCATCGTCTGCGTATAGCAAGGCATGGACACGGCTCCGTGAACAGGCACATAGACAGGCAAGCTGGCTGTGACCCTGCCGTTCTCTTCGGTCAGGATGACATCCCACTGATCCGCTCCGCAAACCGTGTCGAGCCACCAGTCGCGTGAGAAGATGGGAATCTCTTCCTCCTCTTCACACAGCTCGTGATAACGAGCTTTGGGGCTTGTGTTCTGCTGCGTTTGCTGAGAAAGGGAAGAATCCGTTGCCTTCCTCTTCCCTTCGTTTATGTTGCCTGATTCTGTCACTCTTTATCCTTCAAAGCTTCAAAAATCTTCGTACTCAATTCCTCTTCCAGTTCCGGATTGTCTTCGATCAACTTCTTCGATGCATCGCGTCCTTGTCCGAGGCGGGTGTCGTTGTAGCTGAACCATGCACCGCTCTTCTTGACGATGCCCAGTTCCACGCCCAGATCCACAATCTCTCCCGAGCGGGAGATTCCCGAACCGAACATGATGTCGAATTCGGCTTTGCGGAAAGGAGGAGCCACCTTGTTCTTGACCACCTTCACGCGTACCTGGTTACCCAATACTTCATCTCCATCTTTCAGAGAGGTGACGCGGCGGATATCCAGACGGACGGATGCATAGAACTTCAGTGCGTTACCACCGGTCGTCGTCTCCGGATTACCGAACATGATGCCGATCTTCTCACGCAGCTGGTTGATGAAGATGCAGGTCGTATTGGTCTTGCTGATGGCAGCTGTCAACTTACGGAGTGCCTGTGACATCAGACGAGCCTGCAGACCCACCTTGTTTTCGCCCATTTCTCCTTCGATTTCCGCTTTAGGAGTCAAGGCAGCGACAGAGTCGATCACGAGGATATCCACTGCCGATGAGCGAATGAGCTGTTCGGCAATCTCCAGAGCTTGTTCGCCGTCGTCGGGCTGTGAGATCAGCAGATTGTTGACATCGACGCCAAGCTTGGCTGCATAGAAGCGGTCGAATGCATGTTCCGCATCGATGAATGCAGCAATGCCGCCCATCTTCTGCGCCTCGGCAATCGCATGGATAGCCAGTGTCGTCTTACCGGATGATTCCGGTCCGTAGATCTCGATCACACGTCCGCGGGGATATCCTCCGACGCCTAAGGCAGCATCCAGACCGATGGAACCGGTGTGGATGACGGGGATGTTCTCGATGTTTTCCTCACCCAGTTTCATGATCGATCCTTTGCCGTAGCTCTTCTCGATCTTGTCCATGGCGGCACGGAGGGCCTTCAGCTTCTCCGGATCAACGCCTTTTACTTCTTTCTCTTCCGGCTTTGTGTCCGGGTTTTCATTCTTTACTGTTGCCATAATTTTTTATTTTCTAGTTAAAGTGATGATTACATTTCCAAATCTACGTTAAACTGTTCATGCCACGGCAGACCTTGTTCGTTCAGCTCCTTCATGAATGGGTCCGGATCGAACTCCTCGACGTTCCATACGCCCGGTTTCTTCCAGATATTCTTCATGAACATCTTGGCTCCGATCATGGCCGGAACGCCGGTCGTGTAACTTACGCCCTGAGCACCTGTCTCGAGATAGGCTGCATGATGGCTGCAGTTGTTGTAAACGTAGTAGGTCTGTTCCTTGCCATCCTTCATGCCACGGATACGGCAGCCGATGGATGTCTCGCCCGTGTAGTTCTTGCCAAGGTCTCCCGGGTTGGGAAGCACAGCCTTCAGGAACTGTATCGGGACAATCTTCTGACCGTTGTAGTCGATCGGATCGATGCGTGCCATGCCGATATCCTGGATCACGCGAAGGTGTGTCAGATATTCCTGACCGAATGTCATCCAGAAGCGGGCGCGTTTGATGGTCGGGAAGTGTTTGGTCAAGCTTTCCAGCTCTTCGTGGTACATCAGGTAAGACTCTTTCGGACCTACGTTCGGATAGTTGAGCGGTTTGTGGACTGAAAGCGGATCGGTGTCCTTCCATACGCCTTCTTCGAAATATTTGCCTCGCTGCGTGATCTCGCGGATGTTGATCTCCGGATTGAAATTGGTTGCGAAAGCTTTATGATGATCGCCTGCGTTGCAGTCCACGATGTCGAGATAGTTGATTTCGTCAAAATGATGTTTGGCAGCGTAAGCCGTATAAACGCCCGTGACACCGGGATCGAAGCCACATCCGAGTATGGCTGTCAGACCGGCTTTCTCGAAGCGATCTTTGTAAGCCCATTGCCAGCTGTATTCATATTTGGCCTTCTCAAGCGGTTCGTAGTTGGCCGTGTCTTCATAGCTGACGCCATATTCCAGGCAGGCATCCATGATGTGCAGATCCTGATACGGCAATGCCAGATTCACCACCAGATCCGGTTTGAACTTGTTGAACAGAGCTACCAGCTCCTCCACATTGTCGGCATCTACTTGAGCAGTCTGTACCTTTATGTTGTTGATGTCAGCGGCAATCTGATCGCATTTGCTCAGTGTGCGGCTGGCCAGCATGATGTCGGTGAACACGTCTGCATTCATCGCCATTTTCTTAACGGCAACGGTACTTACACCACCGGCGCCGATTACCAAAACTCTTCCCATAATGATTTGTCTATGTTAATGATTGTTTGTTCTATTTCGTGTGAAAGCAAAGATATCGCCTGTCAATTTCGCAGTCAAACTTTTACGAATTATGTCCAATGCATGGTTTATCTTTACTGTTTTAGTGCAAAGATAATGCAAACCGAGCGCAGAATCATCAAGCTTGCTTGAATGTTATGCCGAAGTGCAGCTTATCTTCGCTATTTTAGGCAAAGATAATGCAAGTAACGAGCAAAAGCAAACGCTTGCCGCCGTAATTTGACGCTGTGCATCTCAAAAATTCAACTCTGCAGCCGAGTGTAGCTAAAGAAGGGGGAAAAAGCAGTAGTCTGCAACCGAGTGTAGCTAAAGAAGGGAGAAAAAGCAGTAGTCTGCAGCCGAGTGTAGCTAAAGAAGGGGGAAAAAGCAGTAGTCTGCAACCGAGT
>CAZIVE010000132.1:0-7096 GCA_964542435.1 uncultured Parabacteroides sp.
GATTCGCCATATTCGCCTTCCAGCAGAACAGAGCAAGGAATCATTTTCTTCTGATTGTGCAGAATAGATTCAACTACATAAGCTCCACTTGCTCCGGGAGCATACCATGCTGAAGTTCCCAGCAGACCGGTCAATGTAGCACCACCAACCATCGTTGACTGAACAACTTCCTGCAGTTTCTCTGCACTCAGCAGTGTGCTGACGGGTTGTCCTTTGTATGTAGCCAGACGTGCCAACGGAATCATGGTCTTATCACCGTGACCGCCGATAACGATACCTTCTACCTCATTGGCGTTGCAGCCGAGAGCCTGAGACAGGAAATATTTGAAACGAGAGCTGTCGAGCATACCGCCCATACCGAGAACACGATTCTTCGGAAGTCCGAGAGCCTTCAGTGCCAGATAGGTCATGGTATCCATCGGGTTTGAGATGACAAGGATGATGGCATCGGGAGAATATTTCAGGATACTGCCAGCAACGCTCTTTACGATGCCTGCATTAACACCAATCAGCTCTTCGCGTGTCATACCGGGCTTACGGGGAATACCTGAAGTGATAACAACAACGTCTGAACCGCTTGTCTTTTCGTAATCATTCGTGCAACCAACGATGCGTGTGTCGAAGCCCAGAGACTGAGCTGTCTGCATCATATCCATTGCCTTACCTTCTGAAACGCCTTCCTTCACATCAAGCATTACTACTTCGTCTGCTACTTCGTGGAATGCGAGTACGTTGGCAACCGTTGCGCCTACATTACCGGCGCCTACAACTGTTACTTTTGACATAATAATTAGTTTTATATGTTATATAATAAAATCTTCTTCACTAAACTAACGATGCAAAGATAATATCTATTGCTTAATAAAGAAATTTTTCCGTATTTATTTTTCTTGTGCTATACTAATATTGTTAAACGGCGAAAGCGTTAGTTCCTATATATAAGATGTATAGCATCGGAATTGTTCATTCTACGTAAAGAACGAGTCCTTTCAGGTATTCTCCTTCCGGATGGTAGATGTTGATGGGATGATCGGCCGGTTGCGTCAGCTGATGCAGGATCCTTACGGAACGCCCCGATTGGGCGGCTGCGCTGAACACGGCAAGTCGGAAATCCTCTTTGGTCACCACTTGTGAGCAGGAGAAGGTGAACAGGATGCTTTTGGGTGCGATCTTGGCGAAGGCGACAGCGTTGAGTTTGCGATAGCCTTGGAGTGCGTTGCGAAGCACTTTCCGATGCTTGGCAAATGCCGGTGGATCCAGGATGATCAGATCGTAGCTGTGATCCATGCTGTCGAGATACTTGAATGCATCTTCTGCAAAAGACTGATGTCGGTCGTCATTCGGGAAATTCATCGCGACGTTCTTGTCGGTCAGTGCGATGGCTTTGCTGGAGCTATCTACGGAATGGACGATTTCGGCTCCGCCGCGCATGGCATACACGGAGAAACCTCCGGTGTAGCAGAACATATTGAGTACTTTCCTTCCTTTGGCATACTGTTCGAGCAGCTTGCGGTTCTCGCGTTGATCGACGAAGAAGCCGGTCTTCTGACCTTTTTGCCAGTCGATGCAGAAGCGCAGACCGTTTTCGATGGCGGTGTCGTCTTCGTCTTCGCCCAGCAGATAGCCGTCTTCATTGCCCAGATCTGCCTTGAATGGAAGGGTAGCTTCTGATTTGTAATAGATATTATGCAAGGAATCGCCGAGAACCTCTTTCAAAGCTTCCGCGATCTCTTTGCGGGAACGGTGCATGCCGATGGAATGCGCCTGCATGACAGCCGTAGCTGCATAGATGTCGATGATTAAACCGGGCAGATTGTCACCTTCGCCATGGACGAGTCTGTAGGTGTTGTTCCGATCCGTACCGACCAGTCCCAGCGTCTGACGAAGCTCATAAGCCGTGCGGATCCGATTGATCCAGAAGGCGCGGTCGATCTCTGCAGGCTTGAAAGTGAGGATGCGGACGGCGATGCTGCCGATCTGATAATGACCGAGTGCCAGAAACTGTCCGTCACAGGCAAGCACCTCCACGAGATCACCTTCTTCCGGCTTTCCTTCGATACGTTGGATGGCGCCTGAGAAGACCCAAGGATGGAATCTCAATATCGACTCCTCTTTTTTCGGCTTAAGTAAAACTTTACAGTAGTTCATTATTCTGCGGGGTTCAAATAATTGTAGATCTTGAGGCAGGACCAGGCGTCCAAAGCCGCATATTTCTTTTGAGGCTCGGTAAGGATTTCAGCATCCCAGTTGGTCAGTCGTTGTCCTTTGGAGATCTTCTTCTCAAAGAGAATGGCATATATTTTCTGGAGGCTTGCTTCTTCGATCCCATGCAGTCCGACAATCTTTTGCAGATCCACGAAATTGGCCGGGACGAGATCGCTCCGGTGTGAGATCGCATTGAAGTCGTCACGAAGGGAAAGCCCGATTTTCATATTGTCTTCCGAGATCAGAAACTTTTTCAGTGATTCGGGGATGTCGATCAGGTTCAACCGGAAAAGGAAGCAGGTGTCTTCGGTAGAGATCTGCATCAGTGAGATCTTGAAATGTTGACCTTTGCGAAAGCTGGGGCGTGTCTCTGTGTCAAATCCGGTCTTGGGGAAGGTCATAAGATAATCAACAGCTTTGTCGCAATCTTTTACGTTGTTAATGGTGATGATCCTTCCTGTAAATTCTTCGATAGGATAGGAAGATATTGTCTCTTTTGTAATGGTGTGTATTAAGTTGTCGATCATTCTTTCTCTTCTTCAAGTTCATTGTTTTCTTCCGAGGTCCAGTCTTCGCTGTATCGGATGGTATGTAGGGCTTTCAGCGCATTGAGCAACTTCTGTCCCCAATAGTTTTGAAACGTCATGTAACAATGGAATATGGCTTGGTTCATGGCCTCTTCGTTGCCTTGGCGGAACAGTGCGATGCAGTCTCCTGTAGCCTGGAACACGTCGGCGAGATCCTCCGAGATGAAAGCCGTGATCGGTGTGTCGCTGTATTGCATGTCTTCAACGAAGGTATCCAGATAAGAGTCCTGATCGCCTAAGATCGTTGCAAACTTCTCGCGCAGGGCGTCATACGATTCCTCCGTCACCGTCTGTTCAATCTCGTCGTCATCTTCATCTACGAGATGGGAGAGATCGGGCAGCAGTGAAGCTTTAAGATAGAGAAGCGGCAGAAGCTTCGTAGCTTTGTCGATGAATGCCAGGCGCATATCTTCCGTGGCAGCTTCCAGGAAGTTGCAGAACTCTAACGCCACCGTGACAAATTCAATCGTGTTGTGGCCGTAAATCGGATTTTCGCTTTCTTTCATGCTTCGAACAGCTCTTCGTCGGAAATAAAGTCCATTTCTTTTTGCAAAAGTAGCATTTTTCCTTTTCTAATTTTGAATTTTAGCCCAAAAGATGTGGAACCCTACAATTTTATAGTATATTTGTGACAGACTAAGACAAATCCATACCATGCATATCTGGTTTCTCCTCATAATCCTTTGTCTCGTGGCAGTTGTTGCCGTCATTATAGGCTTCATTTTGGGTAAGAAGAACGCGAGTAGATCGAATGGCAACTTCAGTGGAAGCCATCTCGATTTTTTCCGTATATTCTCTTCTTTGCCTTTAGAAGGGACTGGCATTCAGATCTGTATGTATGATATGAAGACAGATATCATCACACTGAAGCCCAATCCGAGAAATTTAGTCACCGAAGGCATGACGTTGTTCACCTTCCTGGAACAGGTGGATGAGCAGGACAAGTCAACCTTTATTGACAGCATCAATTTTTTGAAGGAGAAAGGCGCTGTTAGTTTCCAATACAAGATCAAGTACAAAGACAAAGCCGGTGTAAATAAGGAGATGTGGCTGTCCAACTTCACGTTTATTTGCGAGCGCGATAAAGAGGGGACGCCTTTGAAATCCATCAGTATTCTCAGGGATATCACAGCGAATCTGTTGGAGAAGCAGGCCGATATGATTCGTCGTTTGCATACGGACCGCTTGCTTCGTTCCCTGCACATGATCCTTTGGTCGTACGATGGGAAAACCAATGAAATCAAGAATGAGTCGCTCAGTCCGGGTATGTTCGAGATTCTCCGACTGGAAGACTATATCAATACGTGCGTCTTGCCTGAGTTTCAATCTATGGTAAGTGAGGCGTTCAGCCGTTGTCTCCAGCGTCTTACAACCGATTACGATGTGGTTTACAAAGCCTACATCGAAGACAAGAAGGTGGAATGGGTGCATAGCATCGGACAGGTCGTCTCGGCGGCGGATCCTTTGGAACCGATACAGATTCTGGGACATTGCGGTATCATTACGGAGGAAAAGCAGGCAGCTCTCAAACTGCAGGAGACGAACACCATGTTGAAACTTTCATTGAAAGCATCTAAAATGATTCCTTGGAAATACGATCTGACGACGAATACCTATTTTACGGAATCGTCAATAAGGCCGGGAACCATCGTAACTCTTGAGATTTCCGAACTGTTAAACCAACATTTCTTTCCGGAAGATGTCAAGTTCCTGAACGATTGGCTGGATCGGCTTCGTCATGCGGCTGTCTCGACCATCGATATCAATATGAAATGTTTCATCGAATCGAAGGCTGATGTCAAATGGGTGCAGATTACAGGTGAAGTGGCAGATAGAGATGTCGACGGCCGTCCCGTCAGTGTTGTGGGAACGCATCGTTTCATCTCCAACGATATGAACTATCGGATGTTGCTTCGTCAAAAGGAGCAATTGGAGTTTACACTGAAAGTCTCCAAAATGACAGCTTGGATCTACACACGTTCCAATGGCATCATTTCCATCTTCTCGGGAGATTCGGAAGCACCTCGTAACATGACGCTCTTCGACTATGTACGTCAGCTTGTGGAAGCACCTTATCGTCAGGGAATTCTGAAGAATGTGAATGATCTGATTTCCGGAAAACGCTCCAGCCTCATCTTCACCTATCGTCGTTTGAATGATAACGGTGAATATCGCATTTTGGAATGTGCTGCGATGGGAACCGATCGCGATATCTCCGGAATGGCAGGCCGCATTATCGGTTCCTCTAAGGACAAGACGGAAGAGGAGCAGAAGTTGGAGGAATTGGTGGAACTGCACAAGAAGGCAGAAGAGGCAAACCGTCTGAAGACCGCCTTCCTGGCCAATATGAGTCATGAAATCCGTACGCCTTTGAATGCCATTGTGGGCTTTTCACACATTGTAGCTCAAGGTATGCAGCCTGAAAATAATGAAGAGTTCTGTCAGATTATCGAATCAAACAACAAACTGCTGCTGCAGCTGATCAGTGACATCATTGATCTTTCGCAGATCGAGGCCGATCAGATGGAGTTTGAAAGCAAGGAATTTGACATCTGCAAGATGATTCGTGAAGCTCATGCCCATTATTCGGCAAACCTGTCCGAAAACGTCGAGATGATCTGCGATCTTCCCGATAAGAGTTTGATTGTTAAAAGTGACCAAAAGCGTTTGTCCCAAGTACTCACGAATATCTTGGACAATGCCGTCAAACATACGAATAAAGGCTATATCACCATTGGTTATTTCTCGGAGTCCAAGGATATCCGATTCTTTGTCCGCGACACAGGCGAAGGCATTGCGGAGCCCAATCTGCCACATGTATTCGATCGTTTCGCCAAGTTCGATGCTTTTGCGCAAGGCACAGGACTCGGATTGTCGTTGTGTCAGAGCATCGTCAAGAAGTTCGGCGGCGAGATTGGTGTGAAATCGAAGCTGGGTAAAGGTTCGGAATTTTGGTTTACACTGCCTGCCAACGATTCGATCTGTGAGGCGTCATAGGGAAAGCTACGTACCCTTTTCAAGGTTCGCCGTACAATCAGAATGTGTATAAAAAAATAAGGGGAGAAGACCTTCTTGAAAAAGAGCGGTAAGCGGGGCTCGAACCCGTGACCTTCGGCTTGGGAAGCCGACGCTCTACCAACTGAGCTACTACCGCACTTCGTGTGTACAAAGGTAAATCTTTTTTAGAATTTGCACTATCTTTACAGCAGAATTATCAAAAGCAATCAAAGGACTAATTGAAAATGGAAAAGCTGACGATCGTAAAAGTGGGTGGAAAGATTGTCGAGGAAGAGGATTCTCTCGATGCGTTGTTGAATGACTTCTCGAAAATCAAAGGTTTCAAGCTGCTGGTTCACGGAGGCGGACGTTCTGCTACCAAATTGGCTTCGCAGTTGGGCATTGAAAGTAAAATGGTCGGCGGTCGTCGCATCACGGATGCTGAAACGCTTCGTGTGGTCACGATGGTTTATGGCGGATTGGTCAACAAAAATATTGTAGCTCGTCTTCAGTCCATGAATGTCAATGCGTTAGGCTTGACAGGTGCGGATATGAATCTGATTCGAAGCGTCAAACGTCCTGTAAAGGATGTGGATTACGGATTTGTGGGTGACGTGGAGAAGGTGAATGCCGAGCTGTTGGCCGATTTGATTGCCAAAGGTGTCGTTCCGGTTCTTGCGCCCTTAACTCACGACGGTCATGGTTCCATGTTGAATACCAATGCAGACACCATTGCCGGTGAGACCGCGAAAGCCCTTTCCTCCTTTTTTGATGTGACGTTGATCTTCTGTTTTGAAAAACGGGGCGTGCTCATGGATGAGAACGATGACGACAGTGTAATTCCGTCGCTCACCCGCTCTGAATATGAAGCGTATGTCAAGAAGGAGATCATCAAAGGCGGTATGCTTCCCAAGCTGGAGAATGCTTTCAAGGTGATCGAAGGCGGAGCCAAGAAGGTCTTTATCACCAGCGCCTCGGCATTGAGTGATCCCGAATCTGGCACAGTACTTCAATAGGCGTGGGATACGTAGCGGCGTTCATCGCTTCACTATGCCAGCGTATCTCTTCCTTTGTAGTTTCATTTTCCAAATTTCCAGTAGTCCGAACTTCCAGCACTATCTTTTTGGGGGTATCCTTTCTCTTTGTGATTTCGTTGGTGTCTTTCCTTGTCTTTTTTTTGAAAGGAGTTTTTATTTTCTTTCGTTGAGCACTTCATTTTCCAAATTTCCAGTAGTCCGAACTTCCAGCACTATCTTTTTGGGGGTGTCTTACTCTTTGTGATTTCGTTGGTGCCTTTTCTTGTCTTT
>CAZIVE010000133.1:0-5021 GCA_964542435.1 uncultured Parabacteroides sp.
CAATCCTACTATTTTATCGAATGGTTTGGCTGTCGATGAGCAGATGCTCGCCGTGGTTGTACTGATAGAGTCCAACGTAGATTTTGTTTTTGTCATCTTCACGCGGCGTGATGACCACGAAGTGCATGTTAATCGCATCCTGATCTGCAACAAGTCCATTTTCTGCATCCAAGGTGCGAATCTTCTTGTCAACCCAAGTGCCCGTGTTCGCATAGACGCAGGCCTCGTTTTTAATGCTTGTATAGGTTTTTATCATTGGGATGTGCGTATGTCCGAAGATGACAATCCGAACGTTGGAGTCGGGGTTCTGGAAATATTGTACATTCGACTGTTCGTCGATGAAAGCTGTCTTCAGACTGCCGATGACCGCTTCAGTCATATCGGTCATGACAGAAGCGTTGTTGTATTTTAGACGTTTCTCCCAGTTGTTTTGTGTGAAAGCATTCTTGTACAAATCTACCGTTATCTTTCCGTTGGCGTCGTTATAGGGCAAAATATCATTCATGCTGTACGTACCCGTATAACCACCGACATTGGTTATGAATACTTTTTCTTCAAAACTGTTTCCTATCCAAATAAGGTTTTCCATACAATATTTCCAACCATAATGATACAAAAAAAGTGCTTTCTGAGAGGCATCAGCTGATGTAAGACTGATGCTCGGAACTTTAGTCGCTGCACCCAGAGCAACCTGATTGACGAACGAGGTGGCAGCAATGCGCGCAAAGAAATATCCGGGAGGGAGCACACTGCCCGGGGCAATGTCTTGATTGTCGTAAGGATCGAGGTTACAGAAAAAGTCATAACGATGGCCATGTTCAATGGCAATCTGCGGATAACCATCGGGATGATACGTGCCGATTAGATCGCGATCTTCATCTCGAGCCTGGTTGATTCCTGGAAGGATGCTTTCAACCTTAGAGGTGTCGAACAGCATGTCATGGTTGCCCGGAACATAGGTAACCTTGATGGTTTTGTCTTTGATAATGTTGTTGAAAGCGTCAATCACAACCTTATTCGAGGAGGCGATCTTTTTGATAAAGTCAGCTTGAGTACCTCCGGAGTAGGTTGCCGTTCCCGCCGGAATATACCATTCGTCAAGTAAATCGCCTGCGATGACAAGTTCTTTCACTGTCTTTGAACTACGCACCTCATTGAGAAACTGCTCCAAACGCGAGAGATGTTTTATGGTTTCCGAATATGAGAGGTCCGGACCGAGATGAAGGTCGCTGATGACGACAATTTTCTCGCGACTCTGGTTGTCACTGACCGACATGTTGTCGAATGGATTCGTCGTTTCGGCAACAGAAGTGTTGTTGTCCTTATCGTTCGAATCGCAAGAATGAAGGAAGAATGACGTTATGCATAATGCTGCAATTGTAAAAAATAGTGTTTTCATTTTACCCGTTATTATTAAAATTACATTTGATGCAAATATCAAAGGAAACTGAGAAACTTCAATGGCCGACGATGTAGCAATATCACAACGCAATGTTTCATAAACACAAAATGAAGTTCCAAAATCACAAATTCGGACCATTTAGTGATTTTGAACCGGGAAAGCGCTTGTGCTATATCTTAAAATTTGTTTCTTTGCAAAAAGGAAAAAGAATGAAAGTATGTTAGGCCATTTTTATATAGCGACTGTTTATACTGCCTTGGCGGTGATGTTTCTTTCCTCCGTCACGCTGTTCATCTGTCGCAAAAGCGGCGACCGTTCTCGAATGATTCTCTGTGCGGTTATTTTCCTTTCTGTATTCAATTACTTTCCGAAGTTACTCAACATCCTCGACGGCAGCAACGCAGTGCAAGTAATGAATGTCCCAATGCTTACGCTTGCGATTTTCATGATTATCTCTTATATCACATATCCTATAGAAGTTATTTCACCCGGCTGGATTACTCTCAAAAGACTGTTGCTGCTTTATTCGCCGGTAGCTGTGATATTTCTTTTCTACGGTTTAACTCTTGCTTTCGGTGTAACATATCCGGAATACAACAATTTGCTTCAAATTCTGCCACATGCCGATGAATTCAATGTGTGGTTTCGCTTGCTGCTTTGTGTTCTCATGTTTCTGCCTCTGCTGATCATTTTCTTCATTCCCTATACACGCATCTACAGTAACACGGATAAAACGTGGGTCAGAGTTTATGTGATCCTTTATGCCATTGACATTGTATCGTATTTGGCTGTCCTTGCCATTCATGGTCTTCTGATGGCTGTCATTTACTTCCACATCAGTATGCTGATCACACTCATCAGAATTTATATGGAATTAGTCTATCGAATCGTGGATAAGAATGTATCAAAGCAGATGATTCTGGATAAAGATGAGAACGATCAGAACATCCTTGGAAGAGATTTAAATAGGAAAGAAAACCCAGTGATAGACGGAGGGAATTCAGAGAATGATCTGTTCGTGAATCTACAGAAATTCATGAAAACGAACCAGGCATGGCGCGATCCGAACATCTCGCTTAGCATGCTGACTGAGAAATTAAGAACGAATCGCACGACACTCTCCAAAGCAATTCACGACAGCGGCAAAGAGAATTTCTCAGTCTATATCAATGAGATGCGTATATCTGACTTCATCTCTTTGATGAACTCCCGTAAGAATATCAGCATCAAAGAGGCTTTTTTCGTCAGCGGTTATCGTTCACGTACAACCGCTCTCCGTAATTTCAAAGCCATAATAGGTCAGATTCCTTCGGACTATTTCGGGAGAAACAGCGATGAAGTAGAGTGGTGAAGTGAATAATTATCTTATTTGATGCTCTGATATTCCTTCGGCGTATAGCCAGTAAATTTTTTAAAATAGCGGCCAAAGAGAGACTGACTGGTGAAGTTGAGCATCTCACTGATCTGTAGAATGGTATATTCTTTGCTGCGCAACAACTGTTTAGCCTCTGCAATGACGAAAAGGTCGATGTGCTCGCCTGCAAAATTGCCGCTGATGTCACGGATGACGCGTGATAGATAACGAGGCGTAACGCATAGCTTTCCTGCATAGAAGTTGATGTTCCGCTCGTGTGTGTAATTCTCTTGAAGCAGTTCCATGAAACGGTTGAAGAGATCTTGCTGACGTGATACATTCAGCGGTTGAATCTTTTCTGGGTGTAGTGCTTTGATATATTGGGAATAGACGATGAAGGCAATTGATTGCAGATAACCTTTGGCGATCTCGCCTTGGAGCAGGTCATCCATGTGGCTTTTCAACCGTTCCTTCAGAAGTTTGTAAAGAGAGATGCATTCGTTCATGCAGAAGTCGGAGAGGTGACAGATCGGACTGGTGATCATGTCCTTCTGCAGTTCCGACATCACAAATCCGTTGAATATGGGGAAATAAAATTTTTCATCCATCGCGATAAGCACAAAACTGATGTCATGACTGATGTTGGTAACTTCTGCAAACAGTCCGCTTTTCATAAAGATGACGTCGTTTTTCTTCATGTGGTACTGTTGCATATTGCTGACGAGACTCACTTCGCCTTCGAGACAGAAGAAGATCATCATGGTGGAAGAGAGTTTGATGGGATTGTTTATGAAGTCGGAAGTCTCTTTCCCGTCCCATTTGATATCCTTTTCAAAGTTATCATGTAGTATTAGCGAATCGCCCATGAAAGCCACCATCTGATTTTCCGGCAGTGTCTTTGCGTCTAAAGTTATGTACGGTCTTTTCATTTTCTATAATGGTTGACGATTCAAAAATACAAAAAAGTTCCTTGTCTGATTTACTTTCCATAATGCAAAAGTTTGTGTACCCAAAGTACAATATTAACCCTTGAATCATTTCTATCTTTGTTTCCTATATATTTAAAACAATGAAGAAGATACTGTTTCTACTAATAGGTCTGATGACCTTCGGTTTTACCATGGCCCAGTCAAAGATTACACGCGACACGTATGTATATGCTATCAAAGGTGACGATACGCTTCATCTGGATCTCTATGTCGATCATTCCGTGCAGGTGAAGGGAAAGCGTCCGGTCATGATTTATATTCATGGCGGTGGATTTTCTACAGGCAGTCGTAAGAATGTCGCTCAGGAAATTTTCAACCGTCATCTTGCAGAGAAGGGATTTCTTTCTGTCTCCATCGATTATCGTTTGGCCCTTGGGCAAGACCTGTCGCTTCCAAACGGCAATAAATATAAGATCAAAGGGACAGAAGATGCGGTCCGCATTGCCAATGAGGATGTCGTTTCCGCCACTAATTATATTCTGAGCAAAGCCAACGAATGGCAGGCTGATTCATCGACTATCCTCATTTCCGGAGGAAGTGCAGGCGCCATTTCTGCGCTCTCATTGGAATATGACATCTGCAACGGTGCGGATTATACGAAGGCCCTGCCTCAGGGATTCAATTATGCAGGTGTCGTATCACAGGCTGGAGCGATTCCGTCGAAGAACGACACTTTGGTATGGAAGCAGAAACCTTGTCCGGTATGGTTCATTCACGGCAGCAAAGACACGACTGTACCTTTCGAACGTGGCGTTATAGCAGGCGACACTTGGTTCGGGACGAAATACCTGAGTCCGCAGTTCGATGCCATGAAAGTTCCTCATTGGACGTATGTCGAGAAAGGTGCCGACCATGTTATGGCCATGAAGGCACTGACCGACAATCTGGAAGAGATGGATAAGTTTTATCGTTGTTTTATTGTCAACAAATGCAAGACATCTGCTTATACGGAATGGGCCGACGAAGTTCCCGCAGATATGACGTCCATCGATCAGATGATCAAATATGTCCCGCTTTATATCATCGGCTTCGGCAAGTATATGGAAGAGTTGGGGACTCAATCCTTTGAGAAGCCGAAGGGCGTTATTTATTAAGTTTTTCATATATAAATCGGTTGTGAAAAGTCTATATGGATGGACATGCCGAATGCATTTTTGTAAGGTTTAGGTAACTTAATGGTAGTCCTGATGTGAATCACGACTACCATTTGTATCTTCTACATCATAGAAAAAAGTGGAGCAGATGGTGAGGTTATGGAAATATAACCTATCTTTGT
>CAZIVE010000133.1:5121-7075 GCA_964542435.1 uncultured Parabacteroides sp.
ATAGATAAAATATGGCTTACGGATACAGCTGTGTGGATACGAACAGCTGATGGCTCGGAAAGTAGCGAGAGTTTTTCCGATTATCCTCGTTTGAAGAATGCAACGAAAGATCAGCTTGGTCATTTCGTGACAGACGATTTTGGCATCCATTGGCCTGATATAGATGAGGACTTGAGTTTTGAATCTTTTTTCCATCAGAAGAATACGACGCCTCTTTATAGGCTTTTTATGGAACATCCCGAATTGAATGCCTCGGGTGTGGCGCGACGGTTGGGTATGAAACAGAGTCTGCTTGCCGCTTATATTTCCGGCGCCAAGAAACCTTCACAAGAGAGGCTGGCGGAAATCCTTGATATGATTCATCGTATCGGTGAAGAAATATGTAAGGTTAAGATTGAAACTTTGTAACTATGAAACTTTTCTTCGTAACTTCGCGGCCGGAAAAAGAACATAGAATATGACATTTCTGACAAGACATATTTTGAAATGGGTAAGGAACATCTTTATCGGGATATTCCTATCTACTGTTGTTGCCGTGGTCGTTCTGAAATACTTCCCGGTCTATTTTACTCCGTTGATGTTCATTCGTCTGGGCGAACAGATCAAGGACGGTGATCATGTGGCTTTGCATCATCATTGGGTGCCTATCGAGGAGATTGCCCAGCCGATGGTTCAGGCGGTCGTCGCTTCCGAAGATAATCTCTTCATGCAGCATCACGGATTTGATATCGACCAGATCGAACAGGCGCGCGAAGAGGCAGAACGGGGCAAACGTGTACGTGGTGCAAGTACCATTTCTCAGCAGACTGCCAAGAATGTCTTTCTGTGGCCGGGCAAGAGTTATGTCCGCAAAGGATTGGAAGCCTATTTCACGCTGCTCATCGAATGGATCTGGGGAAAACAGAGAATTATGGAGGTTTATCTCAACTCAATCGAGATGGGCGATGGAATTTATGGCGTGCAGTCTGTTGCGAAATTGCATTTCAATAAAGATGCGAAGGATCTGACACGACGTGAAGCGGCATTGATCGCTGCCACACTGCCCAATCCCCGCCGGTTCAATTCGGCCAATCCTTCTCCTTACATGCGCCGCCGTCAGGCTCAGATCGTTTCCATCATGGGCAAGCTGATGCGCATCGAGATGGGTTATGGAGCCAATGATGACGAATTTGATACAAGTAAAATAAGAAAGAGAAAGAAATGGAGAGCTTCCGCTACATTGACATGGGACGCATCGACTACGAAGATGCTCTTGCCCGCCAAACAGATGTCTTTAACCGATTAATTCAGGCTAAGGTGGAGAATCGCGAGGAGGAGAGCGTTCTCTTCTTTGCGGAGCATAACCCTGTGCTGACTTTGGGCAAGAGCGGCAAGGAAACCAATCTGCTCGTCTCTGAAGAACGTCTGAAGGCTCTCGGCGTCTCCTTCTATCATGTCACTCGTGGCGGCGACATTACCTATCACGGTCCCGGACAGATTACGGGTTATCCGGTTTTCGATCTCGACAAATGGAATCTTGGACTGAAGGATTATATCTATAAGATGGAAGATGTCATCATTCGATTTCTGGCACTTTACAACATCAAAGGTGAAAAGATGAATGAAGCTACCGGCGTCTGGCTTGATCCGAACGATCCGAAACGTGCCCGTAAGATTTGCGCGATAGGCGTCAAAAGCAGCCGTTTCGTCACGATGCATGGTTTCGCTCTCAACATCAACACCGATTTGAACTATTTTCATCTCATCAATCCGTGCGGTTTTGTGGACAAAGGCGTTACCTCATTAGCCAAGGAGTTGGGCGAACCTCAGGATTTCGAGAAGGCCAAACTCCAACTGCTGGCGCTGTTCAGAGAAAGTTTCGCTTGATCTCTCTTCCCCGGAGTTTTTTCTATTTATCCCCAAACTCTTTTTCCCATTTCGGGAAAGGGCTGAAATGTCAGGAAGGGCATTTCCC
>CAZIVE010000134.1:0-1644 GCA_964542435.1 uncultured Parabacteroides sp.
AAAAAGAGAGCGGCACGGATGGTGTTGCGTGTCGCTCTCTTTTGTGAAGAAGATTATCTCTTAGTAGGCGTCGGCAATGTTCTCGCTGCGAAGCTGACTATCGAAATCGGCTTTGGAGAGCGTCGTTGTCACGTGAATAGTGACAGGTTCGCCTGGGATCAGATCGAAATAGTTATCGGAGAAGAAATTGTCGATACCGTTGATGCTCAGAAAGACGCCGCGTGCGAAGACGTCGCTCTGTGCCGTTACGTCAAATCCGCCTTGGGCTTCTTTGCTAGTCAGCGTGACGTTGGCTTTCGGGAAACTGATATCCTTGTAACGCGTCAGGAAATAATTGTTGGTGTAAACCTTTCCGGCGTTGTCGGTGAAGCGTACGGCTACGACCACTTCGTTCTTCTGCTTTCCGCCGAGCAACGTTGACAGCGGTGCTGTGAAGAGATTCTTGCTGGTGTTGGCTGGTGCGGTCATGGCCATCGTTTTGTCATAGACGACCTTTCCGTTCAGATCCATTACGCGGATGTTGAGTTTGCCTTTGGCCGGCGTGAGGCGATCGGAGACAAAGTAGATGTTCAGATTGCCCTTGCTGTCCTGAATAGGTGAAACAAGGATGTCTTCGTATGCTTTACGTGCGAAATAGTGCTGAGCTTTCCAACGTCCGTAGAAGTCGCGGCTGCTCCAGGAAGCGACAGGCCAGCAGTCGTCGTGCTGCCAGAAGAGTGTGCCCATGTTGAACGGCATCTGGCGACGATGTGCTTCGATGGCGGTCTTGATGGCGTCACCCTGCAAAAGCTGTCCCATGTAGAGGAAGTTCTGGAAATCTTTCGGCTTGCGGTATTCGTTGAGCAGATACCATTCGATGAGTGCGTTGGCTTCGCTGCCGCCCCGCTGATGTGCCATCATAACGTCTGAATAGATGTTATGGTCGCGTTCTTCCGGTGCATATTTCAGTACAGACTGATATTCGGGGAAAGACTGGAAGCCGTATTCTGCAAAGAAACGTGCCTTCTTAACATTGAAGTTGGCGATGCTGTCCTTGCCGTGCCAAACGCCCCAATAATGTGCGTCGCCGTTGGCATTGATCACTTCGCCGCTCACTTCAGCAGGTGCATCGGGATTGCCGCCATAAGGAGATGAGGGCCAGTAGAAAGCGGTCGGATTGTATTCCTTCATGACGCTCGGAAGCAGTTCATGGAACACCTCTTTATATTCCTTGCGCAGCTGGTCGAGGACGCCGAGCTGTTTGTATTCATTCATCCAACCCCAATTGAACCAAGCTGTATGGTTTTCGTTGTTCCCGCACCAGAGAGCAAGACAGGCGTGGTTGCGCATGCGGGTGATGTTGTCGATGGCTTCCTGGCGGACATTGGCCAGCTGTGCATCGTCCATCGGATAGATGCTGCATGCAAACATGAAGTCCTGCCAGATGAGGATACCATATTTGTCGCAGAGATCGTAGAAGAGGTCGTTTTCGTAGATGCCGCCGCCCCAAACGCGCAGCATGTTCATGTTGGCATTACGTGCGTCAAGGATCGTTTTCTCATACTTCTCCGGCGTGACACGCGGCAGGAAGTTGTCTTGTGGAATGTAGTTGGCACCTTTGGCAAATACCGGAACGCCATTGAGTTCAACGTAGAATGTATGACC
>CAZIVE010000134.1:1744-6994 GCA_964542435.1 uncultured Parabacteroides sp.
CTTGTCTGCTACGATTGTCACGTTGGCCATGATGTCAGCGCGTTTCTTGTTGACAGTATTCTGACGATAGAAGACATTGTCGATACGCAGGTTGTTCCATGCATCCAGGAAAACGGGACGCCAGATGCCGCTGGTGACGATACGTGGTCCCCAATCCCAGCCGTAATGATAACCGGCCTTGCGGGCGAAGACGCTGAGTTTCTTGTTGAGTATTCCGCCGTTCTCGCTTTGGTCGTTGCCTGCTTCAATCGGGTATTTCAGTGCGTCGAACTTCGGCAGATCCACACGGATCGGTGAGTTGAAGCGGATTCGCATTGTGTTGTCACTCTGTTTCAGCAGACCTTTCACGTTGACTCTCCATTCACGGAACATGTTGTTGGCGCGGAGAATGCAGGAGTCGTTCAGATAGACGTCGGCATAGGTATCAAGACCTTTGAAGTCGAGTTCGATGCATTCCTTGTTGAACATTTCGGAAGGAACGTCGAAAGTGGTTTTGTAATCCCAATCCTCCTTATCCACCCATTGGATACTTTTCTCGTTGAGACGGAAGAAGGGATCTTCGATGAGCTGATTGGCCATCAAGTCGGTTTGCACGACGCCCGGAACAGTCGCCGGATACCAGTTGTTACCGCGGACCTGCTTGAAGGTCCAGCCTTTGTTGAGTTCCACGCGGTCGATGCCTTCCGCATTCACAGTCGATGCCGTGAAGGTCAGCAGCGCAAGTGCTGCCAGAGAAACGATCGTTTTGTAATTCATGATTCTTGTTTGAATTAAAGGGTTATAAGTTGTCTTGATTTTCTATTTCGTTCATCACGTCACACGCTTTCTCTACGGTCGAGACATGTTTGATGGTGATGGTGCGTTTGCCGTTCTGTTCCTTGAGCGAGCAGTCTTTCGGATGGTTCGTGATGAAGCGGAGCAGTTTGTCGAAAGCTTCACTCTTGTAATAGGGACTGTCGTTGTTCGCAATCAGGTGAATGGTCATGACGCCCAGCTTGAGCACGAGCTTCTCCATGCCCAGTTTCTTGGCGATACGACGCAGACGAACCACACGTATCAGCTCGAGACTTTCCGGCGGAAGTTTTCCGAATCGGTCCTCAAGGCGACTCTTGAAGGCCAGGATGTCGCGTTCTTCCTCCATGTTATCCAGTTCCCGATAAAGCGAGACGCGTTCCGAATCGTTGGGAATGTAGGTCGGCGGGAAGAGCAGTTCGAGATCGCTTTCGATGAAGGTCTCGCGGACATATTCCGTGCCGGAATCCTTATGCTGTTCGGTTGCATCGGAATAGAGGTCGGCAAATTCGTCGCTCTTCAGTTCATCCACAGCCTCTTCCAGAATTTTCTGATAGGCTTCGTATCCAAGATCGGCAATGAATCCGCTCTGTTCGGCGCCCAGCATGTTGCCCGCACCGCGAATGTCGAGATCCTGCATGGCCACCTGCATGCCGCTGCCTAAGTCCGAGAAGTTCTCGATGGCCTGCAAGCGGCGTCGTGCTTCGTCGGTTAGCGTACTGAGAGGCGGCGAGAGCAGATAGCAGAAAGCTTTTCGGTTGCTTCGTCCTACACGTCCCCGCAGTTGATGCAGATCGGAGAGCCCGAACTTCTGAGCATCGTTGATGATGATGGTGTTGGCGTTGGGTACGTCGATGCCGTTCTCCACGATGCTCGTAGCGATGAGTACGTCATATTCGTAGTTGACGAAGTCGAGCACGGTCTTCTCCAGCTTCTCGGGTTCCATCTGACCGTGACCGACGGCCACACGTGCATCGGGTACTTCGCGATGGACGAGTGCTGCAATCTCGTAGATATTCTGTATGCGGTTGTTGATGAGGAAAACCTGTCCGTTGCGGCTCATCTCGAAGTTGATGGCTTCTCGGATGATGTCCGGATTGAAGCGCTCCAGTTCCGTCTGTATCGGATAGCGGTTGGGCGGCGGCGTTGTGATGCTACTGAGGTCGCGCGCTCCCATCAGTGAAAACTGCAAAGTGCGCGGAATCGGAGTAGCCGTCATGGTCAGCGTGTCCACATTGCTCTTCATTTGACGCAGCTTCTCTTTCACGGAGACGCCGAACTTCTGTTCCTCGTCGATGATAAGCAGTCCGAGATCGTGAAACTGAACATCTTTGCTCACGATGCGATGTGTTCCGATGAGTATGTTGGTCTTTCCCTCCTTCACCCGTTTCAGTGTCTCCTTAATTTGCACGGACGAGCGGGCACGGCTGATGTATTCGATGTTGCAGGGAAAATCCTTCAGTCGTTCGGAGAAGGTCTGATAATGCTGGAAAGCGAGTACGGTGGTCGGAACGAGCACAGCTACCTGTTTATCGTCTGTCACAGCCTTGAAGGCGGCGCGAATGGCCACTTCGGTCTTTCCGAATCCCACATCACCGCAGATAAGACGGTCCATCGGACGGCTGCTTTCCATATCAGCCTTGACATCCGCCGTGGCTTTCATCTGGTCGGGCGTATCTTCGTAGATGAAGCTGGCTTCCAGTTCCTGTTGCATGAAACTGTCGGCGGTGAAGGCAAATCCTTCTTCTTGACGACGTTTCGAATAGAGTAGAATTAGATCGCGGGCAATGTCCTTGACCTTTTTCTTCGTACGTTCCTTAAGATGTTCCCAAGCGCCTGTGCCGATGCGGCTCAGACGAGGCGGTTCGCCCGTGTCTTTTCCTTTGTATTTGGACAGCTTATGCAGTGCATGGATGCTGACGAAGATGATGTCGTTGTTCTGATAGATCAGTTTCACGGCCTCCTGAATGCGACCGTTGACATTGGTTCGTACCAATCCGCCGAACTGTCCGATGCCATGATCGATATGAACGATATAATCGCCGGTCGTGAATTGGTTCAGTTCTTTCAAGGAAAGGGTGATCTTGCCGCTTCGAGCCTTGTCGCTCTTCAGACTGTATTTGTGGAATCGGTCGAATAGCTGGTGATCGGTGAAGAAGCAGGCATGCAGTGTGTCGTCGATGAATCCTTCGTGGATGGTGCGGTTGACGGATGTAAAAGGAATCTCGTCGCCGCGGTCGGAAAAGATGGCACGCAGTCGAGTGGCTTGTTTCTCCTGGTCACTCAATATATATATGGTGTAATTTTCCTCGAGATATTTCTTGAACGATTCGCTTACGAGGTCGAAGTTCTTATGATAGATAGGCTGCGGATGGCTGTTGAAGGTAACGGTCGCGTCCGCTACGCCTACCGGCTTGGCTCCGAAGTTGAGACGGTGGAAATCGAGAGCCGATCTCAGAAACTCTTCGCCGGTGATCAGTTTGGCACGCATCGCATCCGCGTCAGGGAAGGAATCTTCATCGCCAGTGATCGGATCCTCATTATAGAGCGAGCTGATCCGTTCTTTGCACCAGGCGAGATCGTGCGCAGCCAGCCAGCAGTCTTCCGGAAGTGCAGAGAGAATGGAGGATTCGCTGATAGCAGCTTTCTTCTTCATCTCGGGCACGATGCGGATCGTGGAGAGCTTCTCCTTCGACAGCTGTGTTTCCACGTCGAATGTCCGGATGGTCTCCACCTCTTTGCCAAAGAAGTCAATACGGTACGGAAACTCATAGGAGAATGAGAACACGTCTAGGATACTGCCACGCAGCGCATATTGTCCGGGTTCATACACATAATCCACATACTGGAATCCGGCAGCATCCAGCTGATCCGACAACGCCATGTTGTCGATTGTATCTCCGACAGAGATCTTAATGGTATGCGTAGCAAGTTCCGTCTGCGCCACCACCTTCTCCGCCACAGCGTCGGGATAGGTGACGATGACGAAGGAATGAATAGGATCCTCGAGCATACTGAGCACTTCCGTCTTCAGAATCTCATTGGCCGGATCGATATGTCCGTATTTGATATCCCGTCTGTAGGCCGACGGAAAGAAAAAGATGTCGTTGCTTCCTGTCAGTTGTACCAGATCGTGGTAGAAATATCCGGCCTCTTCCAGATCGTTCAGCATACATACGAAGCTCCGGTTGCTTCTCAAAAAGAGAGAGGCAATCGTCATCGAAGCTTCCGATCCGTATAAACCTTTCACGAAGAGATTGCGTGAACCCTCTTCCGTGACCAGTTTATTGATGGCTGACATATTGGGATGACCGGAGTATGTTTTGAGTATCTCTTGTATTTCCAATTTGTATAAATATTTGTGCAAAGGTACTTCTTTTGCATAAAAAGACTTTAACGAATGTATCAAATCAATTTAAATATGTACCTTCGCTTTATAAATATGAAATGAAAAGCACCATGACGGACAGTATTGTTATCATTCCGACCTACAACGAGAAAGAGAATATCGAGAACATCATCCATGCTGTTTTCGAACTGGAAAAGGATTTCGACATCTTGATCATTGACGACGGTTCACCTGACGGTACCGCAGATATCGTGAAACGCATGCAAAAGGAGGAGTTTCCTGATAGGCTTTTCATTGTTGAACGAAAAGGGAAATTGGGATTAGGCACTGCTTATATCTGTGGCTTCAAGTGGTCGTTGGAGCATAAATATGACTACATCTTCGAGATGGACGCCGACTTCAGCCACAATCCCAAAGACCTGCCGCGGCTTTATGAAGCTTGTGCCAAGCAGGGCGCAGATGTCGCCGTGGGTTCGCGTTACTGCAATGGCGTGAATGTCGTGAACTGGCCTTTAGGGCGCGTTCTGATGTCCTATTATGCTTCCCAATATGTCCGTTTCGTTACGGGAATGAATATCCACGATACGACAGCCGGTTTTGTATGCTATCATCGTCGTGTCCTTGAGACTATCGATATCGATCATATCCATTTCAAAGGATATGCATTCCAGATCGAGATGAAGTTTACGGCTTACAAGTGTGGTTTCCACATTGCCGAAGTGCCGATTATCTTCATCAACCGTGTGCTCGGTGTTTCGAAGATGAATTCGTCCATCTTCGGCGAAGCGCTTTTCGGCGTGCTGCGACTCAAATGGTGGAGTCTTTTCCGCAAATATCCCAAAGCTGTTAAAGCATCATGAGCAAAACACTCATCCGCAACGCTCATATCATCAACGAAGGCCGTTCCTTCGAAGGCTCTGTCTTGATCCAGGGCGAACAGATCGAAGCGGTTTACCAAGGCGATGTTCTCGATGCGTTGCAAGCAGATACGATTATCGATGCTTCCGGATTGTGGCTTCTTCCCGGAGCCATCGACGATCAGGTTCATTTCCGCGAACCGGGTTTTACCTATAAAGGAGATATCTTCAGCGAAAGTCGTGCGGCCGTTG
>CAZIVE010000135.1:0-6959 GCA_964542435.1 uncultured Parabacteroides sp.
GGCTTCACACCAATTATAGAACAACTCTCTCAAACTAAAGCTTGAAAGTTAATGTAAACTTCGTAACGCCTTTTCTATTTCACAACGACCTTCGTCGTCTCTGTCCCCACCTTCACGATATAGATACCTTTGGCCAAACCGCTGAATGTGGTCTTGCCGCTGACAAGTTTCGTGCTTGCGATGACCTTTCCTGTCAGGTTGACTACCAACGCCGTTGTGTTGCTCGGGCTGAGGATTGTGATAGAACCTTGACCGCCGTAAACCGTCAGAGCATTGATGCTTTCCACGCCGGTGGTGAGCTTCTTTACGATGATGTAAACGGTGGTCTCATGATCGACAGTAGCAATCTTGTAGCTTGTTCCGTTCGGAGTGAGCGTCTCGCCCTTGTCGGTGCGGACTTCAAGAGTGTAATCCGTTCCCTCTTTACCCAGACTTTCATCTGGCGTGACGGTGAATTCAAACGGCTGGCCGATACCTGCTAGGTTCAGTCCAAAGCCCGGCGTAACGCTGACGCCTTCCACCTTCGGGATGATCACATAGACCGGTTTCGCATAGATAGTAAAGGTAATGGTCTGAGAACCGCTGTAGCCGCCTTTGCCCATAATAATGACAGTAGCTGTGCCGGGTTCTACATTATGTTGATAGGTTACAGTGAAATCAGTGCCTTCAATAAGGGTATTACCATCAAGGATGACTGTAACAGATGGTTTCTGTGGAGAGCCATTAGCTTCGAAGCTGTTGTTTGAAAGGGTCACAGTCGCTCTGGAAAGATCTATTACTTTAGCCTTTTCTATATGCAGAAATTTATAATCGTGGATGTCTGCAGGATTATATGAAGTCAAAGGAGTTCCAGAATAATCAGCACTGGCTTGAACTATCGGATCCACGTACTTGCTCAAGTTAGGAGCCTTAAAAGACGCAAGAACTTTCCCCATCATTGTTACTGTACCGGACTCAATAGACAGACTGTCAGCAAAAATACCGAAGGACTCTGCATTTATGCCTGCGGCCGTCAAAACCCCAGATCCTTTGATTGTGGCAGTTCCTGCGGCATACAATCCTGTAGGACTTTCCGTACTTCCACCAAGCAGATTCATAGTACCGTCATTCATAAGAATTATTTCCCCGAAAGATTGGATGCCGGCGTCACCCACGGTACGTATGGCATCTCCAACTCCTGTAAACTTTCCACCGATTGTACTTAATATGCCATTCGGATTATCAATCTCCAATGAATGATCATATTTCGTTGTTATAGTAGGCATAAGCCCTCCATCATCAACACTTGTAGTTGTATAAGAGGTGGAATAACAAATGCCATTAACCATCGTATATAATTTTCCTAAGTCATCGATAAGGTTCTTACCTGAAGGGGAATAAATTATGCGATGTATGCTACCTTGTTGATACGTATAACCAGCAGCATCAGCTCCTTGGAAAGTGTTATTACCAGCCAGACGAAGGACTGTATTTGCAGGCAAATAATTAATGTATAGAGCAGAACTTACAATACTGTTATAAGACATATTGTAGTTACTTCTCAGATTCAGACTGTTCTTTGTCACCTTAATGTTATTCATTGTAAGGTTGAGCGTCTTATCTTCTGCGACAGAAACGGCCACATTGTAGTTTTTGCTATTTTGCGTTTCTGCAAGGACGCTACGGCCTGTCATTTCCGAGTAGGTATAATATTTAGTACCTATCGCAGGGATACTTAACGCAGCATCTCCGACAAAGATTGTATTACCATAGAACATCAGATACTTGTAGGAATCAATATTGTCGGCATCGTAAGGAGTTATATTTTCTCCCATATAAGAGACGCTTGCATCACCGACGTAGTTAGTGTATTGACTCAAATCAAGATTACCTGCATCTTCCGAAATTTTACTCATTCCTAATGCTATGGCATAACTATTACCTCGCGCCATCACCACGCCCGATTTGATGACCATATTTCCATAAACTGAAAATCCTATACCTTTGCTGTCGTAGTTGCCCAAGGCCATAACCGTGCCTGATTCAATAGCCAAATCTTCCCCTGCATAAATGCCTATACTTCGGCCATTGGAATTTTTGTCCAGCTTATTTCCTTCCACACTCATCAAACCACTACCTTTTATACCGATGGAACGAAGAGAATAAATACCGTAAGATGATCCAATAACTGACGTCCCCTCGTCCTCGTCTTGGCAGTTCACCATTATTGTTCCTTGATTATCGATATCAAGATATGCATTGGTCCTGATTCCATAACTATCGTTCGACACCAAAGACGAATATTTGACAACCAGTGCATCCTTATTGATGATATGTAACGTATCGCTACCTCCCAGAGAACTATAAATTCCGTAATTATTGGTAGGCATTGAAGACGATTCTGGATTATAATACAGACTGTCGTTTCCGAGAAAAGTAAGTTCTACATTTCCTTCGTAGGGAAGGAAAATGTTATAAGAAGAGGATATTGACGAAATTAGCAAAGGTTTAAAAACCTTCGTGATTGTGATATCCTTCAGCGTGAGATGAAGGACCTGATTCGCATCCACAGAAGCAGCCACATTGTAGTCAGTTGCACTTTCCGTCGGGATCAATGCGCTATATCCGGAATTTTCCGAATAAGTATAATAGGTTGGAGAAGCAGACGAAGGTATCTCCAAAGGCGCGGTTCCAATATGGATTTGATCCATCCCCAGCAATTTTGCTATCTGCAGAAATTTAAAACGACTAAAATCACCTGCAAGGAATTCTGTGGGGGGAGTTCCATTATACGCACTACTTGCTATTATATGATATTTGTCGATGTCATCAAAAGTAAGTTTATTAGCACTGATTGCAGAGCTTGCTCCTTGTGCCGTCATCATCCCTGTATTGACTACGTAAAGGTTACCAGCCGTTTCAATTCCATAGGATAGCATATCCTCATCATCTGCCCCTTGAAGATTCAATTGGCCTTTGTTTACAATGTCGAGATCTCCACCTACATGAATGGCAAACGAAGAAGCGTCTTCACTATTATCCAAATTGGTACCATCCAAATTGGCACCTCCCTTTATAATTGCAGCTCCTTCGTTTGTAATATTTATCTTGTAAGTGTATGTGTTAACATCGTATTTTCCTGTCGTATTAACCGTATAAGGAGCTTCGTATGAAATACCTGTTGAAGACACGTTATACTCATTCATTGGATTTCTTTCTCCTGAATTGTTAACACCCAATCCTATGAGCGTATTATTGCCGAGGAGTAACAAAGAAACATTACCAAGCTTATAATCAATTCGCAAAGCCGATGAATCCGTCTGGTGTATGTTTACTGTGCCATACTTAGACTGTCTTGTAGAAATAGTGTTTTTTGCATTGTTCTTTGTTATATTAATATTCTTCAGTATGAGTTTGAGTGTTTTGTCATTTGCAACAGAAACGGCCACATTATAAGGGTCCGTACTTTGCGCTTCATTCAGAACACTGTTTCCCGTAGTCTCTGAATAGGTATAATACTTGGTGTCTGTTTCAGGAATGTTCAACAACGCATTACCGACAAATAGGGCGCGGGTTAAAATGCGAAAATATTTTGTACTAGTAGGAACTCTTACTAAAGGCGAAATCTGCGTAAGCACACTCCCATCATAATTTTCACTGGTTACAATGACAGCATCTGCATAGATTTTGGCGTCTCTTATGCCAACTGCTTGATTTCCTTGAACTGTCATTTCTCCGGATTCTACATTTAAAGCAGAAGCTTCAATGCCCACAGATTTATTAATCCCGGCATCAATATCCGTTATGCCATTTCCTTTTATACCCAAGGCCATAGAAGAAATCCCATGTGTAACTACCCTGCCCACTGATGGAGTGATTTTCATGCTGCCCTGATTGTCGATAAGCATATTCTTTATTGAAGCAATGCCAGAAGATACAACAGCTTGAGCCGTAACCTTCTCTCCAATTATAGCCAGCGTTCCTTTGTTTGTGATGATCACTGTATCCTTATAGTGTCCGGGAATGTTGATTCCACAAATAGTATTTTTGTCTTCTCCTAACCCATTCATTTGATATAAACTGTCTGCCCCGAGGAAGGTAAGATCAACACTTACATCATCTACATTATTATCCTTGTCATAATCTATATACAGATTAGATGTAGTTGTAAAGGTCGATTCAAGCTGTTCAAAGGATACAGACGATGCCTTCGTAATCTTGATATCCTTTAGTGTCAGATGAAGGACGCTGTCAATGCCCATAAAAACAGCCACATTGTAGATTGCAGGACTTTCAGTCGGGGTCAACACACTGCTTCCTGTAGATTCCGAATAGGTGTAATACGTTGGGGAGGCGCCCAGTGTCTCCGTTATTTGGGCACTTCCAATATAAACGGTTTGTGCTGCGGCACTACTTGTTGCAAGCAGTATCATGACTGTAATCCAAGCACTGAGAAGGTAATGAATGGATTTGTTAAAAGGTAATAGATGTTTCATAATCGTTTTTTTTATAAGGGTAACTCTTGAATTCAACTCTGATAGTTTTCTCGATGTGGCTTTTTCAATAGACAAAGAGAAAAAAGCAATGGAATATATCCATGCGGTGCTCCAAAAATAGGAGTGAACGATCTAAATCACGTTGCGATTCGTAAAAACTTTGTAACGATTCGTAAAAATCTGTGGTTTTAGATGATTTTCATTCAAAAACATGAACTTTTACCCTGATTTCTGCTTCCAGTTTACGTGGGAAACGGGAGAAGAAAGATGGATTTTATGAAAAAGAACGACAAAAAAAAGATTGCGATCGAATCTACCTTAATGGGATTTTGAGCTCATGTTCTGTTTAAACTGGCTCGGAGTAAGTCCGGTGATGGCTTTGAAAGCATGGAAGAGCGTTTGACGCGTATTGAAACCCACAGAGACGGACAGCGTCTCAATCGAAATGTCGGCATTTTCCGAAAGCATCGTGATCGCGGCGTGGACACGATATTTGTTGATAAAAGCGTTAAACCCATCTTCGTGTTCGTTGATGGCGTTGGAAACATAGGTTCTGTTCAGCCCGATCTCTTTCGAGAGCTGATCCAAGGTGAAACTCGGATTCTTATAGCAGGCTGTTGTCTCGATATGCTGACAGATCTGTTCGAACAGATCGGCATCCGTATCGATGGCGGCTTTGTTTTCTGTTGGTGGTGCCGCTGTTTGCTTCGGCGTAGGATAAGGCTTCTCTTCCGCTGCCCATTGCTGGTTTCTCAACACCAAAGCCCGGAAAGCTCTTCGCTTCTGCACATAGAGAATGAAAACGACGACAAGAAAGAGGAAACTGGCCGTAGCCAATACGGAAAAGAAAATGAATCGATTGTAGTTGTATCTGCTTTCCTCCTTCGACTGACGGATATCATATTGATCAATCTGCTTTTCCACATTTAACATCTGTCCAATGCTGTAGCGCATTTCTATCGCATCACGCGCGATGAAGGCTGAATCAATGCAAAGCTTTGCCAAATCCGTTCTGCCGGTTCCTGCATAATATTTGTTCAGAGCGACGAATTCCTTTTGACGGTTGGTTTCCGTAAAGCTTGAAATCTTAGGGAAAAAATCCCGTGCGATCTGGATGCATCGCCACGCATCTTCATACCGATTCATATCGGAATAACAGCTCGAAAGCTGACAGGCAATACCATAGGCAAACTTAAGATCATCGTAGGAATAGGTCATTTTCAAAGAGGCCTCCATCAGTTCAGCCGCCTTCTCATAATTCTTGCGCAAGTACTGATTGATGCCCAGATTTCCTTTGACGATAGCAATCCATTCGATCGGTTTCTCGATGATTCCATATTGATTATTCAAGTCGAGAATTGACTGAAAACACTTGTCCGATTCATCGTAACGATGATAATACTCGCGTTCCACGAGTCCCAAGTCATTTCGGGCAATGACAAATATGCGCTGGTTCTCTTGAAAGACCGGTCCGTTTACGATCTCCTTGAAACATTTCTCCGCCATCGGAAAATCCTTGAAGGTGTAGTAAATCTCGCCCACGCGAAGTTTGCAATCCAACACATCCGGATATTGCTTGGGTGTCAAACCGCGCATAGCACGTTCCAACTGTCCGGAATAATATAAGGAGTTTACGATGTCATTCCAGTTATAGAAGTCGAGCAGACGACGGAGGATTCGTACTTCGAAGATCTGATTGTGCGCCGCGCGACTGACTGCCAGTATATACTGCATCCGATCGGCAAACAGCGAATCAGGGATCGTACCCATATTGTCGTGGTAGAAATTCGCTTCAAAGAAATCGGCCTCCAATTTCCATTGCTTGTCATGGAATCGATCAGGCAGATCGCGAAGCTGCTTTACAGTCCGGTCGGCATACTTCGTATCATGCGTGGCATAACGCAACCTCAAAGAATCGCGGATGGCATAGTGATAGCTTGCATAAGGCTTCCCCACAAAATGCATAAAGGGATTCACTTCAGCAGTAATTCCCTGCACAAGAAGCAAAAAGAGGAGACTCAGATTAATAATTGCATTATGCATATCAAGCTAATAAAGACGCGTTACAAAAATAGGAATATTCTTTCTGCTACGATAGTTGAAGCAAGAAATTTGTTTGTTTTTTTAAGGATGGATAAAAATACTTGGATTATATCGGTAAAACGTAAGAGCGTGTACAAAAAGCTGTATAAAAATCGATACAAACTTCAGCCATTGTTCCCAACTCATTCAAACAGATGAGCCGAGAGCCTTTCGGTATTATGCAAGTCCCGCAAGATCATAGAAAAAACTATCAGAACTACGGAAGCTGCCACTTGCTCCTTTTTCAACCATCGTAGGGCTACGAAAGCTATGCCTCATATTTTACGGAGCCTTTGTAGGCCTACGAAACCTATGTTTTTTCCCTGCGGAATCGTTGTAGGCCTACGATGGCTATGAAAAAGGTCAAAAAATGCCTTTGTAGGGATACAAAAGGAGCTTTTT
>CAZIVE010000136.1:0-6886 GCA_964542435.1 uncultured Parabacteroides sp.
CTTCCCAAGGGTATTTTAGCAGTACTCGGCTGTCGAGTGTTTCTTCCCAAGGGTATTTTAGCAGTACTCTACTGCCGAGTGTTCCTTTCCAAGGGTATTTTAGCTGTACTCTACTGCAGAGTACTCCTTTTTCGTCCCTCTTTAGCTGTACTCGGCTGTCGACTACTCCTTTTTCTCCCCTCTTTAGCTGTACTCGACTGTCGACTGCTCCTTTTTCTTCCCTCTTTAGCAGTAGTCGGCTGTTGACTACTGCTTTTTCTCTCCTCTTTAGCTGTAGTCGGCTGTCGAGTGGCGCTACAGAGTGATGCAGCAGCTGCGTCAACAAGAAAATTCGAGCCTTTAGAGAGAAGATAAATACTTTCTAAGTGAAATCTTATGTAAAAGATGGTCAGATAATGAACGTAGTATTGATAATCCCATCACAAAAATATATTTTTGCAATGCGAAATGCACAAACGATGAGATTCTATCTTAAAACCATATATATTCTCTTAGGTCTGTTCCTTTTTTCCTTCACCACTCCGGCTCAAGAAAGAGCTACTGCACAAAACGGTGAAGGGATAGATCATTTTCTCCAGCGTCACAACCGGAAAGGACGTGAATACAAGAAAGCGTTTCTTCAGCTCAACAAGAACAAATTCGGCAAAGACAACTCGCTGCTGCTCGATGTCAAATACAAACTGCCACCACTCAAAGGTGATACGGTGGAAGAGGAGAAACCCATCAATAAGAAGATGTCGCCTCAACTCCTTTCGGAAGTGAAAGAGGAAGAGGAGAAGGATATCAAATATGAAAAGAGTCGAAAAGGCTTTGAGCCGCTATTCGGCAAAGCCTATGCACGTGTACAGCCTTCATCGCAGATCTTGAGAGGCGCATGCTTCTATCTGGTCAGCGGTCATGGCGGTCCCGATCCGGGTGCAATCGGCTATTTGGGCAACAACGAACTTCATGAAGATGAATATGCCTATGACATCATGCTTCGCCTGGCTCGCAATCTGATGAGCCGCGGAGCCATCGTACACATCATCATTCAGGATGCACACGACGGAATCCGAGACGAGCAGATTCTGGAAAACTCGAAGCGGGAAACCTGCATGGGCGAAGCTATTCCGTTCAACCAGGTTCAGAGACTGGAACAGCGCTGCACGAAGATCAACGGACTGAACCTGCGTGATCCTGGATCGTACCATCGCGCCATCTTCATCCATGTGGACAGCCGAAGCGAAACGGAACGTACCGACGTGTTCTTCTACCATCAGGATAACAACGCGAAAAGTCAGAAGCTGGCTGAAACGATGCAAAACACATTCGCTCAGAAATATGGAGCCAGCCAACCTGGAAGAGGATTCACGGGAACAGCATCCAGCCGCAATCTCTATGTCATGCGGCATTCCAATCCTGTCTCCGTATTCGTGGAACTCGGCAACCTGCAGAATTCAGAGGATCAACAAAGGCTGATTCTCTCCAACAATCGTCAGGCACTCGCCAACTGGCTCGCCGAAGGCTTCGTCATCGACCATTCCCAATACGCCAAACAGTCGAAGGAAAAGAGTACAAAGTCCATCAAGTCTTCGAAGAAATCCACCCGCAAATCCGAATCGAAGGTTACGCAATCTTCCAAAAAGCAGAAGAAAGCATCTACGAAAACGACTTCAAAGAAAAAGTCTGCGACAAATAAAGAGAAGCAAAAGAAATAATCTATATTTGCTGCATGACCGAAAAGTATCCGACTATCACGCCCTTTGCACGTCCGCTTTACCTCATGGTGAAGCCGGCAGGTTCACTTTGCAACCTGGCCTGTGATTACTGCTACTATCTGGAAAAGAGCAAGCTCTATCCGGAAGATAAAAACCAGATTCTTTCCGATGATCTCCTTGAACGTTTCATCCGCGAGTATATCGAATCGCAAACCATGACGGAAGTCCTCTTCACATGGCACGGCGGCGAGACGCTCATGCGGCCCATCTCCTTCTATCGCAAAGCGCTCGAACTGGAACGCAAATATGCCGGCGGACGAACCATCGCCAACTGCATCCAAACCAACGGAACTTTGCTGAACGACGACTGGTGCAAATTCTTCAAGGAAAACGATTTCCTCGTAGGCGTCTCCATCGACGGACCACAGGAGTTCCACGACGAATACCGGCGCAACAAGCAAGGCCTTCCCTCCTTCTTCAAAGTGATGAAGGGAATCAATCTGCTCAAAAAATACAACGTCGAATACAATGCCATGGCAGTCGTCAACGACTATAACGTGGATTATCCCATAGACTTCTACAACTTCTTCAAAAGCATTGACTGCCGTTTCATCCAGTTCGCTCCCATCGTGGAACGGATCAGGCAGCACGCCGACGGTACGACACTTACGCTTCCTGAAGAAAAAGCTTCGCAACTCGCACCCTTCTCCGTAGATGCCGAGAAATGGGGCAACTTTCTGTGCGATCTGTTCGACGAATGGCTGAAGCAGGACGTCGGGGAATATTTCATTCAGATCTTCGATTCCACACTGGCCAACTGGGTGGGCGAAAAACCCGGCGTCTGTACAATGGCCAAGCAATGCGGTCATGCCGGCGTCATGGAGTTCAACGGCGATGTTTATTCGTGCGACCATTACGTATTCCCTGAATACAAACTCGGCAACATACGCACGCAGACACTTACGGAGATGATGTACAGCGATCGGCAGCTGAAGTTCGGTGCAGACAAACAGAATGCATTACCAACTCAATGCAAGGAATGTGACTATCTCTTTGCATGCAACGGCGGCTGTCCGAAGGATCGTTTTCTCACCACTGCCAACGGAGAGCCCGGACTGAATTATCTTTGCAAAGGATACAAACATTTCTTTCAGCACGTGGCACCCTATATGGACTTCATGAAACGCGAACTGATGGCTAAACGGCCCCCTTCGAACGTCATGGAATGGGCAAAGACAAGAATAAATGATTTAAATTCCATAAAAAACAGAAGAGGACTGTAACAAAAAGGAGGACAAAAACGTCTAAGACTTATAAACGGAAACACATTTAATATATAGAATATGAACATTAACAGAAGAGATTTCTTGAAAACAGGGGGCATGATGATGCTCGGGACACTGGCTGCCCCGTCAATCTTTGCACGCATGCCTGGAGAAATCGTCAATGAAAACGAAAAGATGGAAGAAGCACTTCACTACTTCAGTGTAGAGAAAGGAACGATCCAAAAGGTACTCGCTGCCGCACTTGAAAATGGCGGTGACTATGCCGATCTGTTCTTCGAACATTCAATCAACAATAGTCTGGTACTATTGGACGGAAAGGTTAACAGTACTTCATCAAACATTGACTTCGGCGTTGGCGTAAGAGTTCTGGATGGCGATCAAACCGGATATGCCTTTGTGGAGAATGTAACGCCAGAGGAGATGCTTCGAGCAGCTCGCACTGCTTCACTCATCGCAAAGAGCGACAAGAAGACGGCTCCGGTGAATCTGACGGAGAAAAAGCTCACCCATAACTATTATAAAGTGGGTAAAGACTGGCAGGAATACGAGATACAGAAAAAGACACCGTTCATCCAGAAGTTGAACGATCGGATCTTCTCGTTGGACAAACGCGTGAAGAACGTACAGGTCATGCAGCAAGACAATACGTCATTGATCATGTTTGCAAACAGTGAAGGAGTCATGTACAGCGACTATCGCCCGATGGTCTCTTTGGCTGCCGTCTGCATCATGATGGATAATGGACGTACAGAAAACAATTACGTCTCACGCTCTTACCGTATGGGAGCTGAATTCCTTACAGACGATCTCGTCGAAACCCTTGCCAAAGAGGCTATCCGAAAGACATCTATTCTCTTTAAAGCCATCAAACCCAAAGGCGGTGAACTGCCCGTCGTAATGGGTGCAGGCGGCTCAGGCATTCTGCTTCACGAAGCCATCGGACATGCATTCGAAGCCGACTTCAACCGTAAGAACATATCAATCTTCAGCGACAAGCTCAACAAGAAGGTATGCAACGAACATATCAACATCCTCGACGACGGCACAATCCCGTTCAACCGCGGCTCTGTCAATGTAGATGATGAAGGTGTGGACGGCCAAAAGACGTACATCGTACGCAACGGCATCCTCAACAGTTATCTGCACGACCGCATCAGCTCGAAATACTATAAGGTCGCTCCTACCGGAAACGGACGTCGCGAGTCTTTCCGTCAGACGCCGATTCCACGCATGCGTGCCACCTATATGGAAGCAGGCAATGTGAAGGAGGAGGATATCATCCACGAAGTAAAGAACGGCATCTATGCCGCCGACTTCACCAACGGACAGGTACAAATCGGTGCCGGCGACTTCACCTTCTTTGTCAAGGACGGTTACCTCATCGAAAATGGTAAACTGACTCAGCCGATCAAGGATATCAACATCATCGGAAACGGTCCGAAGGCTTTGGCCGACATCACCATGGTAGGTAACAATTACAAGATGGACAACGGCACGTGGACGTGCGGCAAAGACGGACAGTCTTGCCCTGTAACCTGCGGCATGCCTTCAGCATTGGTAAGCAAATTAACGGTAGGAGGAGACAATTGATATGATAACAAAAAACAATAAAGACTTTGTACAGCATGCAATGGAGTTCGCTTTAAAGAATGGTTGCAATGCTTCGAAGGTTGTGCTGTACAGTGCAACAGACAGTACATTTGAGATACGTGACAAGAAGATTGAACGATTGATGCAATCAGACGAGTTCAGTCTTGGCATCTCTCTCTATGTGGATGGAAAATTCGGATCATGCTCCACAAACCGTCTTGATAAGAAAGAAGTAGAAGACCTGATCCTAAGAAGTATCACGGCCACGAGATATCTGGCTACGGATGAAGCACGCAAGTTGCCTGATGCATCACGATATTTCAAAGGTGGAAATAATAATGACCTCGACTCTATAGATCCGGACTTCAATAATGTCTCGCCCGACAAGAAAAAGGAACTTGCCATGAAGGTGTGTGACGAAATCATGGGAAAAGATCCACGCATCATCTCTGCCACCTCTTCTTATGAAGATGAGATTCTGAACAAATACATGATAACCAGTAACGGGTTCGAAGGAGAAGAGAAGAGATCCTATTACGGACTCAATGGTGGAGTTAGTATAAAGGGAGAAGGCGATGCACGTCCCGAATCATCATGGTATGACGTCTCCGTCTATCTTAATGACCTTCAGAAAGAGGGTATCGGTACGGAAGCTCTGAAACGTGTATTGCGTAAGTTAGGCGCACACAAAATTGAAAGCGGCAATTATCGCGTTGTCGTGGACAATGTAAATTCAGCACGCCTGCTCTCTCCGATCTTGGATTCTCTCGACGGACAATCCATCCAGCAGCATGACTCTTTTCTTATCGATTGTATAGACAAGAAAGTGTTCGGTGACAACTTCACACTGAAAGATGAGCCGTTCCTGAAGAAAGCTCGCGGCGCACGTTATTACGACAATGAAGGTGTGGCTACCCGTCCGATGACTGTGATAGATAAAGGCGTACTCAAAACATACTATATCGATACGTATGCTGCCAATAAGATGAAGGTGGCTCCTACCATCGCTTCAGCGTCTGTCCTGACCATGCCGGGCGGCGTAAGGAACTGTGAGGAACTGATCGCAGAACTAGACAAAGGTGTACTTATCACAGGCTTCAACGGCGGCAACTGCAATTCCACGACCGGTGACTTTTCCTATGGTATAGAAGGATTCCTGATCGAGAACGGAAAGACGACACAGCCTATCAACGAGATGAACGTCACAGGCAACATGAAAACCTTATGGAGTCATTTGGCCGAGGTGGGCAGCGATCCCAAGACGACGTCGTCATATCGCATCCCGAGTCTGCTTTTCGAGAATGTCAGCTTGAGTGGATTGTAATCCATGCATTCAGATAAAGAAAAATCGAATATCATCATAACCGGTGCCGCAAAAGGCATCGGTTATTTCTTGATTTGTGAACTTCTCGAAGAGGGCATGAACGTAACGGTGCTCGATCTCGACATCACACCGTTGGAAACGCTTGCTCGTAAGTTCAACTCGCTGTTTCCCCTGCAATGCGATGTACGCGATGCCGCCATGGTATCGGATTGTGTACGGAAAAGCATACAGAAGTTCGGAAGTGTGGATGTGGCGATACACAATGCCTGTCTTTGTACCTTTTTTCCCATGGAGCAGAGTGACGACAATCTTTATCGGGATGTTTTCAACGTCAATTACTTCGGTGCACTCCATCTGAGTCGTGCCGTACTGCCCTACATGAAGGAGCAGCATAGCGGAAGAATCATTTTCACCAGTTCCGGAGTCGGAATCATGGGCTTCTACAACATCAGTCCGTATGCTTCCAGCAAGGCGGCCATCGAATCTTTGGCCAAATGTCTCGCCATCGAATACATGTCCAGCGGAATCACCTTCCATCTTTTCCAACCTCCTCTCACGAAGACCGATTCAGCTTCATCCTTGCCTGTCCCGAAAGAGTTCAAAGCCAATCCTGAAGAGGTCGGACGCGGTTTGGCACGACACCTCTTTAGCAAACGATTTCTCATTTGCCACAATGCCTTTACAGCCTTTCAAGTACGTCTCAGTTATCTTTTCTCCGTACAAATGGGACGGTTCATGAGTGCCAAAACCAAAGATTTTGCGACGAAGAAGGGCCTGGATTCTCCCCAATAACTTTGGATGTAATATATTTGGCGAGTGCTCCAGAAGGTTTCTTACAAGTACAGCCCTTTCTCTGAGATGAATCCTTCCTTTCAGAAATGGAAGAGGCTTCCCCCGTTTTAAAATGATGAATGCAAAACTGCAGGAGCCCATATCACTTGTAAAAAGTCTCCTGCAAAATTGCAATGGGAAAAACAGGTCGTAAAATC
>CAZIVE010000137.1:0-6851 GCA_964542435.1 uncultured Parabacteroides sp.
TTACATTCTTGTTGATGATGTCTGTCTTGACAAAATCAGACTTAATCACAGGATTCCATTCGAAATGATCCAAAACCTTCACCGTAAAATGGATGGCAGGATCGCTTTTTCTCAGTAAGGCAGAATAGGCATCTTCCATTTTCTTGAGTTCTCTCAGCTGTGCATAAGACAGCTTTTTCTGAATGGCAAGATCTCCTTGCCTGTCAATTTCAGGAGGTTTCACGCCAGGGTTGCGGCTCACCAGGACAGCTTTGCCGTTGTCTACTCTTTGGATGATGTACAATCCTTCGATACTGTTGTCCACATAAAAGGTGTTATACTGGATGCGAGCGCCCGTGAGATAAACCGCTGCATCTGTCAGGCAGGGAGACGATTTACTCACGACGCGCGTATTTGTCCTGTCGAAGACACCTTCGGGATAAAGCTCTTTCAACCCGAGCTGCAGTGCCTGCATTCCCTCCAGCAAACCATCGCACGAATGGCCATGAAACTTGACCAGATCTTTATAACGGATGGTCTGGACATTGGTGAGTTGTCCTTTGGAGAAATCTGTATCGATCACCGTTGCTTTCTGAGCCTGGATTGTCAAGCTAAGACCTACGCATGCAACAAGCAGCCATGTCTTCGTTTTCTTCATCACTATTCGCAGCATGAACATTTGACATGATCCTTGTATTCGCCCGAATAGACGATGGCTTTCTGAGGACAGAGATTGCCACAGCCGTGACAGCCCTCCACACAATTTTCAGGATTCACCACCTTCGGTTTGTTGTCTTCTACGACATATACACCCTTTGAACACTTGTGATAGCAAGCCAAGCAGCCGTCACATTTGTCATAATCGATCATTGGGAACCAACTTTTGCTCATAGCAGTAAGAATTTAATTGTTAATAGAAAGTTATAATATCAAGTTAAAAAGATATCCGGAAAAGATGATAAAGAATGTAACCGTTCCGAAGAAGATGCCTATCAGCTTCCACGTCATTACCTTCTTCAACAGGGTCGCTTCCGGCAACGACAGACCAACAACGGCCATCATGAAGGAAAGTGCCGTGCCAATGGGAACGCCTTTCGAGACGAACACCTCCACAACCGGCACGATTCCCGCAGCATTCGCATACATCGGCACGCCTAAAATGACCGACAGAGGAACGGCGAACCACGTACCTTTCGACATGTAATGCTGAAAGAATCCTTCAGGCACATATCCATGAATGGCACCGCCGATAGCGATACCGATAAGCACATAGACAAGCACGCCCTTTACGATGCCCCACGCTTCGCGCAGGATAGAAGGCAGACGATGGATAAAGGTCACCTTCTCCGTGTTCCAGGTTTCAGCCTCCGCAACGGAATTCTTCTGAATCTCCTTCACCCAATCGCTCAGATACCGTTCCAGCTTCATCTTGCCGAGCACGAAGCCGCCTACCATGCCGAGCAGCATTCCACTGACAATATAAATAAGAGTGATGCGAAGTCCGAACGTGCCGAGGAACATCGCCACAGCCACTTCATTCACAAGAGGCGAAGTGATCAGGAAAGCGAAGGTCACTCCCAACGGTATTCCTCCTTTCACGAAGCCGAGGAAGAGAGGAATGGAGGAACAGGAACAGAACGGAGTGATCGCTCCGAAAAGAGATGCAAAGAAATATTGCAAGCCATAGAGTTTATGGGTCTGCAGATAATTACGCAGACGATCAATCGGAAAATAGGCATTGATGACGCCCATTACCGCACTGATCAGAAAAAGTAATATCAAGATTTTCGTCGTATCGTAGATGAAGAAATCGACTGACGAGCCCAAACGAGACTGCGCGTCAAGCCCCATCAGATCATACGAGAGAAAATCTGCCAATTGTTGTAACATTTCAAAATTGTATTTAAAGATAAAAGAGGATGAAATAATAAATGCCGACTGCGATAAACAGAATGGCGACAACAATGTTGAACCATTTCTGGAAAGTTCTCATCCTATCATAAAACTTTCCAATTCCAGCAACACTATAAGCAAGGATCCAGGCCACAATGATAACGGGCAATCCGGTCGCGAGAGCAAAGATCATCGGAAGTAGATAACCGCCTGACGATTGTACCGACATGGGAATCAGCATCCCGAAATACAATACGGCGCTTGTCGGACAGAATGCCATTGCAAAAAGAAGGCCCAGCAAAAGACTTCCCCAGACACCTTTAATGCGCTCAGACTGAATCCGGCCTGAGAATCCAAACTTGCCTAAAGGCAGTTTATCACCCCAAAGCATAAACAGGCCCATCAGTATCATTGCCGGTGCAATCAGCATTTCGCCCCATTTGCTCACCCCTTTTTGAATAAAAAAGATGTCTTCACCGCTTCGCAAAATAAAAATCAGAATAGCACCCAGCAACGTATAGGCAAGTATTCGCCCGGCGGTATATAAGATACCATTCCAAAGGATGCGCTTTCCACTGTCTATATCACGGCTGATATATCCGATGGCGGTGATGTTCGTGGCCAATGGACAAGGACTGATGGCGGTCAGCAAGCCCAAAATAAAGGCTGTGATAAGGGGGACATTGCTATTGTCCAATATCTGTTGCAGGAAATCCATAGAGAGTTCTATTTCAGAAGTTGCTCAATCTTACCTTTTAAACCATTTTTAAACGCCTGCGGATTATTTCGGGCATATTTAAATCCGAACACAGTCATGTCGTTTGGTTTTTCACTGCCGTTCTTCCACTGATTCACAAACAAAGAGGAACTGGATACCCGATATTTGTCTGCTATCTTTTCACCTTCAGGAGTGGAGAAATCGATTTCCTTGAACGCAACCCTGCCCTGCTTCACTTCCGAAGCAAAGAATTTGTTGATAACCTCTTGAGATGAATTACCGATAGCTATGCAAGTGGCACAACGTTGCTTGCCATGGAAATAAAGGATTTCGACTACAGCATTTTTCTGTCCCTTCTTGATTCCTTTCGACTGCCCATAAGCAACCGTAAAACCTGAAATGAGCACAATGAGTGCTAACCATAAAATCCGTTTCATACTTACATTCTTTCTGTTATCAGTTTCTTAACGTCACTCTCTGAAAGCTTGCCTTTGGCAACAACCTTCTCATCGATCACCAATGCAGGAAGCGTAAAGACATTATATGCCATGATCTTCTGCAAGTCTTCCTCCTTCACGAGGTTCGCTTCTACGCCCAATTCCTTCACTACTTTTTCTACAGTTGCATAAAGTGCTTTGCAACTGCTGCAACCTGTTCCTAAGATTTTAATTTCCATATTCTATTCTGTTAAATGAGTATTTCGTTATTCGCAAAACAACGAACATTAAAGACAAAAAGAGACAATGCTTCAGCAGCATGTATCTTTTTTATCTTTCTGACAATCGCAGAAGAACTTGTTGAAAAGCTGCTTTGCCAACGCCCAATTTTCTTGGTTGATACAGTATTTCACCTTTGGTGTTTCAATCTCACCTTGGATCAGCCCAGCGTCTTTCAGTTCCTTCAAGTGCTGCGAAACGGTGGCCTTCGCAATCGGGAGTTCCTCGTTGATATCTCCAAAGTAGCAGGTGTCTCGCTTGGCAAGGAAATCGAGAATGGCAATCCTCGCCGGATGTCCCAATGCCTTGGCAAAACGGGCTATCTTCTCCTGTTTCTCTTTGTAGTCTTTCTTGTTGTCGTCCATCTTCGTTGTTTATTGTTCGCAAAAATACGAACATAGAAACCAAATTTGTACACTGCGCTCCTCATTTTTATCATTTTTTAAAAGAAGACGCCAAGATGAAAAGCTTGTGTGTATCTTTGCTACATGAAAAATGAGACAATGAAACGCAACTACTTTACTCTTGTAATCCTATTTCTGATAGCCTTTTCCTTGCATGGAGCGGCTCAGTCCCTAAAAGCTTCCGACTATCCGCTGCTGGGCGCTCAGGTGTTCATCGAACCCGGACAGACCGACCAGGAAACGGAACTTTGGTTCAAGACGCTTCACGACAATGGCATGAATGTATGCCGTATCCGAATGTTCGAAGGGTATATGCGCAAAGCCAACGGTTGGGATTTCTCTCTCTTCGACCGTGCATTCCGTTACGCTGAGAAATACAACATCAAAGTCTTCGGCACGATGTTCCCGCAGGCAGCCAAAGACGACATCGGCGGATGGAAGTTCCCGAAAGATCAAGCTACGCTGGATGCCTTTGCCGAATATATCAAACAGATGGCCACACATTTCAAGCAGTTCAAATCGCTTTACGGATGGGTGCTGATGAACGAACCGGGCGGAGGATTCGACGACACGCCTTTCCTACGTGAGAAACGTGCGGAATGGAACAGACAGCATCCGCAACCGGAATATCTGAAGAATGGATATCCGGCCTTGGCGAACCTTCAGGAGGAGCGCTTCGAAGACGACGTCACCTCTTGGATGCTGCAATGGATTTCAAATGAGATCCGCAAATACGACACAACGGCACATCTGCATGTGAACAACCACAACATCTTCCTCAACCTCGGACAGTACAGATTCACCGACTGGCGTTCGTCATTGAATAGCCTCGGAGGCTCGGCTCATGCAAGCTGGCACTTTGTGATGTTTCCACGGAAGGAATACGACATCGCCATGTCGGCCGACTGCGAACTGCTTCAGTCCGGAGCAGGCAATCTGCCCTGGTTCATGACAGAGATTCAGGGTGGGAACAACACCTTCAGCGGCAATCGTGCCATGTGCCCGACGAAAGAGGAGATCAGCCAATGGCTCTGGATCATCCTCGGAACGGAGGGAAAAGGCGGTATCTTCTGGACGCTCAATCCGCGCTCTACAGGTGGCGAAGCCGGCGAATGGAGCCTGCTCGACTTCCAGCATCAGCCGACAGACCGAGTACAGGCAATCGCTTCGGTCAGCAACTGCATCCAAAAGAACAAGACGCTCTTCGCCTCTGCAAAAAAGGTCGATACCGGCGTCAACATCTTATATATCCGCGAATCGCTGTGGACCGAGAAACTCCAGGCAAGCTACACGCCTGCTTCCACCGACGGACGCATGATGTGCATGAGCGATATGCTCGGCTATTTCAAAGCACTCTCCGAGATTGGCATCACGCCCAACTTCAAGGCCTTTGAGGAATATGACTTCAGCAAAGCCGACTACTCCGGCCAAACGATCATCCTGGCCAACCAACTTGCCATTCCAAGCCGTTATGTACCGCAACTTGAATCGTTCGTATCGAAAGGCGGCAAACTGATTGCTGACGGGCTGACCGGTTACTACGACGAGAACGTACACAACCAGATGCTGACAGGATTTCCCTTGCAGAAACTCTTCGGTGGAAACATCTCTGAATTCAAGAAACTGGAAAAGCCCTACTCTTTCCGGTTCGAAGGCAACACGGATGAAATCCCGGGTTATGGATGGATCGGCACGATCCGCAAAGAGCCATCGGCACAGATCCTATATAAAGGTAACGAAGAGGCTCTGCCGCTCGCTGTCCGCAATTCTCTCGGAAAAGGAGAAGTCGTATGGATTCCTTCTGTCTTGGGTGCCGGTTGGACGAGCCGGAACACCGCCTTTGCATCGTTTGTCAAGAAGGAGATCCAAACATCCCGGATTCCGTTCTGCTTTGATCGGGTTTATGAGGAGGTCATTATGAAAGAGCTTCAGACCCAAGATGGATTCATCACGATTGCCGTCAACAAATCAAACGAAACTCAGACTGTACAATTACAGAAAAGCCATACGCAGCTTACGCCGGAGATTCTCTACGCTGACAAAAACGGATCCGCTGATGCAAACGCACTGACTATCCATCCGGAAGAGACTTTGGTGATTCATTGGAAATAAGAAAAAGAATATGGAAGATTTAAAAGATATCACTCGTGAAGTCTGCACGATTGCCCGTCAGGCCGGCCAATACATAAGAGAGCAGCTCGAGAGTTTTTCCCTCGACCGCGTGGAACAGAAAAACAACCACGACTACGTTTCCTATGTGGACAAACATTCGGAAGAGATGATTGTGAATGCCTTGAAACAGCTACCGATTGAAGCGGGCTTTATCACGGAGGAGAAAACCGCACAATACAACAATGAGGCATACTGCTGGGTAATCGATCCATTGGACGGCACGACCAATTTCATACATCACTATGCTCCTTTTGCTGTCTCAATCGCCCTGAGAAAAGAAAGAGAGATCCTCATCGGCGTGGTTTATATTGTCCCGAGCGACGAATGCTTCTACGCATGGAAAGAGGGCGGCGCCTTCCTCAACGGCAAAGCCATCTCCGTCAACAAGCAGGATGACATCGACAAAGCACTTCTCTGCATCGAACTGCCCTACAACGACAAAGCCTATCACGACATCGGCATGCATCTTCTCAACCATTTCTACGGACGGGCCGGCGGAATCCGCATGAACGGATCGGCGGCTTCGGCACTCTGCTACGTCGCTGCCGGTCGACTCGACGGCTGGCTGGAGAAATACATCGGACAATGGGATTATTCAGCAGGCGTCTTGATCATCACAGAAGCCGGAGGCAAAGTCACCGACTTCTCCGGCTCCGACGATTACCTCTTCGGAGACAACATCGTCGCCACAAACGGCGTCATCCATAAAGAGCTGTTGAAAGAAGTGAAGGCTAAGGTGTAATCACAACCATTCCCTTGACAGGCATTTGTCTTTTTCCTCAACATCTTCTATCTTTACCGTCGTAATGAAACAAATCCGGTACATCATCTGTCTGTTTGCAAGCTGCCTGCTGATGGCGGCGTGCAGTTCGCACCGTGCGGAGAAGGCATGGATCGAGCAGGGTGAGAGCTTACAATCAGGATTTTGATTTTGAATATCCATTCCGATTGAATTTTGCTATAACATCA
>CAZIVE010000138.1:0-6775 GCA_964542435.1 uncultured Parabacteroides sp.
AATTTAGGGGTCGAGATTGTCATAAAGTGACCGCAGAGTCATGATTTGGCCTTCGGAATCGGAACTTGTTCCTCATAAAGTTGCAATTTATGCCGGATGTTATCAACTCAAGTCGTATAGGATTGAGATCTTTCGGTGCGTCTATTTGTTCCCATGATACATTTCTGTTACGAATTTGCCTCACTTGATTCTGTTCTCCTCCATTTTCATTATCTTCGCTGATGAATCCAAACAAACATGGTATGAAGATAAAACATATTCTATCGCTGGTTGCAGTGACGATACTTTTATTCAGTTCCACTCTTTCGTCACAGACGGCGGAGCCGGTGACACTTCCCAATGGCTGGAAACTTACACCCGCGGGAAAGCAGTTTCCATTGGGCGATCTTCCTCTGAACATGGCAGTCTCGCCCAACAAGAAATGGCTGGCCGTGACCAATAACGGCTACGGTCGTCAATGTGTACAGCTTTTCGATACCAAACGCCAGGTGATGACCTCCGATGTCACCATCCCGATGAGCTGGTACGGTCTCTGCTTTTCTCCAGACAACAAACGGCTGTACGTCTCCGGTGGTAATGAAAACAAGATTCGCATCTATACGGTCAGTACTATCGGCAAGCTGGCGCAGACGGATAGTATCGTGATGGATAAGCCCTGGCCCGTGAAGGTTTCTCCTACGGGCATCGCCCTTTCCGGAAAATACAGGCAGCTTTTTGTCTCGACACGTAATAACGACAGTTTTTATATCTATGATCTCGCCGACCATCATCTCATTCGCAAGGAGGCACTGGGCGGAGAAGGTTACGACGTGCTCCTTTCGAAGGATCAACAACTGGTCTATGTCTCCTGCTGGAGCTGTGGGCGCGTGAGAGTCTGGAACGTCGATCATCAGCAGTGGGAAAAGGATATTCCTGTGGGCAGCCATCCCAATGAGATGTGTCTCGACAAGAAAGGCGAAAGGCTGTTCGTAGCCAATGCCGACGATAATACGGTGTCTGTCGTCAACCTGAAAAGCGGTGAAGTGGAGGAGACCTTGAATGCGGCTCCTTTCCAAAGTACATTGTCGGGTAGTACGACCAATGGACTGGCTGTAACGCCCAACGGCAAAACGCTGGCCATCGCCAACGCCGACAACAACTGCCTCACGCTTTTCGATATCTCCAAAGCCAAAGAGAGCCGTGCCCTCGGCTTTATCCCGACGGGTTGGTATCCGACCAATGTGAAATGCCTCGGTAACCATTTCTGGGTAACGAACGGTAAGGGCCTGAAATCTGCACCCAATCCATTTGGACCGGAACCGGTCGATGTGGATGAGAATTTCGGGCATCACACAGGTGACATGAACAAGAAGCAGGGCGTGGAATATATTGCAGGACTGTTTCTCGGTGCTCTATCCGTCATCGATCAGCCTAACGACGCCATGTTGAAGCATTATACCGATCAGGTTTATAAGAATACGCCTTATCAGAAAACGTCTGAATCTGTAGCCGAAAGCGAACCCGGCAATCCGATACCAGGCAAACTGGGCGAGACGAGTCCAATCAAGCATGTGTTCTATATCATCAAGGAAAACCGCACCTACGATCAGGTTCTCGGAGATATGAAAGAGGGCAACGGCGATTCATCGCTGGTGCTGTTCGGCGAAAAGGTGACGCCCAATCTCCACAACATTGCTCGTCAGTTCGTTCTTCTTGACAATTTCTATGTTAATGCCGAAGTGAGCTGCGACGGTCACAACTGGACCATGGGTGCTTATGCCAATGACTATCTGGAGAAGACCTGGCCAACCTATTATAGCGACCGTGGCGATTTCTATTCAGGTGAAGGCGGACATCCGATGGGCAACAATAAGAACGGCTTCTTTTGGGACGCCTGCAAGAGGGCGGGCGTGACATTCCGTTCCTACGGCGAGTTTCTCGAGCGGAATAGCAAGCGCGTCATTCGCCCCACGATTCCTGTACTGGCAGATCATTTCTGTACCAACTTCGAACCCTGGGATCTGAAGGTACGTGACACAACCCGATTTACCCAATGGAAAGCAGACTTCGATTCACTGATGCTCATCAATGCCGTCCCACAGTTCAGCACCGTACGATTGGGCAGTGACCATACAGAGGGAATGTCGTTGGGCTGCATGACACCTTATGCACATGCTGCAGACAATGACCTGGCCGTCGGTCTTTTCATCGACTATCTCAGCCATACGCCCATTTGGAAGGAATCTGTTGTCTTCGTCATCGAAGACGATGCACAGAACGGCTCAGACCATGTGGATGCACACCGCAGTACAGCTTACGTTGCCGGTGGATTTGTCAAACGAGGCTTTGTGGATCATACGCCTTACACGACGACCTCCATGCTTCGCACGATGGAGCTGATCCTCGGCGTCAAGCCTATGTCGCAGTATGATGCCAGTGCCCGTTCTATGTGGCGATGCTTCTCGAATACACCGGATCTGACGCCTTATCATTGCCTTCCTGCGAATATTTCCCTCGATGATATCAATCAGAAGCAGGATAAATGGCAGGCCATGTGCGAAGGTTATGATTTCACGAAGGAAGACAATGTTCCCGATGTGGAATTCAATCAAGTTCTCTGGCATGGACTGAAGGGCGACAGTGTCCAGTATCCGCCCATCCATCGTTCGGCATTCCTTACCTATTCCATAGATGATGATGACGATGATGATTGACAGGAAGCGCCCCCTCTTATCCATATTGGCCGGTCTGCTCGCTGCACCGCTGGTGTTTGCTCAACGTCCCAACATCGTTTTCATTCTGGCAGACGATCTCGGCTATGGCGACTTGAGCTGTTACGGACAGGAGAAGTTTGATACGCCCAATATCGACAAGCTGGCCCAATCCGGCATGCGCTTCACGCAATGCTATTCGGGTACGACGGTCAGTGCTCCTTCTCGCAGTTGTCTTCTGACGGGGACGCACAGCGGACATACGCCGGTCAGAGGCAATCTCGAACTCAATCCCGAAGGACAGTTCCCGCTTCCAGCCGATGCACGCACCATCTTCCAGGTGATGAAGGAAGCCGGATACAAGACTTCCGCCTTCGGCAAATGGGGCTTGGGTTATATCGGCACTACCGGCGATCCTGCTAAGCAGGGTTGTGAGACCTTTTTCGGATACAACTGTCAGTTGCTGGCGCATAGCTATTATCCCGATCATCTTTGGAACAACGATCAACGCGTGGAGCTGGAGGACAATGTGCTTTCCGTGCAATACGGTAAAGGAACCTATTCCGCTGATCTGATTCATCAGAAAGCGTTGGACTATCTCGACCGGATGAACCCGGGCGAACCCTTCTTTCTCTGGTATCCGACAACCATTCCGCATGCTGAACTGATTGTTCCGGAAGACAGCATTATTCAGAAGTTTCGTGGACATTTCCCTGAGACGGCCTATAAGGGTGTGGAGCCTGGTAACGAGTTTTTTCGCAAAGGCGGCTACTGTACGCAACTCTATCCGCATGCCACCTTTGCAGCCATGATTACCCGTCTCGATGTTTACGTGGGTCAGCTTGTGCAGAAACTGAAGGAAAAGGGCCTGTATGAAAACACCATCATCATCTTTGCCAGCGATAATGGTCCGCACCGCGAAGGTGGAGCCGATCCGGATTTTTTCAATAGCAACGGTATCTATCGTGGATACAAACGTGACCTTTATGAAGGCGGTATTCGCGTTCCGATGATTATCTCGTGGCCTGGACATATCCAAAGCGGGACGGAAACAGACTTTATGTGCTCCTTTTGGGATATCCTTCCGACATTCGAAGAGGTAATTCATCCTGCTGCTAAACAGAAAGAGATGGATGGCGTCAGTCTGTTGCCTTTGCTGGAGAATCGCAAGGGCCAGAAGATGCACGATTTCCTCTACTTCGAGTTTCAGGAAATGGGAGGAAGACAAGCCGTCCGTAAAGGTCCTTGGAAACTGGTCCACATGAATCTTCGAAGTGATCATCCCTTTTACGAGCTTTATAATCTCGCGTCCGATCCTTCCGAGAAGCACAATCTTCTTTCCGAGAATCCGGAGAAGGTAGCCGAACTGAAGCAGATCATGCAGCGAGAACATCGTCCTGATCCCAATTGGCCGCTCTTCCCGGAAGAGGGAGCTCAGAAGGAGTGATGGAATGAAGATATTTTGCAACCGATAAATACGAACCGTATGAAGAAGATAATTCTTGTATTATTCACCTGCCTTTCCGTATTGATAAGTCTGTCGTTGCATGCACAGACGGATTTCCGTCAATGGGCAAAGACACCGCCGATGGGCTGGAACAGTTGGGACTGTTACGGTCCGACCGTTGTGGAGAGTGAAGTGAAAGCCAATGCCGATTACATGGCCAAGCATCTGAAACGCTTCGGATGGGAATATGTCGTGGTGGACATTCGCTGGTTCGTACAGAATGACAAAGCCGGAGGCTACAATCAATCGGATCCGATATATACTATGGATGAGTATGGTCGTTACATTCCTGCCGTCAACCGTTTCCCGTCGTCTGCCAATGGAAAAGGATTTAAGCCGTTGGCGGATTATGTTCATAGCAAAGGTCTCAAGTTCGGTATTCACCTGATGCGCGGCGTACCGAAGCTTGCGGTCGAGAAACGATTGCCTGTGAAAGGAACGAACGTCACGGCGGATCAGATCTACAGTCCCGAACAGCAATGTGAATGGCTGAAGGATAATTTTACGGTGGTGGCCGGAAAGCCGGGCGCTCAGGAATATTACAATTCGCTTTTCGAACTCTATGCCTCATGGAATGTGGATTTCGTGAAGATTGATGATCTTTCGCGTCCGTATCATCAGGACGAAATCGAGATGATTCGAAAGGCCATCGACCGTTGCGGACGAACCATTGTGCTGAGTACTTCTCCTGGTGAGACACCGATTGAAAAGGCTGATCATGTTCGGACGCATGCCAACATGTGGCGCATGGTGGATGATGTCTGGGACACTTGGCCACACATCACGCATCTGATGAATATCTGCCAGAAATGGTATTCCTATATCTCGCCGACTTGGCCCGACTGCGACATGATTCCTTTGGGACGCATCTCTATTCGCGGTGAACGAGGAGAAGATCGTATGACACGGCTGACCAAAAATGAACAATATTCGTTGATGACGTTATTCACCATCTTCCGCTCTCCCCTGATGTTCGGTGGTGATTTGCCCAGTAACGATGCATTTACCCTTTCTTTGCTGACCAATAAATCGGTCTTGCAGATGCACCGTGAAGGCTCTGAAGTCCGTCAGCTTTTTCAGAAGGATGGTCGCGTAGCCATTACTTCTAAAAACTCTAAGTCAGGTGCAGTCTATTTGGCTTTGTTCAATATTTCTGATGAGGAGGGACAACTCGATATCAACGTAGATTTGAATGATTTGAATCTGGGTGATAAGAATGTGGCTGTCACTGATCTTTGGAGTGGCAGGAAGGTCGGTCATTTTAAAGAAAACTTTCATCAGAAGCTGGCAAAGCATTCCTGCGGACTTTACCTTTTGAAGTAAAAGGTTAGGCTTTGATGCTCTCTTTCGGCTGGTTTTCCAACGCCCAGTTGATAAGCGCTTGCATGAGCGGCATGAGACTTCGACCTTTATCTGTCAGATTATATTCCACGCGGGGTGGTACTTCGGGAAAGACCGTTCGTTCGATCATTCCATCTATCTCAAGTTGCCGGAGTGTCACAGTTAACATGCGTTGAGAAATATCACCTATAGTGCGTTGCAAATCTCCGAAACGTAAAGTACCGTTGGCATACAGTGTGACTAAAACCAGGGTTGACCATTTGTTCCCTACGTGAGCCAGAAGGTCGCGAACAGGGCAAAATCCGATATGATGAAAGTTTTGCATAAATTAACTTCGTGTACTGTTCTATAAATCAACAATAGTTACATCGAGGTAACTAACTGATAAGAAGATAACCTATTGTAAAAAAGCTTCTTCCAAGTTATCTTTGCTGCAAATGTAAGGAACTTACTAAAAATAACTATTGTTTCATTCAAAAAAAATAAAGTATCATGGCAAAGAAAGTAGCCGTTATGGCAGTGAATCCAGTGAACGGAATGGGTCTATTCCAGTATTTGGAAACGTTTTTTGAGAATAAGATCGAGTATAAGGTTTATGCAGTCTCTGATTCTGTGAATATTCGTACCAACTCCGGTATTGCTTTGAAAGTGGATGACGTGATTGCCAATCTCAGAGGTCATGCAGACGAGTATGATGCGTTGGTGTTCTCTTGTGGCGACGCAATTCCTGTTTTCGCTCAGCATGCTTCTGAACCTTATAATGTAGCAATGTTTGAGGTCATCAAGGAATTTGCAGCAAAAAACAAGATGATGATAGGACATTGTGCTTCAGCCATGATGTTCGACATCGCTGGCGTTGCAACTGGAAAGAAAGTGGCCGTTCATCCTTTGGCTAAACCGGCCATTCAGAAAGCTATTGCTACTGATTCATCTTTTGAGATCGACGGTAATTTCTTCACGGCTCAGTGTGAACATGAATTGTCGGCTTTGCTTCCTAAAATTGTTGAAGCTTTGAAGTAAGCAACTTCGAAGAAACCTATTGAAGAGACGAATGACTTTTTCCGTTATTCGTCTCTTTCCTTTTTATCCATTATTTGTGCAAAACCAATCCCTTACTTATTAAGAGATGGTTCAAGAGAAATATATGCTGCCTCATTAAGACATGCCTCATGGTCTTTTCCTGAATGGTTCATTGGAAGATTGTTGTAGAGTCTGCATTTGTATAAAACGTTTTCCC
>CAZIVE010000139.1:0-6630 GCA_964542435.1 uncultured Parabacteroides sp.
TCGGGAATCATGTAAAATGTTTAAAAGGGTAGTCCCGCGCATGGAAATCCATTTTACACGGTTGTAAAATCGAAATTCGTGGAGGAAAATCCATTTTGCACGGTTGTAAAATCGAAATTCGTGAAGGAAAAGTCATTTTACACGGTTGCAAAATCGAAATTCGTGGAGGAAAAGTCATTTTACAAGACTGTAAAGCCGAATTCCGTAGAGGGGATTCTTAAAAACGGTTTTTAGGCTGTTTCCCTACGCGGGAAAAGAGGCTAAGAACGAACGCAACACGCAATAAGAAAATAAAAAACGGCCGTCTTTAGCAGGCGACCGTCTCATTTCCTTTATGCAATAGGATTAATACTGCATGATGTCAAGATCTTTTTCCAGCATCGGTTTGATGGTGTTGGCGAAGTTCTGGAAGTGGCTTGAATTGGCATGAGCTTGGAAAGCTGCGTCATTTTTATACACTTCGAAGAAGAAGAAGGAAGTAGATTCCGTAGGCGACTGATAGAGATCATAGCTTACGTTGCCCGGTTCGGTGCGAGTGGAATCAATCAATCCTTGTGCGGCTTTCAGGAAGGCAGCTTCCTGGCCTTTCTTGAGGAAAACGCGGCAAGCGATTGTCTTTGTAGTAGGTTTAGCTACTGCGGTTGTGTCGGTTGCAGTTGAATCAGCAGCTGCTGCATTGTCGTTACTTGCTTTCTGGTTTCCGCTGCATGACATCATGCAGATCATAACCAATGACATTAATAATACTGAAATCTTTTTCATACACTCTATTTGTTTAATCGGTAAATACTGCCGCAAAAGTATAGCAAATCTGCGTCTGTGGTTTCAGATTAACATAAATTATCTACGAGCGTTGACACTTTGTCTATTCTTCCCGATTAATGATCACTATTTCCTATTTTTTCCTCTTGGGTTCAAGAAGATAGCGAATATGATTGTGGTATCGATTTTTTGTTTTAAATTCGAACGTTCATCAATTATAAAAAATATGAAGGCTGAGATAGGATTAATTGGATTGGCAGTCATGGGCGAGAACCTGGCGCTGAATATGGAAAGTAAAGGATATACGGTTGCAGTTTACAATCGTACGGCTCCTGGAGAAGAGGGCGTCGTGGACCGTTTCATCAACGGACGCGGCAAGGGAAAACATTTCATCGGTTCTCATACCATCGAGGAACTTATGGAAGCCGTGGCAACACCCAGAAAGATCATGATGATGGTGAAATCCGGTTCGCCGGTGGATCAGCTTATTGAGCAGCTTCTGCCGTTTCTCGAGAAGGGTGATGTTGTGATTGATGGCGGCAACTCCGATTTTCACGACACGATGCGTCGTGTGAAATATCTGGAGGAAAAAGGTATTTACTTTATCGGATCGGGTATTTCCGGTGGCGAAGAGGGAGCGCTCCACGGACCTTCCATCATGCCGGGCGGAGCTGTCGAGGCTTGGCCTTTGATCAAGGGTATATTTCAGAACATCGCTGCCAAGCTGGACGACGGGACTCCCTGCTGTGAATGGATAGGAGGAACCGGAGCGGGACATTTCGTGAAAACGGTGCATAACGGAATCGAATACGGCGACATGCAGCTCATTTCCGAATCGTATGCTTTGATGAAAAAGGGACTCGGCATGGACAATGTTTCTCTGTCGAAGGTCTTCGAGGAATGGAACCGCAGTGAACTCAACAGTTTCCTCATTCAGATCACAGCCGAGATCTTCAGCCATCGCGAAGCAGACGGAAGTTTCCTGATCGATCATATATTAGATGTAGCGGGGCAAAAAGGAACAGGGAAATGGAGCGCGATTGCCGCCTTGGACGAGAGCGATCCGATGACGCTGATCACGGAAGCTGTCTTTGCCCGTTCGCTCTCTGCCTTGTATGACGACCGCAGGAAAGCTTCGTCGCTCTATTCGGAAGAGGTGACGGCTTTAGCAGATCTGACTGCTGATGAGGTACGTCAGGCTCTTTATGCTGCCAAGATCGTATCGTATGCACAAGGTTTTTCTCTGCTTCACCGTGCCTCGAACCATTATGGATGGAACTTGGATCTGGGAACGATTGCCCGCATCTGGCGCAATGGCTGCATCATTCGCTCTGTCTTTCTCCAGAAGATCACGGAAGCCTATGAGAAGAATCCAAAGCTGGAGAATCTGCTGTTCGACGATTTCTTCTCGGGAGAAATCAAGGCTGCTCTTCCAGCTTGGCGCAAGGTTGTAGCACAAGGTATGATGAGCGGCATCCCGATTCCCGCTATGAGTGCGGCTTTGTCTTATTTCGACGGATTGCGGACCGCCCATTCGTCAGCCAATCTGATACAGGCGCAGCGCGACTACTTCGGTGCTCATACTTATGAACGGACCGACAGCGAACGCGGCCGTTTTTATCACACCAACTGGACCGGGAAAGGTGGCGATACAGTTTCAGGAACCTATAATGCATAAAGAAGGAGGGCTATTCCATGGACAAGACAACCAATCAATTGCTTATCATTTTCGGAGCGTCGGGTGATCTGACCGCTCGCAAACTGCTCCCGTCGTTGTTCGAACTGCATCTCAAGAAGCTGCTTCCGGAGCGATTTGCCATTTTAGGCGCCGCTCGAACCGACTTTACAGACGATGAGTTTCGGAAACAAACGGAAGTCCATCTTCTTGAAGCGTTCAGAGGAAAACCGGAGAAGGCGGATCAGATCCCGTCGTTCTTACGGCTGATCTATTACGTGGCTTTTGATTCGACTGTATCGGAGGAATATGGTAAGCTGAAGGAGAAGATAGAGTATCTTCAGAGGGAACAGCAGCTGGGCGACCGCATCATCTTTTATCTCGCAACGCCGCCCGTGATGTATGAACGGATTCCGACTTTCCTTCAAGACAACGGATTGAACCTGGCAAAGACCGACGAAGGATGGCGGCGTATCATTGTGGAGAAACCTTTCGGGACAAGTCTTGCAACGGCGCAACATCTCAATCGTCATCTTTCTAGTATCTTCAAAGAGAAGGAAATCTATCGCATCGATCATTATCTGGGGAAAGAGACAGTGCAGAATATCCTTGTGCTCCGCTTCTCGAATGGGATCTTCGAACCTCTCTGGAACCGTAACTATATTGATTCTATCGAGATCAGTGCCACGGAAACGCTGGGCGTAGAGAAACGAGGCAAATACTACGATGGAGCGGGAGCGTTGCGCGATATGATACAGAACCATCTGATGCAGCTCATGGCTTTTACGGCCATGGAATCACCCTCTTCCTTCGATCCCGAGCCGATTCGTGACGAGATTGTGAAGGTGTTCCGTTCATTGCACGTCTATTCTTCTGATGACATGGACGATCTGATCGTACGTGGTCAATACCAAGGCTATCGCGAAGAGCCGAACGTGTCGCCGACTTCTCATACCGAGACGTATGTAGCACTCAAGATGACTATTGAAAACTGGCGATGGAGTGGCGTTCCCTTCTTCCTCTTTACGGGAAAGAAGTTGCCCGAGAAAACTTCGGAGATTGTCGTGAACTTCAAGAATACGCCGCATCAACTTTTCGTGGGACAATGTTCCGGCACCTCTTGTAACAAATTGACCATCCGCATTCAGCCCGATGAGAGCATCTCTCTGAAGTTTGGTCTGAAAGTTCCGGGAGCCGGATTTGCCGTTCGTCAGGTGGGAATGGACTTCCGCTATGATTCTTTGTCACCTGAAGCTTTGCCTGAAGCGTATGAACGTCTGTTGCTGGATGCCATGCTGGGTGATTCCACTCTTTATGCACGAAGCGACGCATTAGAGGCAAGCTGGCGCATCATCGATCCGATCCTGCAGCATTGGCAGGAAGAGGGATCGAAGAATCTCTTTTACTATGAGCCGGGAGAGAACGGCCCAAAAGAACGGGTTCAGCTGAAGCTTCCCGAGGTTTGTTTTGCATGTCAGAGAAACAAATAGATTACGCTATGGAACTGAAAAACTATTTTACATCCATGAATGCGCTTCGCGTCATGACTGACGATCTGATAAGCGCTATCCAAGCCCAGAAGAAGGAGCGGAGTTTTCATCTGGCTCTTTCAGGAGGAGGCACAGCCAAGCAGATGTTCGCTCTTTGGACGACCGAATATCGCGATCGGATTCCCTGGTCGAGAATCCGTTTCCATTGGGTTGACGAACGGTGTGTTCGGCCGGATGACAATGAGAGCAACTTCGGTCATGCGCGTCGTCAGCTTTTCGATCCCATGCATATAGCCAATGAACAGATTTTCCGGATACATGGTGAAGACGATCCCCAGCAGGAGGCTTTGCGCTATGAGCGCGAGGTGGCCGTACTTCCATGCAGAAATGGAATGGCTCACTTTGATGCGGTCATCCTCGGCGTCGGGCCTGATCTGCATACGGCCTCGATCTTCCCATCCACGAAGAATTTGCTTACCGACCAAAGGCTTTATGCCGTCTCAAGACACCCCGAAAGCGGACAGTGGAGAATCACGATGACAGGTCCGTTTATATTGAATTCCACGCCTCTCTTTGTCCCTATTTTGGGAAAAGACAAAAGAGATGTGGTTCGTAGACTTCGTGAAGGTTATTCGGCAGACAATGATTTTCCCGCCACCTATATCTTGAGCAAGGCTGAACGGGCAACCGTGTACGCATCAGAACTCTGAGAAGTGTATCATGGTTCGTTCATTCAGATATAATAATTACCTTTGTGACGAGTAAAAGATTGATTAAACGTGTAATTGTAATTAAATACGACCAATGAAAAACAAATTGATTCTGACAATGATGGCAGCTTTGACAACTGCTTTCTGCTTCGCCGCAAATCCTGTGCTTCAGGTTACAGGCGGTAAAGTCCAAGGTGTGAATTCCACAACTAAGGGCGTGATCATTTACAAAGGTATTCCTTTTGCTGCACCTCCGACGGGCGATCTGCGCTGGAAGGCTCCGCAGGATGTTCTTCCGTGGCAAGGCATCAAGGTGGCAGATCATTTCGGTCCGGCTGCCATGCAGTCTGCACGTGATCATGAACATCGTACGCAGATAAAGAACTTCGGCGATGTGGATTATGTGAAAGAGTTTTATGAAGCCGGAGATCCTCAGTTCAGTGAAGATTGTCTCTACTTGAATGTATGGCAACCCGCAAAAGCCAAAAAGGGTGATAAGCTTCCGGTGGCTTTTTGGATTCATGGCGGTGCATTTATGGGCGGGTTCGGTTATGAGACCGAATTCGGTGGTGATGCGTATGCACAGAAAGGTGTGATTCTTGTCACAATCAACTATCGTCTGGGAATCCTCGGTTTTCTGGCACATCCTGAACTGACAGCTGAGAGTTCCAATCATGTATCGGGCAACTATGGTCTGCTGGATCAGATCAAGGCTTTGAAATGGGTTCGCGATAATATCGCGCAGTTCGGCGGCGATCCTGACAATATTACCATTTTCGGACAGAGTGCCGGCGCTATGAGTGTCCGTGATCTGCTCTGTTCACCTCTGACGAAAGGAATGATTGCACGAGCTATTATTCAGAGCGGTGGCGGATTGAGCATGGGCAGAAATATGGGTGTGACGAAGCTTTCCGATTATGAAGCTTTGGGCAAGAAGATCTTCGGTGACAAATCTCTTCAGGAGATGCGCGCCATGAGTTATCAGGAACTTCAGACTGTCTTTATGAAATATTGTTCCGACAACAAGACGTTCCTGATGCTTTCACCAATCGAGGACAATTATTCCATGATCGGCGATCTTGAGTCTGGAATTGCCAATCGTACCATTCCCAATATTCCCTACATGGTTGGCTGCACACGCGACGACATGTCTTTCGCACGAATGGGTGAGAACTTTACCAATATCTCTTCTTCATTGGTAAAGAACGGTTATAAGCCCGCTTATATCTATGAGTTTTATCGCCGTCTTCCCGGTGATGGAGCCGGAGCTTTCCACTCTTCCGAACTTTGGTATATGTTCGGAACGCTGAAGAACTGCTGGCGTCCGATGACTCCCGCTGATTATAAATTAAGCGAAAAGATGGTGACTTACTGGACCAATTTCATGAAGGCCGGTAATCCGAATGGAAAAGGTCTTACAACGTGGAAGCCTTGCACCAACGGCGCAAGCGACGTGATGCGTTTGGATATTGAGTAAGCAATGATGATATAAAGAAAAAGGCGGGCGAGATGTCCGCCTTTTTCATGCAATAAACTCCTCTTCGAATATTACAATTCATTGCGTTTGTTACTACTTTTACGTCAAAATATAGTAAAACGGTCGAGATGAAACAAAATTTGTTAATTGTACTGCTTGTGTTTGCCGCAACTTTGATCGGTATGGCACAGAATCCCATATTGGAAGTTACGGGCGGAAAAGTCCAAGGTGTAAATTCCACGACTAAAGACGTAATCGTGTATAAAGGTGTTCCTTATGCAGCGCCCCCAACGGGCAATCTGCGCTGGAAAGCTCCGCAGGATGTTCTTCCGTGGCAAGGCGTCAAGGTGGCAGATCATTTCGGACCGGCGTCCATTCAGGTTGCGCGTGATCATGAGCATCGCACGCAAGTGAAGAAATTCGGGGAAGTGGATTATGTAAAGGAGTTTTATGAAGCCGGCGATCCTCAGTTCAGTGAAGATTGTCTCTACTTGAATGTATGGCAACCCGCAAAAG
>CAZIVE010000140.1:0-6600 GCA_964542435.1 uncultured Parabacteroides sp.
CCCTATTGATAATAATCGGGATGAATTATTACCAACAGGAACCCTATTGATAATAATCGGGGTGAATTATTACCAACAGGAACCCTATTGATAATAATCGAGGTGAATTATTACCAACAGTAACCCCTATTGATAATAATTGAGAGTTTTCGACGACGGCACGATGCAGAATTCGTTTCCGACTATTTTATGGGAAAGAAAGGCGATCTCCTGTTGTAAACCGAGAGTTCGGAAACACATGCAGATTCATTCAAAGCTTTTTTGAACAATCGTGAAAGAAATATTGGAAATGTTCCGCTAATCCAATAACTTAGCAGCGTGACTTTTTAAAGAAACGATCGTCGCTAACAAGATTATTTACCTTAAAGAAATACTTCAAATATGAAAAGAATCGGATTTCTACTCGGACTGCTTTTTTTGTTTTGTACGGCAACAGTGATGCAGGCACAGCAGGCAAACTATGCCAAGTCTCCCCGTTTTAAAGTACTGCTCTGCTATTCTGAGAATGTGGAGGAGGCGCACGTGACATTTGCCCGCCAGGGCGTCAATTTCTTCCGTCATCTGAATTATGGTGAAGGCTTCACTCTCGACGAGACTACCTATCTCACTAAATACACGTACGATCAGTTGAAGAGCTACGATGTAATCGTTATGTTCAATAATGTTCCTTCGTCAGCCAAAGAGCGGGAGCTGTTTGAAAAATATATGGAGGACGGAGGCGGATGGATAGGGTTCCACGCTGCCGCTTACAATGATAAGTCAACAGGATGGCTTTGGTTTGTGAAATTCCTGGGCGGCGGCGTATTCAGCTGCAACAACTGGCCGCCACAGCCGGCGAAGATCACGATTGACGACGCATCGCACGCCGTGACAAAGAATCTTCCGTCTTCATTCATCGCGCCGGCCACCGAATGGTATATGTGGAATCCGTCACCCCGTCAGAATCCCAAGGTGAAGGTGCTGGCTTCCGTTTCGCCCGACAACTATCCGTTCGGCATTAAGGACATCATCTATCAAGGTGATTTCCCTGTTGTCTGGACCAACACGGACTATCGCATGATCTATCTCAACATGGGCCATGGCGATGTGGAGTTTACCGACGCTACGCAGAATCTTCTTTTCATCAACGCCTTCCGATGGATCGTCAGCCGTTCTCCAAAGGGCGACCCGTTTGCTCCGCAATAGACTTATGATGACCAAAACCTTACCTCTTGTTATAGGAGTTACAACGATGTATATGATTTTATGCAGGGCTACACGTGCTGTATAAAATAAAAAAACGTATCTTTGCGGCGATTTTTTACAGAAAACTAAACATCCCTACAATGAGTAAGAAATTTGCCGAATATACTAAGTTCGATCTCTCGGAAATCAACAAAGAAGTGCTGAAACAGTGGCAGGAAGGTGACATCTTCCACAAAAGCATTGAAACGCGTAAAGGCCATCCTTCATTCGTTTTCTACGAAGGACCTCCTTCGGCTAACGGAATGCCAGGCATCCACCACGTTATCGCACGTTCCATCAAGGATATCTTTTGCCGTTACAAGACCATGAAAGGTTTTGAGGTGAAGCGCAAAGCCGGATGGGACACTCACGGACTTCCCGTAGAACTGGGTGTTGAGAAATCTCTGGGCATCCACAAGGACGATATCGGTAAGAAGATCTCCGTTGCCGACTATAACGCAACCTGCCGTCGCGACGTCATGAAGTTCACGAAAGAGTGGAGCGACCTGACGCAGAAGATGGGCTATTGGGTAGATCTTGACAATCCTTACATTACTTACGACAACCGCTACATTGAGACCCTTTGGTATCTTTTGAAAGAGCTTTATAAGAAGGGTTATCTCTATAAAGGATATACGATCCAGCCCTATTCTCCCGCTGCCGGAACAGGTTTGAGCTCACATGAGCTGAACCAGCCCGGATGCTATCGCGACGTGAAAGATACGACCTGCACAGCGCAGTTCCGCATCCTCAATCCGAAGAAGGAGATGAGCGAGTTCGGCGATCCGTTTTTCCTGGCTTGGACCACCACACCGTGGACTTTGCCATCCAACACTGCACTTTGCGTCGGTCCGAACTTTACTTATGTGGCTGTTCAGACCTACAATCCCTATACAGGCATTCCGATGACGGCCGTGCTGGGCAAGGATCGTCTTGAAGCCTATTTCAATCCGAAAGCTGCTGATCTGGCTATGGATTCCTATAAGCCGGGCGACAAGCTGGTTCCTTACCGCATCGTCGGCGAATGGAAAGGAACGGAGCTGAAGGATATGAAATATGAGCAGCTTATCTCTTGGGTCAATCCGGGAGAGAATGCCTTCCGCGTCATCACGGGCGATTTCGTGACGACTGAAGATGGTACGGGAATCGTACATATCGCTCCGACGTTTGGTGCTGATGATGCCCGCGTTGGTAAAATCAATAATATCCCGCCGTTGATGCTGCTCGACAAGAATGGCAATCAGCGTCCGATGGTTGATCTGACTGGTAAGTTCTACAAACTGGAGGATCTTGATCCCAACTTCGTTCAGGAGAATATGAACGCAGCCGATTATGATCCTTGGGCCGGCCGCTTCGTGAAGAATGCTTACGACGACACGCTGACAGATAAGGACGAGACGCTCGACATCAGCATTTGTATGATGCTGAAGGTACAGAACCGTGTGTTCCGCATCGAGAAGATGACGCACAGCTATCCGCATTGCTGGCGTACCGACAAGCCTGTCCTTTATTATCCGCTCGACAGCTGGTTCATCCGCACGACAGCTTGTCGCGACCGAATGATCGAACTCAACAACACCATCAACTGGAAGCCGCAGAGCACTGGTACAGGTCGTTTTGGCAAATGGTTGGAGAACCTGCAGGACTGGAATCTCAGCCGCAGCCGTTTCTGGGGCACGCCGCTGCCTATCTGGCGCACCGAAGATGGCGCTCAGGAGAAATGCATCGGTTCGGTTGAAGAACTTTATAATGAGGTAGAGAAAGCAGTTAAAGCCGGCGTGATGGAGACCAATCCGTACAAGGAGAAGGGTTTTGTTCCCGGCAAATATGCGAAAGACAACTATGACAAGATAGATTTACATCGTCCTTACGTGGATGATATCATCCTTGTTTCCGATGATGGTCGTCCAATGAAGCGTGAGACCGATCTGATCGACGTATGGTTCGATTCCGGTTCCATGCCTTATGCTCAGGTTCATTATCCTTTTGAGAACAAGGAACTGCTGGAGAAACATGATATCTTCCCGGCTGACTTCATCGCAGAAGGCGTGGATCAGACACGTGGTTGGTTCTTTACGTTGCATGCCATCGCCACGATGGTCATGGACAGTGTGGCTTTCCGCAATGTCGTATCCAACGGACTGGTACTTGATAAGAATGGTAATAAGATGTCCAAGCGTCTCGGCAATGCTGTCGATCCGTTTGCAACCATCGAGAAATACGGTTCCGATCCGTTGCGTTGGTATATGATCACCAATGCATCGCCTTGGGACAATCTGAAGTTCGACTCTGAAGGCATTGAAGAGGTACGCCGTAAGTTCTTCGGGACCTTGTACAATACCTATTCCTTCTTCACACTCTACGCCAATGTGGACAATTTCACCTACGCTGAGCCGGATGTGGAATTCGATAAACGTCCTGAGATTGATCGTTGGATCCTCTCTTTGCTTAATTCTCTGATCAAGGAGGTGGATGCCGATCTGAATGATTACGAGCCGACACGTGCCGGTCGTGCCATTCAGGATTTTGTGGATGACAACTTGAGCAACTGGTACGTCCGCTTGAACCGCCGCCGTTTCTGGGGTGGTGGCATGACCGAAGACAAGCTCTCTGCTTATCAGACGCTTTATACCTGCCTCGAAACCGTAGCCAAACTGATGGCTCCGATCTCGCCGTTCTATAGCGACAAACTCTTCCGCGATCTGGTTTCTGTAACGGGAAGAGAAAATGTTGAATCGGTTCATCTCTCTGAGTTCCCCGTTGCAAAAGAGGAATATATCAATAAGTCTCTGGAGGAGAAGATGCAGATTGCACAAAGCATCTCATCGATGGTTCTCGCACTTCGCCGCAAGGTGAACATCAAAGTACGCCAGCCACTGTTGATGCTGATGGTGCCTGTTGTTGACAAGCATCAGCAGGAGAGCATTGAAGCTGTGAAGAATCTGATCCTCGGCGAGGTCAACGTCAAGGAGCTGAAGTTTGTGGACAATGCCGCTGGTGTTCTGGTAAAACGCATCAAGCCCGATTTCAAGAAGATGGGACCGCGTTTCGGAAAGATAATGAAGTCTGTTGCCGCAGCCATCCAGAAGATGACGCAGGAAGAGATCATCACATTCGAGCAGAACGGTACATTCACGCTTCAGGTAGAAGGTCAGGATGCTGTCTTGAATAAGGAAGATGTAGAGATTATCTCTGAGGATATTCCAGGCTGGTTGGTTGCCAATGAAGGTAATTTGACTGTCGCTCTCGACATTCAGATCTCCGAAGAGCTTCGTCTCGAGGGCCTGGCTCGTGAGCTGGTTAATCGTGTTCAGAATCTTCGCAAGAGCAGCGGATTGGATATTACGGACAAGATTAATATCACCGTTCTTTCCAACGACAAAATGGATGAAGCCATCAAACATTTCCATGATTACATCGCTCGTCAGGTTCTGGCAGTCAATATTGATATCGCCGATCATGCCATTAGTGATGCGACCGAATTGGATTTCGACGACTTCAAACTGAATGTTAAGGTAGAAAAAGCATAATAGTTTATTTGAAATAATATTATCTTTGTGAAATCTAAAACCAAGATAAATAAATTAAAGCCATGACAGAAAAGACAAGATACTCGGATGAGGAACTCGAGGAGTTTCGCGCCATCATATTGGAAAAGCTTGAAAAAGCTAAGAAAGATTACGAACAGCTCCGTGCTGGTGTAATGAATGCAGACGGGAACGATGTAGCTGACACATCTCCTACGTTCAAGGTCCTTGAAGAGGGTGCAACGACACTTTCCAAAGAGGAGTCAGGCAGATTGGCCCAGCGCCAGCTGAAGTTCATCCAGAATCTTCAGGCTGCTTTGGTCAGAATTGAGAACAAGACCTACGGCATCAGCCGTGAGACCGGCAAACTCATTCCGAAGGAACGTCTTCGCGCCGTACCTCATGCTACGCTTAGCGTTGAGGAAAAAGAGGGAGGCAAGAAATAAATATGAAGCAACCGAAAGGCTGGGGAGCAGTACTTATCATTGTGCTGCTCTTGTTTCTTGACCAATGGCTGAAGATCTGGATTAAAACCCATTTCCTGCTTTACGAAAACATAGAGATTACTCCATGGTTCTATCTCTATTTTACGGAGAATCCCGGAATGGCTTTCGGAATAGAGGTGATCGGCAAACTGTTTCTGACGGTGTTCCGCATCGTTGCCGTGATCTTTATCGGCTATTATCTCTTTAAACTGGTCAAGAAGAACTATTCGTTCGCCTTTATCTGTTGCATTTCTCTGGTTTTTGCCGGAGCAATCGGTAATATCCTTGACTCCATTTTCTATGGAGTCTTTTTCACTGATAGTACCAATCAGGTCGCAACGTTCCTGCCTCATGGAGGTGGTTATGCAAGCTGGCTGCATGGGAAAGTGGTCGATATGCTTTATTTCCCTCTTATCGATACGAATCTTCCCGATTGGTTCCCTATTTGGGGCGGTGACCATTTCGTCTTTTTCCGCCCTATATTCAATTTGGCAGATTCCTCCATTAGCGTTGGCGTCGTAGCTGCTTTGATCTTCTTTCGCCGCACACTTTCGGAAAGTCTTTCTCATATTAAGGAATAGACAATGGAACGACGTGCCGTTGCATCCATTTGCATCATCCTGATGCTTCAGTTTTTCATCACATCCTGTGGTCCTCAGCCGCGTGGCGTCCTCTCCCAAAAGAAGATGCAAAGTGTGATGAGTGATGTGATGTTGGCTGAGCAGGTTATCAACATGGACAATGTCACCTTTTATAACGACTCGACAAAGAAGATGCTTTACAAATCGGTTTTTGATAAGCATCACATCACGGAAGCCGTTTACGACAGTTCGTTGATCTGGTATGGAAAGAACCTCGACATCTATATGAAACTCTACGACCGTGTCATTGCCGATTATCAGAAACGTTTGGATGCTTTGGAACCGAAAGTTAAAGAAGGGGAAGAAGAAGATCGTATGAATCGCACACAGAACACTCAAACGGATACATTGGATATTTGGTCGGATAATAATCCTTCTTCTATAGCTTTCAACAATCATAATCTGGTAAACGGAATTACATTCAGCATGCAGCCAACGGGTGGTTATCCGATGAACTCGACCTTCGTCTTTAAGATGAAGTCAATAGGCATTAAAGGCGATAGAACTCCGGTCATTCGAATGAGTGTGGTACAGCAGGATACGACTCAAGTGGTTGATGGAACTATCAATTCTGACGGATCTCGCAACTTTATGCTTGCCGCACGTCCGGACAAAGGACTCGTACTGAAAGTGACCGGTTTCATCCTGATGAGTAAAGGCAGCGCAACCGATTACAGATCTTATGTGAACGACATACAGCTTTTGCGCATCATTCATCCTTAG
>CAZIVE010000141.1:0-6593 GCA_964542435.1 uncultured Parabacteroides sp.
GGGACCACCAGCTTATCAAATGTCCAAAGCATGCTACGATGGCTGACGCGACGTGAATAGATCCAAATAGCAATAACAATACCCAACACACCACCATGACTAGCCAATCCGCCCTCCCATACTTTCAGTATCTCCACAGGATTCGCAAGATAGTAACCTGGTGCATAGAAGAGACAATGTCCCAAACGCGCGCCGACAACTGTGCCAACGATGGTGTAGATAAGCAGAGAGTCAATCCATGGTGCAGGCAGTTGCTCCTTTTTCCACATCTTCTCCACAATCCAATAACCGATGGCGAAACCTATGGCAAAAGCCAATCCGTACCAGCGGATCTCTCTTGAGCCGAAACTAAATATGGCAGGATCTGCCGTCCAAGTGATGAAATCTATCATATATTTATTTATACGAGTCTCTTTATCAAATCATCGGTATCGCCATACAACATGTCGATGACCGGAATCTGTATCATGGTGTAGCAACCCGGTTCGCGGCGGAACGATGCACGTGCAACAGCAACAAGTACCGATCCTGTCAGTGCCGGATTGTTGATAGACATATCAAACTCAATGCGCTGGTTCTGCGTACGTCCGGAAACACCTTTACGTACAAGTTTCACGCCATGTCCCATGTCCTTCAATGCATCCACACTTTCAACCTGCATAACGTGCGTTTCGTCATGTGCGAAATAGTCGTCAGCCTTGATGGCTGCGGCTACTTTATTAAAATCGTAACCCTCTTTGAGTTCAATATAAACCATACGACGATGGATTCCCGTTCCCAACGGAATGGTCATGCTCAAGGCTGCTTTGACGCCATCGATAGCCTTGACAGCTACGGTATGTCCCATGCTCATACCCGGACCAAAATTGGTATAGGTAATACCTTTGGGCACGATAGCTTCCGACAGAGCACGTACGATGGAATCGCTTCCCGGATCCCAACCGGCAGAAATGATGCTGACAGCATGATGCTGTTTGGCAATGGCATCGAGGCGCAGTCTCAACTGCGGAACCTCTGTATGGATATCGAAGCTGTCCACGGTATTGATGCCCATAGCAAGTATCTCGCGGGCATGTTCTTCAACCTTACGGGTCGGCGTAGCCAAAATAGCAACATCGACATCTTTCAGTTTCTTGATATCATCTGTTACTACATAGTGCTCCAATGCGGCGGGTACATTCGATGCATCACGACGTACGACGCCAGCTATCTCAAAATCGGGAGCCTCCTCCAGTGCTTCGATCACAAATTTGCCAATATTGCCATATCCGACAACGGCTGCTCTAATCTTCTTCATATTACAATATAGTTTTTTTGTTCCTTTTGTTGCAAAGGTAATTATTATTTAAAGAATTTACATCAATGCGCTCTTAAATTGCACAAGCCTACCCTCACCTGCTTTCCTTCTGCACAAAATGAGTAAAATAACGACAGTTTAGGTAGCTAAAGCCTCTTCTCATTTAACGAAATGCAACCATCCCAATAGTCTGCGATGCGACTTAGCCTGAAAAGAATAGGCCTCTCGTTCGAACGATATCTGTCTATAAGCACGTGAACGGCTTCGAAAGATGATAAGGCGCAATAGATATCCCAACAGATAAAGGACATAAAAGGCCACCAGAGGAATCAGGAACAACCACAAAGTGAAGCCGAGAATCACTAGCGGAATCACAATGACCAATGAAACTGCTGCACATTCCACCATTTGCAAAGTGTGGATCAACTCATGGCGAATCAGCACAGCATCTAAAGGGCGTTCCTCTTTCCTGGCGAATACCAATCCAAACAGATTGATAGCCGTAAAACCTTGAACCGGAAGAAGCTTGTTATAGATGACTTTCATTGTGATCCTTATTCATAGATACCATTTTTATAACAATCCAAATCCAAAGAAGTTGACCGTTGTTCATCAGGAAGATACACATTCGAACGATCTATAGTTTTCATCTTGTACAAAATCTATTGAAGTTTAGCATTGCATCCATAGAATTCTTTTCCGATGGTAATAGGGATAAAAAAGGCTGCCCGGAAAACCAGGCAGCCTTTTCAGGATATGTCAATCTAATATGATCAATCGGCATTCAAAGTAAAGCGTTTGAAAGCAGTAGCGGTAAGCGTCTTGCTTACAGAATGCATATACTGTTCAACCGACATTTTTGCATCACGTACATATTCCTGCTGCAGCAGTGTGTTCTCCTTATAATATTTCTGGATAGAACCCTGAGCGATACGATCGAGCATGTTCTCCGGTTTGCCGGCTTCCAATGCTTTCTCCTTAGCAATCTTGATTTCCTCATCAAGAATATGCTGTGGTACCTCTTCAGGACGAACAGAAATAGGATTCATAGCTGCAACCTGCATAGCGACCTCACGAGCTACCTGATGATCAAGTTTCTCGTTGAAACCGACAATAGCAGCCAGTTTGTTACCCGGATGAATGTAGCTGACAGTAGCAGCAGCCTTTACGAAATCGTAGTAACCGAGCTCTGTTTTCTCACCTGTAACACCGGCACGATCTGTGATATGTTCCTGAATGGTACGACCATCGGCCATCTTGATAGCCAGGAAAGCATCCTTGTCAGCAGGCTTTTTAGCCATAGCTGCAGCGAGCATATCTTGTGTCAGTTTTACAAAGTCAGCATTGGAAGCGACGAAGTCCGTTTCGCAACGAAGAGCAACGATAGCTGCAAATTCACCATCCTCAGCAGCGAGCACACAACCTTGTGATGCTTCGCGGTCAGAACGTTTAGCAGCAATAGCCTGTCCCTTCTTACGAATGATTTCCATTGCTTTTTCGAAATCGTTGTCTGCCTCAATGAGCGCATTCTTACAATCCATCATGCCCGCTCCGCACATTTTGCGAAGATGGGTAATATCAGCAAGTGTAACTGCCATAATAATTATTCCTCCGTTTCTTTTTTAGTTGGTTCAGCTTCAGCTGCTGGAGCCTCAGCTTTTTCCTCTGCTGCTGGAGCCTCTTCAGCTTCTTCAGCATTCTCATCTTTAGACTTGTCTCTACGAGCAGCCGATTTAGCGCGGCGATCTTTACGAGGAGCATTTTCCTCTTCACCCTCTTCAGGTTCGTTATTGTCGAGCTTTTCAGCCTTACGTTCTTCGAGACCTTCGTTCATAGCGTCACACAATGCACCCAGAATCACATTAACTGAATTGGTAGCATCGTCATTAGCCGGGATAACGAAATCGATGTTGGAAGGATCTGAATTGGTATCGACCATAGCAAATACCGGAATTCCAAGGCGGTTAGCCTCACGAACAGCGATATGCTCTTTCATCACGTCAACTACAAAAAGAGCAGACGGAAGACGGGTCAGGTCAGCGATAGAACCAAGAGTCTTCTCGAGTTTCGCACGCTGGCGGGTGATCTGAAGTTTTTCTCTCTTAGAAAGATTATCAAATGTACCATCATTGGTCATCTTGTCGATTGTAGTCATCTTCTTGACAGCCTTACGGATTGTCGGGAAGTTGGTGAGCATACCGCCCGGCCAACGTTCGATGACATAAGGCATTCCAACAGAAGCTGCTTTATCGGCAACGACTTGTTTGGCCTGTTTTTTTGTTGCGACGAAGAGGACTTTCTTTCCCTGTTTAGCCAGGTTCTTGAGTGCGTCTGCTGCTTCGTCAACTTTAGCAACTGTTTTATATAAATCAATGATATGAATACCATTACGCTCCATGAAGATATAAGGAGCCATTGCCGGATTCCACTTTCTCTTAAGGTGTCCGAAGTGAACACCGGCCTCTAATAACTGATCAAAAGTTACTCTTGACATTGTTTTCTTTTTTAATCGTTTACATTCTTGTTAATAATTCAATCGCCAGGTAGTCTTCCCGCAAATCGACTTGTAAAAAGAATCCTGGTAATTTAGATACTAAACGCTTCGTTCTTGTAAGAAACTCACAAATAACATTAACGTTTGCTGAACTGGAATCTCCTACGTGCCTTTGGACGTCCTGGTTTCTTACGTTCAACCTCACGGGAATCACGTGTCATGAAACCTTCTGAGCGGAGTGCGCTCTTGTCGTCGGCATTCAATTTAACCAATGCGCGAGAGATAGCAAGACGAGCTGCCTCAGACTGGCCGGTGAAACCACCACCTTCGAGGTTGATCTTGATATCATACTTCTCTACTGCATCGAGCTTAACCAGCGGTTGTTTTACAATAAACTGAAGGATATTTGAAGGGAAATACTCTTTCAAGTCACGTTTGTTGATCGTGATCTTTCCCGTACCTTCGCTCAAGAAAACGCGTGCTACTGCAGCTTTACGTCTTCCGATTGCATTTACTACTTCCATTGTTGTTATTTATATGAGTTTATATCGATTTTTTTAGGTTGCTGTGCCTCGTGTTTGTGCTCCGTACCTGCATAGATATACAGATTGTCTAATAAACGAGAAGCCAAACGGTTCTTAGGCAGCATGCCTTTTACTACTTTTCTGAACAGATGATCCGGTCCTTTTTTCAAAAGATCACCAGGAGTGTACTGGATCTGTCCACCGGGATATCCGGTATATCTCAAATAAATATGGTCGTTCCATTTGTCTCTTGTCAGGACGACCTTGTCGGCATTGATGATAATTACATTATCACCACAATCTACATGAGGAGTAAAGCTTGGTTTGTACTTACCACGCAAAAGTTTTGCAACTTTCGTGCAGAGTCTTCCCAGCACTTGTCCCTCAGCGTCAACAATAACCCATTCTTTGTTTACAGTTGCTTTGTTGGCAGAAATGGTCTTAAAACTTAAAGTATCCACTGCTTTAAAATTAAATTAATTAATAACTCAAAAACATGACTCTTAGGCACTTTGCCGCGTCGGACACACTAAGCGACAACGTACTAAGAACCAAACTATTAGATGTAATTTGATAATAATCGGCTTGCAAAGGTACGGCTTTTCTTGAATAAACAAAACTTTCTTTCGTGTTTATTTTTGGATTCTTTCCCTACAATCTTAATGAACCGTCCTTTTTATACGATTGGCTAATCCGGAAGAATGTGATGCGTGCCCTTCAGGTTTAGGGTGCAATTTATCTGCACCCTAACGACTGGAAGTTACCTATATATAGATGTATAACTTTCTGAGAAGATCAGAGTAAAGAATCCACCTTAGCAACGAAATGGTCCTTGGTTGTTGCTCCCACAATCTTATCCATCTGCTTGCCGTCTTTGAAGAAAAGCACAGTAGGGATATTACGGATGCCGAACTCGGATACGACATCGTCGTTATTGTCAACATCTACTTTGCCAATGATGACCTTTCCTTCATAATCTTTTGCGAGTTCTTCGATGATGGGTGAAACCATGCGGCACGGTCCGCACCATTCTGCCCAGAAATCAAGTACTACTGGTTTTCCTGAATTTAATATTTCCTTAAAATTAGCGTCAGTAACTTCTATTGCCATAATGTTTAGTTTTTAATATGTGTAATGTTTTAATTATTAATCTGGAAGTTCAGGCAATCACTCTCTTTCAGAAAGTCGATCAAGTCGTTGGTGACAGTGAGTCTGACGTCTTGAGCGATAAGATTGAGAGACACGTTGTTCTCACCATCAATCACATGGAATGACAACAGCGTTTTGCCGGGATTGTTTTTAATGATGGCTGAAAGTTCATCAATCATCGGAGAGGTCAGATCATGGATGGGCACTGTGATGTTCAGGCGTTCAATCAGTTTATCCTTCACATCCTGCAGCAATCGGATCTGACGGATACGCATATCCACACGATCGGCTGCCCAACGGCTCTGTTCCATTCCCATATTGATCAGCAGATACATTCCTTTTCTACCGTATTTGCTGTAATCGATATAATCCTGTCCGAAAAGAGGAATCTCGCCACTTCCGGTGAAGTCTTCCATCTTGATGATACCATAAGGTTTGCCATTCTTCGTGATTCCTTCGCGATAGTCTGTGACGATTCCACCCAAAATCAGATCTCGTCCCTTCAAGGCATCGCGATCGGACAGTTCGCTCATCCCGACATTGCAAACGTAGTCGAGAATGATGCGATAATCATCGAGCGGATGTGCCGAGAGATAGATCCCGACCAGATCCTTTTCCTTGTTGAGACGATCCAGATCATTCCAACGCTCTGCTGAAGGTATCGGCGGAACAGCGACACTACTCATATCGTCATTGCCGAAAAGCGTATTGGTAGAGGTGCTTTTGGCTAACTGATATTTATTCCCGAAACGGACAAGGATGTCACTGAAACTCTCCTCTCCTTTCAACTCCACGAAGAACTGCTCGCGCTGTATGCCCAAGTTATCGAATGCGCCTGCCAACGCAAGACTCTCCACGTTCTTCTTGTTACAGTTGGCCAGATTGACACGCTCCACGAAATCATAGATATCCTTAAACGGACCGTTTTTCTTACGTTCCTCTATGACACTCTGTGCGGCGGCTTCGCCCACGCCTTTGATGGCAGCCAGACCAAAGCGTATATTTTTCTTCTGATTGACACTGAACTTGAGGTTGGACTCATTCACATCCGGACCCAGAACCTGAATACCCATCGCCTTGCACTCCGCCATGTATTTGGTGATCTCGACAATGTTCGACAAGCTTCGGC
>CAZIVE010000142.1:0-6550 GCA_964542435.1 uncultured Parabacteroides sp.
GATGAGACAAAGAGCAATGTTAAAGGACAAGCGCTTGCTATGCGTGCTTATTGCTATTTCCAGTTGGTTCAGTTCTATCAGCAGACGTATGCCATTGCCAAGGAAAAGGCCGGCGTCCCGTTGAGACTTTCTTCGTCTGACGCTGCAGATTTGCCACGTTCTACCGTGTCTGCATGCTATGAACAGATCGTAAATGATTTGATAACTGCAAAGTCTTTGCTTGGCAATTTTGATCGGGGCGAAGTTAAATATTATTTGAATAAAGATGTTGTGAATGGTATTTTGGCTCGTGTCTATCTGGTTATGAACGAATGGGAAAAGGCAAAAGCTGTCGCATCAGAAGCTTTTTCCAATTACAGTACGCTGATGACAAGAGATGAATGGCGTAGTGGTTTCTGTCATGCCTCTTATTCTGAAATCATGTGGGGTTATTATCAGACTACGGAAAGTAATATGGGCGACAACGGAATGTTCAGTTTTTGGTATGATTGGCCAGAAAGTACAGGTGAACCGTTCTACAACTTCAACAACTATTTCGCCAACAGCGAATACGAAGCTCTCTTCGAGAAAACCGACGATCGTTATCTCTTCTGGCATCGTAAAGATGCGTACACCGATAAATGGGCATATAGCAAATTCTATGATCCGGGTGATGGAAATGCAAAAAGCCGTGGCGATTATGTCTTGATGCGTGGTTCCGAAATGTTGCTGATCATGGCTGAATGTGATGCTCAGTTAGGCAATACGACCGAAGCGCTCTCTTATTTGAATCAGTTACAGAAAGCTAGAAATGTGAAGGATCTTACAACAGCAACTGCCAAGAATGATTTACTAGAATCCATCTATGTGGAACGTCGTAAGGAACTTCTCGGTGAAGGCGGTGGCGGCATGCTGGATTATCTTCGTCTGCAAAAGCCGTTGGTTCGTACTGGCGATCATTTTGCTGCCGGCATGAGCTCTGAAGTCTTCCCGCTTGCATCCAACGATTACCGTTTCATTTTCCAGATACCGCAACGTGAGATTCAGCTCAACAACTCCATCTCGGAAAGTGATCAGAATCCTTTCAGCGGTCAATAACAATTAGATGATAAAGAGAGAGCAGGTCCTTTGCCTGTTCTCTCTTTATTTTTAAATAGGACCTTCCAGAAACATCTCATACGAAGGTGATTCCGCATTTCCTTTGATCTATTTCCAATCATAACGACTCCTATTGAAATATGACTATGGATAGGATTTTATTTAACCATGGTCAAATAATTTTTTCACTACTGTGACAGCAAGCGTCGCATAGTATCTCAAAATATTTCAACCATGGTTAAAACATTTATCTATAATGATACAAGAGAACCGCATCTTTACAATGATTTTGTGAGAGCCATCAAATTATAATCTTTCCGTTTGGCATTGCTTCGAAACATCCCCAACAACTTGTCTCAAGTTCTTTATGATCGATGAGAATAGAATTTATCCACAAAAAGACGGCCAACTCTCACGAGCTAGCCGTCTTCAACCTTAAATCATAAAACACTCTTGGAGTTGGATAAAACTTGTTTAGAGTTTCATTTTCAAATCTACTATCATGAAAAATGTAGGGATTAATGTTTTACATTATCTTACTTGACAAAGAACGTTATATTAAATTCTAATAACAAGTATTTGATGTTAATAAATTAAAAAATAAGGATTTTATTAGGGTGTAAAACTGCCACGAATTCTGTAATCAGCATTAAATTGTATGAAAATGATAGTTACAAAAAGAAGCCTAAAAAGAGAAATCGCTTGAAAAACGATTTATAAATATCTCTTTTCAGACTTCAAAAAGGAGCAATATCTTTGTCGAGATATCAATTTGCTCCTTTTTCAACGAATATAATGATGTCGTTTCCGGTTAAGGGCACTAAAACTTGTAGTCAAATCCAAGACCAAAGACTTTGTTCGTTCTGGAATACACGTTGGTTCCTGCCAATGTGGTACCGTTGTAACCGCCTGTTGAAGAAGCTTCTACGGCTTTTGTGTAATCGCTGTAGTTGGTCCAGAAATAGGCAATGTTCATGGTGAGTTTGGGTAGAAGTTTGATGGCTCCTCCGAATCCGATAGAGTAAGAATCGCAGGAAAAACTGGTGTCGCTTTCGTAGTTATTGCTGAGACCATAATCAGTTCTTTGGATTCCGGCACTGACTGTGACTGTCTTGTTGAGATCGAATTCAGCTCCGGCAAGATATTCGTTGGTGCCATGCGTCAGAGCATGCTGCTTGCCGATGTTTGTCCCCGGAATATTCGCCATGCCTGCATGTTTGTCATCATAGAAGTGATATTCGACGGAAGCTCTCAATCTGTCGGTAAAACGATAGCTGGTTGCAATCGATAACATGGCTGGAATATCATTCGGCGTGTTCACACCATCCTTGAAATCACTCAAGGCTCCTTCCGGATCACTGTTTTTCTCCGTCGTATTTTCGATGTTGAGCAACGTTCTCATTTCGTACTTCGCACCAATATTCCAACGACCTATCTTATAATCCAATCCAAAGATTGGCGTTATGCCCCAACCTGTCTGATCGCAATCCAGTTCGATATCCAAGAGCGATGCGTCGTTGGATTTCAGTCGCGTTGTCACATATCCTGTGTAATTACCGGAGAAGTAGTTCATGCGCCCGCCTAAATAGGCTGAGAGATTGGAGTTGATACGATAAGCGACGCCTAATTGAGCGCCGTAGATGAACTGTTTGCCAGCCATAGATGAACTGATGGTGTAAACATCCGGCTTGATCAAGCCATTTGAAAGCGAATAGATGCCGGCCATTACTTTGGAATCGAACATGGGAAGTCCGGTATCGAAAGAGGCTTTTCCGCCACCTCCAATCATTCCGGCAAATCCGGATAATGTCCAGTCGCCTTTCTTGTATGCCATGAAAGCACTCGGCATGATCGGAACGGAAGCCGTTCCTTTGTAATGACGTGTTCCTTCGGGAAACATAGAGAATGTGGCATCGATATTACGAGTTTGATACGCACTTTGACCGTTCAAGGAGAAGTAGAATCCGTTTTCTAAGAAGGCTGTTCCGGCAGGATTGTAATAGGCTCCGTCAACTTGCAAAGTCGCTCCTCGTGAAAGCATTCGGAGAAAAGCGACATGTTGGTTCGTGTTGGTAAGCAGACCTCCGGCATTGGAGCAAGTGGCGATTAGCAGTAATGTGCCAATCAAAGTCATTTTCTTCATTGTCATCTGTTGTTTAAATGGGCTGCAAAGATAGAAAGATTATCGGTGAAAATATGCTCTTTAGCATAATATATACAGAAATCGTCCGAAGGAATGCCCTCGGACGATTTCAAGATCGTAATCTTTATGTTTCTATTTCACCTCTTTCATTCTTGCGTCAATCGTTGCATGCATCAGGCGGCTGATGTATTTACCGAGGATATCGAACTCGATGTTTACAACGGAACCTTTCTGGATCTGACCGAAATTGGTGTGGTCGCGCGTGTAGGGAATGATGGCCACTTCGAATGAATGTTCGGCAGAGTTGCAGACTGTCAGACTCACGCCATTGACACATACGGAACCTTTTTCTACTGTGACATAGCCTTGGCAAGCCATTTCGGCGTCAGGTTTGTATTCAAATGAATAGTACCAACTGCCATCGGCTTCGCGAAGGTTGGTGCAGACTGCCGTTTCGTCCACGTGACCTTGCACGATGTGTCCGTCAAGGCGTCCGTTGATCAGCATGCTTCGCTCCACATTCACCTTATCTCCGGGAACCAGCAGACCCAGATTCGAACGTTCGAGCGTCTCTTTGATTGCCGTGACTGTGTAACTGTCGGAAGTCTTGCTTACTACTGTCAGACAGACGCCATTATGAGAAACGCTCTGATCGATCTTCAGTTCGTTGACGAATGAGCAGTTGAGCGTAAGGTCGATATTTCCCTTATCCTTTTTCACAGCGACAACTGTTGCCGCCTCTTCAATGATTCCTGAAAACATATTCTGTATTGTTTATGGGTTGATGATGCAAAGTTATCTTTTTTCTTTTCATGAATGGCAAATGGATCTGGATGACTGAAAGAATATAGCTATCTTATTCTTACTGTCGCTACGCTTCCAGCTTCCAGCTGATAGCTTCCGGAATATCCATTGTACTGCATCACGACGTTTTGATTGGATGACGTTGTATTGGCAACAATCAGAATGATTTCTCCTTGCGGCGTGCGGAATGCGACGTTCGGAAGAACTTCGGAATGGTTGACGACTGTCATTCGTTGAATCTCACGCTGCTGTTCGTCATTGGAGAATTCCAAAGACGGATCTTCGGGAGCCGTTGAATTGATTCGGACAGAACCATCCGGGACAAGTTTCGAAGCATGAGCGATGGTGTAATAGGCAAGATTGCGCGTCACGACATCGCCGTCGATGGTGATAGCACCTTGGCACATGCTGCAACCGCCGTCGTTGGTGTGAGGATCGTTGTTCTTGTCGGCTGCAAGATTCCAGAGAAGAACGTCACGACACCAGTTGCGCGTGGCATCGATCACGAGCGTCTTCACGGGATCTGCAATCTCTATCGTTTTGCTATTCGGATCTTCTACGGTCATCTGTTCGGTGAAATAGAGATTCTTTTCGGGATGGGCCGCATGAACAAAACTCATGGTTGACATGCTACCGGCGTAGTGATGAAAACCGGAACCATCTACATATTTTGCTGTTGCAGGATCGTTCAGAATAGCCAAAGGATAATCGGGACGATCGAGATTGTGGTCGAAGAGAACAATCTTCACCTTCACCTGCGCCTTTTCAAGCTGTGGACCGAAATAGTCGCGGATAAATTTACCCTCCTCGATATAGGACATCGGCATGCTTGGCGTGTTGTTTGAATTGAGCGGTTCATTCTGAACGGTTATGGCGTCGATCGTAATGCCTTGCTTTTTCATCTCCTGAAGGTATTTCACGAGATATTGTGCATACACATCGTAGCATTCAGCCTTCAATGCGCCGCCTTTCACTTTGCCATTAGTCTTCATCCATGCAGGCGCCGACCAAGGCGAGGCGAGTATTTTGATATTGGGATTGATGGCGAGAATCTCTTTCATGACTGGTATGACATCATCCATATCATGACCGAGTGAGAAATGTTTCAGTTCCGGATCGCTCTCGCCGGCTTTCATATCGTCGTAGGAATAGACGAAGCTGTTCATGTCCGACGCGCCGATTGTCAGTCGCAGATAGCTCACACCAATGGCCTTGTCATTCTTTTCGAACAGCTCTTTCAGCAATTGCGTACGCGCTTCCTGGCTCATACGATGAATGAGGAACGCACTTCCGCCCGTCAAGGCAAATCCAAAACCATCCACCGACTGATAGCTTTGGCGATCGTCGATAATGATAGCTCCGTTCCGTTGTTGGTGTGTGAAGATGATCCCTTTGTCCTGTTTCTCAAAAAGAACAGAACGATCGGCTTTTGTCAACCATACTTCCGATGAGGGTGTTTTCTGTGCGGCTGCTGTCATCAAAGGAAGAAGCAAGATCGCCATGCAAAGAAGCTTGTTCATGATTTTGAATGTATAAGGTTATTTTAATGTCTTCTGAATGGATTTCTGTACGATCTCTTCCATGACTTTGAATCCTGCCAAGATCGGATGCGTACCATCTTTTGAATATTTTTCGGGCAATCCGTTGCGTTCGTCCTTCATGGCTGAATGATAATCCACAAAAGGAATCTTGTTCGCATCGGCATACGCCTTGATCAACTTGTTGAGGGCTATGATTTTATTGGCTGGCTGTAAACCTTTGCGCCAGAAGAAATCGTAGTCCGGAAGCACAGAGCAGAGGATCACTTTGATCTTGTTTGCCTTGGCAAGTTCGCACATTGAGATGATGTTGTTCAGCGTATTTTCGGGTGCAATGTAACCCAGGTTTTGTGCCACGTCGTTTGTCCCCGCAAGAATGACGGCAACTTTGGGATGCAGATTGATCACATCCGGACGAAACCTAACCAGTATCTGGCAGGATGTCTGACCGCTGATGCCGCGTGCCACATAGTTATGCGAAATGAAAAATGTCGAATCGTTTGACCACCAAAGTTCGGTGATGGAATTACCCATGAAAACGACGTCGGGGCGTTTCGTGATCGCTTTGTTTGCGTCAGCATAGCGCCCAAATTGAGCCCAGTCTTGTTGCTGGGCGAAGCTGAAGGTCGTAAAGGCCAAGAGTATAAGCAAAAGAAAGTTCCTTTTCATAATGATACCATTCATAGATTTTCAAGATTTGTCTTTGTGTTTAATTGAGCGTAAAGTTACAGATTGCATTTTAAATATGGAAGACATTACGCGTTCAGTCAAAAAAAGTTGTCTCAATATCCCTCTCCATATTGTGCTGTCTGCATAGTACTTGAAATTCGATAGATCGAACCGCATTTTCTTTCCCATGAGACGATTTCTCTTTTCTAAGAACGAAATTTCTTCAATCAAAGAGTATGGGTTATGATTATAAAACTTTCTGAGTACAGATTTGCTATAACGAAATAGTAGTAAAAGTAATTCTGAGTGTTAATTCGTT
>CAZIVE010000143.1:0-6488 GCA_964542435.1 uncultured Parabacteroides sp.
TGTGTGTAAACGGAAAATATAGACACCACTGTTAAAAGAGCTAGTCTGAATGACAGAGGTAGGATTTTTAAGGGATAACATGAGCTTTCCTTCTGAGTTATAGGCTTCTATAGAGGAAACAGATTCAGGACTGGACAAACGGATGAAATCCTCGAAAGGTATCGGATAGAGAGACGGTGTAGTCAACGAAATCGATTCATTGGCAACAGGCCCGGAAACAGTGACTGTTGCGGGCAAACCTTCATCGGTATCATAAAGTGCGGTTACCTTATAGATATGCGATCCTGAAAGTACGTTTTCATCGGTATAAGTCAGCGTAGAGGAAGGAACGGATTTAAGCAGGACATCATCCCGATAGACTTGATAACCCGATACTTCCGGGAAAGATTCCAGATTAGACTCGATCAGTTTCAAGGAACGCTTTGAAAGAGGACGAGCCACCAACAATGGCATAGCAGACTTTTCATTCGAGAAAGAAACGGGTTGAGTGGAAAGAAGTGAAGATTTCGTGATCACACCGGATTGGGAAGAGACAATCGCTCCGATAGGGAAATTGACATCAAAATCGGTTGTGTCACAAGTGTCCCACGTCACACCATCGGAAGAAAGAATATTGCCTTGACCATAAAGAGAAGGTCCATCATCGGCGTATGCAGGATAAAAGTTCTTCTTATAATTGGTGACATAGAGCGAAAGAATCAGATCATTCAGCGTATCAATGACGAAAGGCGTAGTCAGTTTGACCGAATTCAGTGCTTCGGGAAGTTTCGATGGAATCGCTTGTTTATAGGTACGAGAACCTTGTGCAATGAGCATAGAATAGGTAGCTGAATCAGAGGTATAAACCATCAAATGCGTAATGGTCTTCAGAGCCAATTTCGTCAAATCGGAAGCTTTCCAGCGCTGACCGTAATAAAAAGGTTCTCCCTCATTATTGAACTGATAGTAGCAAGAATTGTTACCATGAACGATAGGCTTTGAAAACAAAGGAGCCGTCCAGGTAATCACCGCTTTTGTTGTAGTAGGCGTGGCAGCTGAAATAGAGGCAGGCGCTTTCAGCTGAGCCGTGGAATATCCCGACTGATTCATACCCAAAAGATAGGTCGGATTGGATTGAATCGGATCGAGCCAATTCTTGAACTGAGTGGAATCAGAGTTGCCGTACACGTCCCAATGATAAGAGAACTTGCCATAGATATTGATACCATTGGGCTCTTCACAAGAGGAACCGCCACCGCTGAGCGTACCGATGATCAAGCCATTTTGGTTAAAAAGAGGTGAACCGGAAGATCCGCCTTCAGTAACGCCGTGACCGTGTTTGGTCTGATCGAAAGTAACGATCAAATCTGCATTGGCTATCGTCGTATCCTTGTTATCGGTATTGATCCAATTAGCCGGATAGGGAACCATTTCAGCGAAGGTGGAGATTTTCATATAATCACCAGCCGGATGATGGATGCCGACACCGGAAACGGCAGAGAAAGCAGCGCGGTCCCAACCGTTATAATAGACGTCGTAGGTCGATGGAATCGTATGATTGAGCAGAAGAAGCATGCCGTCGGAACCATCTTGGATGGGCGAATAGGCTATTCTTCTACAGCCTGTAAGGACTTTCGGTTTGGACGGAGTCGAAGTAGATTCACAGCCGGAGAGAGAATAATGGAAATAGAAAAGCGTCTGCGTCAAGATACTGTCCGGAACCAAGGAAGAGGATGCATCATCCTGGAAGCAATGGAAAGCAGACAAGACGTAGGGTTTCTGATCGCGAGCCGTATTATTGACCAAAGAACCGGTGCAGAGATAGATGTAATCACCAATGCGTTGCTGAATGTAGCAGACACCTTTCTGCTGATTTTGCCATTCATCGCCTTCGGAACAGTTGACATTGACGTTGCAAGTGCCGGATGTATTGGAACCGGTGAGACGCAACTGCGATTGCGATTCCACAACAGTCAGATGATCATAACCATAACCGACATCGGAGATCGAAAGATCGGGAAGAGCTCCGGACGCAGGAAGCACATATTCAAGGATCAACTCGTCACCGGCGATAAATTCAGTGGCATAGCGCGTCGTCGTTGGATTGGTATGGTGCGTAAAAGCACCGGCGACCTGCGATTTATCAGGGTTATAGATAAAGAGTTTGCCGCCTTCGGGAATGGAGAAGGCATTGTAATAAAGCATCAACGCGATAGCGCCTTTGGCTTGGATATGTAGTTGCCACACTTTCGTGGAATCGGGAAGCGTGGTCCAAGTACCGGAATTACGAATGTTCAGATCGGTAGGAATGATCTTGGCGGTAGCCAGCGGAGCGCCGTTGCTCACCTTCCAGGCATCAACCTGCTTGAGATCCTCGATACAGAAATTGACGGGAATCTGCGTGACTTCAACCTGGCTGCGAAGCTGGTTGGAATAGGCGAAACTGGGAGGAATACCTCCTTCATTCAATTGTGCTTTTGCAGAATGAGAGACGAAAAGCGTAAGAATTAACAAGATGAATGTGTGCAGATGAAGATGTTTCATGAGTAAACGATATAAGATGATACATAAGAGAGAGAAAGTGCGATGAAATCGCTGTAAAAAAAAATATTTACTTGGAACGCTCAACGATATAGTCGGTGAGCATCATCAACGAATCACGAGCCGGTGAATCAGGGAAAGCACGGAGCACGGAGATGGCCTGATCCCGATAGAAATTCATTCGTCGCGTAGCATAATCAATACCTCCCGCATGTTTGGCGAAGGCGATAAGATAGTTGACGTTATCCGAAGAAAAAGATCTCGATTTAATAATATCGAGACAAGAATTGGCTTCCTGAGGCGTAGCAGTCTGTATGGCATGCAGCAGCGGAAGCGTGATCTTTCCTTCACGGATGTCGTTGCCGGTCGGTTTCCCGATATTGGAATCATTGAAATAATCGAAGATATCGTCCTTTATCTGGAAGGCATAACCGAGACATTCGCCAAAAAGACGACTCTTTTCGATGAATTCTTGTGGTGCTCCCGAGGTGATAGCTCCGATTTCAGCACACGCAGAGAGCAATACGGCCGTCTTTTTCTTGATGACTTGCAGATAGTTTTCCTCGTCGATGATGATTTCATCGGCAGATTCGAGCTGTTTGATCTCGCCCTCAGAAAGGGAGCGTCCCAGATTGGAGACGATGGAAATGACCCGCAAATCGGCGGTCATGATGGAACGTACCAATGCGGAAGAGAGAATGTAATCACCCACCAGCACAGAGATACGGTTGTCGTAAATGGCGTTTAACGAAGGTACACCGCGGCGGATCTTGGTTTCATCGATGACATCGTCATGAATGAGCGTGGCCGTGTGAAGAAGTTCGATGAGAACGGCCGAATTGATGGAGTTCTCCGTCACCGTCCCGCAAGACTTTGCCGTAAGCAGAAGCAACAGCGGACGGATATGTTTTCCCGTCGATGCCATCACCTTTTCGATAGCGGACTCCAGGAGCGCTGTCTGACTACGTAGAGAGGTATCAAAGTCTTCGTTGAAGTGCTTAAACTCTACCGCAACCGGTTCTTCGATTTGTTTCCGATCGATCATAGACGCAAAAGTAGCAAAAAGTATTGAGTGAGCGAGTTTTTTAGTACATTTACGAAAAATTAGTTCCAAAAATATAAGAATTAGAAGTATGAAGCTCTTCCTTGTGGATGCGTACGCACTCATTTACCGTTCCTATTACGCCTTTATAAAAAACCCGCAGATCAACTCGAAAGGGGTGAACACGTCGGCGATATTCGGATTCATCAACAGCTTGCAGGATGTGATGAAGCGAGAGAATCCATCGCATCTCGCCATCGCCTTTGATCCGAGCGGACCTACGTTCCGACACGAGGCATTCGAACAGTACAAGGCGCAGCGCGAGGAGACGCCCGAAGTGATCCGCCAATCCGTTCCGGTCATCAAGGAGATCATCGAGGCTTACCACATTCCTATATTAGAGGTGCCGCATTTCGAGGCGGACGATGTCATCGGCACCGTTTCACTTCGGGCGGAAAAAGAGGGCTTCGAGGTCTATATGATGACGCCCGACAAAGACTACGGTCAGCTGGTCAGCGAGCATATCTTCATGTATCGTCCCAAATACGGCGGTGGTTATGAGGTGATGGGCATTCCGGAAGTGCTGGAGAAATATTCGATTTCATCGACAAATCAGGTCATCGACCTGCTTGGACTGATGGGCGACACTTCGGATAACATTCCGGGCTGTCCGGGAATCGGCGAGAAGACGGCTGTGAAACTGCTCAGCGAATTCGGCAGCATAGAGAATCTGCTGGTGAACACCGACAAACTCAAAGGTGCCATGAAAACGAAAATCGAGACGAACGCCGAACAGATCAAATTCTCCAAATTCCTCGCGACCATCAAACGCGATGTGCCGATTGCGTTCGAAGCAGAGAAATGTCTGCGCGACGAACCCAACAAGGAAAAACTGATCGAGATCTACGAACGACTCGAGTTCCGGAAGTTCCGTGAGGACTTGACGAAGGAAAATGTTAAGGAAATTAAAAAATCAGAGCCTATTCAAGGTTCGCTCTTCGCAGAATTCGCGACCGAGGGGACGGAAGAACCCAAAAATTCAATTCTCGCGGACTTAACTTCAACGCCTCATAGCTATTATTTGGCTGATAATGAGGAAAAACAGGTGCAATTGGCAGCCAAACTTTCGTGTCAGGAAAAATTCGCGTTTGACACGGAAACAGACCATATTGAGCCAACGCGGGCCCATCTCGTGGGAATGTCGTTCGCTGTGAACGAACACGAGGCTTGGTACGTGCCGGTTCCCGAGGAAAGGAGCGAGGCGAAAAAAGTGGTGGACCGTTTTGCGTCGGTTTTACAAAATGAGAAAATCGAGAAGATCGGACAGAACATCAAGTTCGACATCATCGTGATGCGCCGTTACGATGTGAAGGTGGCCGGAAAGATTTTCGACACGATGCTGGCCCATTATCTGCTCAATCCCGAACTGAAGCATAACATGGATTACCTTGCCGAACGTTACCTCAACTATAAAACGGTGCACATCGAGGAACTGATCGGCGCGAAAGGCAAAATGCAAAAGACGATGCGCGACGTGCCCATCGATCAGATCTACGAATATGCTGCCGAAGATGCCGACATCACCTGGCAGCTCTTCCGCTTCTTCGCACCCAAACTGAAGGAGGCGAACGTGGAAAAACTCTTCGACGAGATCGAGATGCCGCTCGTCTATGTGCTCGCCGACATGGAATCAACCGGCGTCACCGTCGATACGAAAGCGTTGTCGGATTCGTCGCGCGAGATGACCGACACGATGAACCGCATCGAAAAGGAGGTTCACGAAATGGCCGGTGAGGATTTCAACATCAACTCCACACGGCAGGTCGGCGAGATTCTCTACAACAAACTCAACCTCGGCGAAAACATCAAAAAGACCAAGACGGGCGGACTGAGCACCAACGAGGAGACGCTGGAGAAACTGCGCAGCAAACATCCCATCGTGGAAAAGATTCTCGAATATCGCACCTACAAGAAACTGCTCGGCACCTACATCGACGCGCTGCCGAAACTGATCAATCCCGAAACAGGCAAGATCCATACCTCATACAATCAAGCGGTGACTGCCACAGGACGACTCAGTTCCACCAATCCCAACCTGCAGAACATTCCGGTGCGCGAGGAATTGGGACGCGAGATCCGCAAGGCTTTCATCCCCGAAAACGAAAGCTGCATCTTCTTCTCCGCCGACTATTCACAGATCGAGCTTCGCATCATGGCCCATCTCAGCGGCGACGAAAACATGATCGCTGCCTTCCGCTCGGGTGCCGACATCCACGCAGCGACAGCCGCGAAGATCTATAACGTGAGCATCGACGAGGTGACAAAGGAGATGCGCCGCAAAGCAAAGACGGCCAACTTCGGCATCATCTACGGCATCTCGGTGTTCGGATTGGCCGAAAGACTGGAGATTCCGCGCGGCGAAGCGAAGGAACTGATCGACGGTTATTTTCAGACCTATCATCGCATCAAGGAATATATGAACGAGAGCATCGAGCGCGCGAAAACCAACGGTTATGTCGAGACCATCTTTCATCGCAAACGCTTCCTGCCTGACATCAATTCGCACAATGCCGTGGTGCGCGGTTATGCCGAACGCAACGCCATCAATGCGCCGATCCAAGGCAGTGCCGCCGACATCATCAAACTGGCCATGAACCGCATCTACGCGCGCTTCGAAAAGGAAGGTCTGCGCAGCAAGATGATTCTGCAGGTACACGATGAACTCAATTTCAACGTCTATCAAGAGGAACTCGACGAGGTGAAAAAGATTGTCCTCGATGGCATGGAGAACGTCATTCCACTGCAAGTCCCGCTGATTGCCGACTGCGGCACTGGCATAAACTGGCTCGAAGCGCACTAAGGTGATAACTTTTTCGCGTTGTCACCCCTTTATCACCGTCGCCATTTTCTCATTTTCTCACTCAAA
>CAZIVE010000144.1:0-5016 GCA_964542435.1 uncultured Parabacteroides sp.
GACCGGACTTTGATGGAGAAGATTGCCGAGAGAAAGCCGGACACGGTATCGCAACTGACTATACAATATCGCATGCATGAAGATATCATGCGTTTCCCTTCCCATTGGTTTTATCACGATTTGCTGAAGGCAGCTCCGGAAGTCCGTGATCGTGGTATTTTGGATTTGGACATTCCGATTGTCTGGTATGACACGTCGGAACTGGATCTGACAGAGACAACGAAGGCTCACAGCATGAGCCATATTAATGATGAAGAGGCAGCTTTGATGATTGAGCAGCTCAAGATGTATATTGAAAAGATCGGTAAGGAACGAATCTTGGATGAAAACATCGACTTCGGCGTTATCTCGCCCTATCGAGCACAGATGCAGCTCATCCGAAACATGATTCGTCACGATGAATTCTTTCGTAAGCTTCGTAAACAAATCACTGTACACACTGTGGACGGCTTTCAGGGACAGGAACGCGATGTAATCGTCATCAGTCTCGTTCGAGCTAATGACAATGGAAGTATAGGTTTCCTGAAAGATCTCCGTCGTATGAACGTTGCCATCACAAGAGCTCGCATGAAACTGATCATCGTTGGTGATTCCGCTACGATGAACCGAGAGAAGTTCTATCGGGAGTTTTATCAGTACATCCAAGAGAAAGGAGCGGTTTATATGCTGGTAAAGGATAATAAATAGTGTGAAGAAAGAGACGATTTCTATATTTTTCATTTTATCTTTGTTTTTAATAAAATACAATACTGATTACCAAAATACAACCAGATATGAAATGTAAATTATTAGTCCTTGACGTTGATGGGACATTATTAAATGATATGAAGGAGATTACTCCTCGCACACAGACTGATATTCTGAAAGCTCAGCAGATGGGCATTCATATTGCTTTGGCTTCAGGACGTCCAACGTATGGTGTAGCGCCGCTTGCTCAGACACTCGAACTGAATCATTACGGCGGATTCATCATGTCGTATAACGGCGGACAGATCATCAATGCACAAACCAATGAACTGCTGTTTGAGAAACGTATCGATCCGGCGATGATTGACTATATCAACCGTAAAGCTGAAGCCAATAACTTCGCTATCTTCACCTATCACGAAGACTTCATCCTCACCAATCAACCCGATAACAAGCATGTGATTGACGAAGCCAATCTGAATCACATGAGGATCATCGCCACAGACAATTTTACGGAGGCTGTCGATTTCAGCCCCTGCAAGATTATGCTGGCAAGTGATGACGAAAAGGCGCTGGTAGATCTTGAGGAACATTGGAAGAAACGTCTGGCAGGAACACTCGACGTCTTCCGCTCGGAAGATTATTTTCTCGAGGTCGTTCCGCAATCCATCAACAAAGGCAACACGATGGGTGTCATCATGGAAAATCTCAAGATAACCAGTGAACAGGTTGTGGCTATCGGAGATGGCGTGTGTGATGTAACGATGATCCAGATGGCAGGCAAAGGTGTCGCCATGGGAAATGCACGCGACTCCGTCAAGATCTGTGCAGGCGCTGTTACGCTGAGCAATAATGAGGAAGGCGTCGCAGCAGCCATTGAGACGGGTATCATTGCTGCCATTCGTCCTGCAGAGATTCCGCTCGACCAGCTCAATATTCGAGCTCAGCATGCTTTGATGGGAAATCTCGGCATTCAATATACATATGCTTCTGAGACACGCGTCGAAGCCACGATGCCTGTGGACGAACGCACTCGTCAGCCTTTCGGCATTCTTCACGGTGGTGCAACTTTGGCTCTTGCTGAAACGGTAGCAGGAATGGGTTCCATGATTATTGCACAACCCGACGAGATCATTGTTGGAATGCAGGTAAGCGGCAACCATGTCTCTTCTGCACACGAAGGTGATACGGTCAGAGCCGTTGGAACAATTCTGCATAAAGGACGTTCGTCGCATGTATGGAATGTCGATGTCTTTACCTCCACAGATAAACTTGTTTCTACAATCAGAGTGGTAAATAGCGTCATCAAGAAGAGGTGATGGAATCGGTAAGCTGCGAAGAGATCAACAGATTGATTGAAGAGAACCAGTGCTTTGCATTGTATCGTCTACCTGACGACCCTTCCATTCATTACATCATACAGCATTCGAAAGAAGTAGAACTGATTGATCATTTGGATGATCTGAACGGAAAAGAGGGTTTTGTCATCGCTCCTTTCCAAATCAACGACCAGCATCCTATCGTTTTGGTTCATCCAGAACGTCATGGCCTTGTAAATGTCACTGCAGACTTGGGCTCCGAAAAGAATCACGACTGCGATTCCATCGACGAACAGCAAGCTGTTTCCACAACGTATGCGCAACGCTTCGAACGGTTTAAACTTTGTCTGAAGAATAAGGAGTTGAAGAAGATCGTCCTTTCGCGCAGCATCAGTCTGCCAAGAACAGAGCACTTCTCTCCTGCCCTCACCTTCTGCAAGGCAGAACGCCGTTATGTCCATTCGTTTGTGTATCTGTTGCACACACCTCAAACCGGAATCTGGATTGGTGGAACGCCGGAAATTCTTCTTTCCGGCAAAGGAAATGAATGGAAAACAGTGGCTTTGGCAGGCACACAACCTATCGTCAAGGGACAACTGCCCGATTCATGGGATGAAAAGAACCGAAAGGAACAACAGGTGGTAGCCAATTACATTCTCGATCAGCTTCGTTCCATACAGATAGAGCCTCAAGTAAACAGCCCTCATACGATTCAAGCTGGTGAACTGGCCCATCTGCGAACCGATTTCCAGTTTCATCTTGGAGATACATCACGACTCGGCTCTATTCTTTCGCTGCTCCATCCAACGCCTGCTGTCTGTGGTTTGCCCAAAGACGATGCCTTTCATTTCATTCTTCAGAACGAAGGTTATACGCGAGGCTACTATTCCGGTTTCGTAGGAACCATTCGTCCCGAAGAACAGAGCGATATTTATGTCAATCTCCGTTGTATGCAGGCTTCCAAGAATACACTGACACTGTTTGCCGGAGGCGGATTGCTCGAAGCTTCGATCTTGGAAGATGAATGGATGGAGACGGAAGAGAAACTTCAGACGATGCGCCGTTTGCTTCATTATTAAACATCCCGAATAAGAGAAAATAGTTACCTTTGCCGCATGAAATTCGAGTTACTACACACCGATCCGCAATCTGATGCCCGCACTGGTTTGATTACTACTGCCCATGGCACCATTGAAACGCCTATTTTCATGCCCGTGGGTACGCAGGGTGCAGTTAAAGCAGTCGAGATGTCTGAATTGGAAGACGATATTCATGCTCAGATCATTCTGGGAAATACCTACCATCTCTATCTTCGACCGGGAACAACCATCATCGAGCAAGCCGGCGGCCTGCATAAGTTCAATACCTGGAGCAAACCGATCCTTACGGATAGCGGCGGTTATCAGGTGTTCTCACTTGCCAATTGCCGCAAGATGCGCGAAGAGGGTGTCGAATTTCATTCGCATATTGACGGATCAAAACATTTGTTTACTCCAGAGAAGGTGATTGACATCGAACGTTCCATTGGAGCGGATATCATCATGGCATTCGATGAGTGCTGTCCCGGACAGGCTGACTACAACTACGCCAAGCGTTCATTGGGACTGACGGAGCGTTGGCTGGATCGCTGTATCAAGCATTTCCATGAGACGGAACCGAAGTATGGTTATGAACAGACGTTGTTCCCGATCGTACAGGGTTGCATTTATCCCGATCTTCGCAGACGTGCCGCTGAGAATGTGGCCAGCAAAGGTGCTGACGGTAATGCCATTGGTGGCTTGGCTGTTGGTGAACCGGTAGATAAGATGTATGAAATGATTGAAGTGGTGAACGAGATTCTGCCGAAAGACAAACCGCGTTATCTGATGGGCGTCGGTACGCCGGCGAATCTTCTGGAGGCTATTTCACGAGGTGTGGATATGTTTGACTGCATCATGCCTACGCGTAACGGTCGAAACTCTCAGGTTTTCACACGTCACGGCACGATGAACATGCGCAACAAGAAATGGGAAGCCGACTTTTCCCCGCTTGATCCTGAAGGTACTTCCGTTGTGGACCATAGATTTAGCAAAGCCTATCTGCACCATCTCATCAAAGTGAACGAGATACTGGGACTTCAGATCGCATCCATTCATAATCTGGCTCTCTATCTCAATCTGATGAAAGAGGCACGCGAACATATTGCCGCAGGTGATTTTGTAAGCTGGAAGAACAGTATCATCGATGGCTTCGGCAATCGACTTTAACAAGAAACAATGAAGTGGTTTTCTAAGATAAAGGACAGAGCTAAAGTGGAGATTGCGAAGATGCGTGTATCCACCAAGATGCAGAAAGGCGAATCACATCTGAAACGCCTCGACTGGTACATCATCAAGCAGTTCCTCGGAACTTTCTTCTTCGCCATCATCCTGATCATTACCATTTCCGTCGTATTCGATATCAACGAGAAAATTGATAAGTTTCTGAATCCCGATGTGCCGCTCAAAGCCATCATCATCGATTACTATTTCAACTTCATTCCCTATTTCGTCAACTTATTCGCACCGCTTTTCACCTTCATCGCTGTCATCTTCTTTACTTCGCGACTGGCTGACAATTCCGAAATCATCGCTATCTTGGCAAGCGGCATCAGTTTCAGACGACTGATGTTGCCTTATGCGATTTCAGCTGCGGTGATTGCTATATTCACGTTCCTGCTTGGTGCGTTCGTCATTCCGCCGGCAAACAAAGTGAGAATTGATTTCCAGAACAAATATATCAAGAACAAGAAGGTAGACTATGTGGAGAATGCACAGCTCAAGATCAGTCCCGGTGTTGTTGCCTATTTCGACCGTTACGATGATCGTGCCGACATGGGTTATCGTTTCTCCTTGGAACATTTCAAGGACAAAAAATTGATCTCGCGTCTCACCGCCAAGACCATCAAGCATGATACGCTCTATAAATGGACCGTCAACGATTACACCATTCACACCTTTAACGGTATGCGTGAATCCATTCAGATGGGAAG
>CAZIVE010000144.1:5116-6476 GCA_964542435.1 uncultured Parabacteroides sp.
TACGAATTGCACCTTTATAAGTACCTTTGCTGTACTCAATTCTTTTAGGAAGATTCTCATTGTAAGTAAAACCAATTGTAATATAGGAGTTAGTAGGATTATGAAAATTAAGATAGGAATCATCGGATTCGGCAGAATGGGCCGTTTCTATTTAGATGAACTTCAAAAGAACGGGCGCTACGAAGTTTCGTATATATGTGACGTAAACGAAGTTGCTCGTGAAGTCGCACATCAGAGAAGTCCTGAATCCAAAGTTGTTTCAGACGAGAAGGTGGTCTTTGATGACCCCGAAGTACAGGCTGTCGTGCTTTGCACATTGGCTAACTTTCGTAAGGAACAGATCAAATATGCCATTAGCAAAGGCAAACACATCATTTCAGAGAAACCCATAGCCGACACGGTTGAAAACGAATGGGAAGTGGTAAATACAGTTGAAAAGTATAATCATATCACCACGGTGAATCTTTATCTTCGCAACTCATGGTATCACAACACCATCAAATCTTTTATACAAAAAGGTGAAATCGGAGAATTGGCCATCATCAGGGTGTGCCACATGACGCCTGGCTTGGCTCCTGGAGAAGGACACGAATACGAGGGACCGGCTTTCCATGACTGTGGAATGCATTATGTGGACATCGCGCGTTGGTATGCCGGCTGTGAATACAAGACGTGGCATGCGCAAGGCATCGATATGTGGAGCTACAAGGATCCATGGTGGATTCAGTGCCATGGCACATTTGAGAATGGAGTGGTTTTTGACATAACGCAGGGATTCGTTTACGGACAGCTGGCAAAAGATCAGATCCACAATTCTTATATTGACATCATCGGGACGAAAGGCATAGCTCGGATGACGCATGATTTCAAAACAGCAAAAGTATCGCTCCACGGTGTGAATGAAACGATAGATCTGGAGAAGCCTTATGGAGGCAAGAATATCGATGTGTTAGTGGACTTGTTTGCAGATTCGATTGAATCGGGGAAGCGTAATCCGCATCTCCCATCCATGCGCGACTCTGCTATCGCTTCGAAATATGCATGGACATTCTTGGAAGATTCGAGGAAACACGATCTGCCATCCATTGGCAATCTGGAGACGTTGGAAGAAATTCGTGAACGACGCAAGCACATGACTAACGGATATGGATTGCTTCCTAACCGCTAAACAAGACAGTCGCTTTTTTCCCCTCCATAGGAACTATTTGCGAGGCTTATACACGTACGAAAACACCTCGTCTCATCTGTTCTAATGACTTATTTTTATTGGATACCAATAAAAATATAGGGTCTTTTCATTGAGTTAATCGGATAAGGACGCTTCGGCGATGGGCGATCCGATCATCAAGAAGAGATGAGA
>CAZIVE010000145.1:0-6407 GCA_964542435.1 uncultured Parabacteroides sp.
GCAAAGATAGAGATTAATCCACATTCTCTTATCAAATTCCATTGGGGTGATGGACGAATTCTCCTTGGAAAGGCATCCTTTTACGTAGAAAATGACGATATTCGTTGCACTCAAACAAAATCGGAGATGAAAAAGATCTATTTACTTATTATTCTATTGCTGACTTGCCTCGCTCCGGCCTGGAGCGCTGACGGCATCAGATTATCACACGGTCCCTATTTGCAGAATATGTCATCGAACGAAGTTACCATCGTTTGGTGTTCAGACAAACCTTCCATCGGATGGGTTGAACTGGCGCCGGATGGTGACGACAGCTTCTATTCGATGGAAAGGCCACGCTTCTATGATACAAAGATCGGAATAAAGACCACTTCCACTGTCCACTGTGTCAAGCTGACCGGACTGAAACCCGGCACACGTTACCGCTATCGTGTTTTTGCCAAGGAGGTGCTCAGCCACGAAGGACATCATGTCATCTACGGCAATGCAGCAGCGACCGAAGTCTATGATGAGAAGCCGCTCAGCTTCTGCACGGTCAATCCGGATGCGAAAAGCATCTCGTTCGCTATGGTCAACGACATTCACGGCGACAATAATATGCTGAAGAAGCTCGTCTCCGAATGTGATCTCAAGAAGACCGACTTTTTCCTGTTCAATGGCGACATGGTCTCTTCGTTAGACAGCGAGAAACAGGTGTTCGATGGATTCATGGATACCGCTGTCAAGCTATTTGCTTCGACCATTCCGATGTATTACACTCGAGGTAACCACGAGACGCGCGGCATGTTTGCAACGGAATTCCCGACCTACTTCTCACCCATGATGCCGCACCTTTACTATATGTTCAGCCAAGGTCCCGTCTGCTTCGTCATCTTGGACACAGGCGAAGACAAACCGGATAGCGACATTGAATATGCCGGCATCACGGATTACGACAACTACCGCAGCGAACAGGCCAATTGGCTGCGTGAAGTTCTCACAAGCAAGGAATATACCGAAGCTCCCTTCAAGGTCATTGTCGCTCACATGCCTCCTGCCGAGGACTGGCACGGACAAAGAGATGTTCTCGCGAAATTCGTTCCGCTGCTGAACGAAGCCAAACCCGACATCATGTTGTGCGGCCATTTGCACGAGTTCAAGCATTGGGAAGCCACCTCAGCCATTCATTTCCCCATCCTCGTAAACTCCAACAACAGCGTGCTGCAGGCTGAAGCCAGCAGAAGTGCAATGGATCTGAAAGTTCTGGATGAAAACGGAAAAGAGTTGGACCATTTCACCCTCAAGAAATAAGATATGACATTCGGATAGTCTATCCGAAGAAGAGATAGGTGAGGAAGATGGCAGCGATAGCTCCGGCTAAGTCGGCCAAGAGCGCACACTGAATAGTGTAACGGGAATTGCGGATACCGACACTTCCATAATAGAGCGCAACAACATAGAAGGTCGTGTCGCAGGAACCTTGAACGATACTGGAGAGACGTCCGACGAAAGAATCGGCTCCGTACGTCTGCATAGCGTCGAGCATCAGTCCGCGTGCGCCGCTTCCACTCAGAGGTTTCATAAAGATGGTAGGTAAGGCTCCGACAAACTGCGTGTCGAGTCCACAAGCTGCCACGCCATCACGGATGGCATTGATCAGATAATCCATCGCTCCCGATGCGCGGAACACTCCGATGCCGACCAATACGGCCACCAGATAAGGGATGATCGTCACCGCCGTATGGAATCCGTCTTTGGCGCCTTCGATGAAGGCATCATAGACATTGATCTTCTTGCGTATGCCGGCGAGGATAAATCCGCAGATAATGGTGAAGAGGAGCGCATTGGCAAAGAAAGTGGACCAAAGCGATACCTGATCGTGAGGCATGGAACGGAACAGGAAGACCAGTCCGCCGATGAAGACGATCAATCCGCCGAAGAAAAACATCAGGTTCCGCTGCAGAATATTGATGCGCTGATGAAAGCAGACGGCCAGAATAGCGACGATCGTCGAGATGAACGTGGAAAGCATGATGGGGAGAAAAACATCCGAAGGATTCGCAGAGCCCATCTGCGCACGATACATCATGATGGTGATAGGAATCAAGGTCAGTCCCGAAGCATTGATGCAAAGGAACATGATCATCGAATTGGTCGCTTCAGTCTTTTTGTCGTTCAGCTCCTGAAGCTGCTGCATGGCCTTCAAACCGCAAGGAGTGGCGGCATTGTCGAGTCCCAGCAGATTGGCTGAGAAATTCATGAAGATGGAACCTGTAGCAGGATGATCGCTGGGAAGCTGAGGAAAGAGTTTGGAAAAAATGGGACGTGCGATTCGTGCAAAGGCCTGGATCATTCCGCCTCTCTCGCCGATCTTCATGATGCCAAGCCAGAGAGACAGAATGCCAGTTAATCCTATAGAGATTTCAAATCCCGATTTAGCTGCATCAAAGGATGCGTTTACAATTTGGGTGAACACGGTCGTGTCGCCCATAAAAACCAATTTCCCTAACGCCACAACAAAGGCGATGAGGAAGAACGCGATCCAGATGTAGTTGAGTACCATTAGAAGCGGTAGCCGATATTAATCTGCAGCACGCCGTTCTTCGCATTATCTGTCAACAGATTGATCGCCGTATTGGCAATCGAAGAAGCACTTCTTGTTTCGGAAGAAGATTTGCCCAGGACATTATCATCAACGATATCTGTCAAACCGATATTATAGTTCGCTGATACCATGAAACCGCTCGGATCCTGATAGCCCAAGCCCAAGCCGATAGAGAAATCAAAATCCTTGACATAATCCTTCAGGTCTGCAATGTCACTGCTCGTCTTCACGATAATCAGATTGGCTGCTTCGTGCAGTTTGGCACGGGTATTGAATCCGAACTGAGGACCAGCGAAGAAATAGAGTCCATTATAAACATATGCTTTTGCATAGATAGGAATGTTGATATAGTCGAGCTGTGCTGTCAAAGAACCGGAAAGTCCGGCATAAGATTTCTTCAGTTTTTCACCCTGCATAGAATAAATGATACCGGGCTGGATAGAGAAAGTAGGACTTACCTGAAACTCTGCCATAACACCGACATTGGCACCCAAACGCATGGATGTTCCCAGATCACTCGTTCCGGTGATCGTGCTGGCGTTGAAACCAATCTGAGGAATGATGTAAATGCCTGCGCCTAATGCGCCTTCCGGAGCAGAATAAGAAGTCGTTGTTTTAGCGGCCGTTCTGGACTGAGTTGTGGTTCGTGTCTGCGCACCTATCTGAGAAGATGCTACGAACAACAGTGCGAGTAGAATAATCTTTTTCATTTTCTTTTCATTTTTTATTCTTGTCCGCAAAGATACGGACAAATTCATTAATTTTGTTCATTGATAACAAAAGAGGAATCTTTTGGTTCATTCTAAGGCAAATTAAAAGCTTATTGCAAAGAAAACTTATAAATAACTTACACAATACAATGAAGATACTGGTGACTTATGACATGTTCCGCGAAGGATTTACGGAGCTTGAAAGCAAATACGACGTGACGTTTCCCGACCATCGCGACTTTACGTACGACGAGGTCTTTCAGATGATTCCCGAATATGATGTACTCTGCTCGATGTTCGACTTTCCCGTCAACAAAGAGCTGATTGACCATGCTCCAAAACTGAGACTTATCGCCAATTATGCCGTGGGATATAACAATATTGATGTGGCGTATGCCTTGCAAAAAGGACTGACCGTGGCCAATACGCCCGATCCGGTGACGGATCCTACAGCCAACCTCGCGCTCGGACTGATGATCGACACGGCTCGACGCATCACCGAATGTGACCGCAAGCTTCGGACATTGCGCCACGATATGAAGGTCGGCGTGCTGGAGAATCTCGGAACGAACATTTCGGGAAAGCAGCTTGGAATCATCGGAATGGGACGAATAGGAAAGGCGTTGGCGAAACGTGCCCGCGCTATGAACATGAGCGTCGTTTACCACAATCGCCACCAGCTTTATATCGAAGACGAGACGAAACTCGGCGTGACCTTCGTATCCAAAGAGGAGTTGCTGAAGACTTCGGATTTCGTATCCATCAACGCACCTTTGACGCCCGACACGTTCCACATCATGGGAGAAGCTGAATTCAAGTTGATGAAACCTTCCGCTATCCTCATCAACACGTCACGCGGTCCGCTGGTGGATGAAAAGGCGCTCGTCGCAGCGCTTCAGAACAAAACCATTCAGGGCGCCGGACTCGATGTCTTCGAGAACGGAGATTATCCGATGGACGAACTGCTCGAGATGGACAACGTCGTTCTTACGCCGCACATCGGCACGCAGACACTCGAAACGCGCATCATCATGGCTCGCACCGTTTGCGACAACGTCATCGGATTCCTCGAAGGCGACCGACCCGTTGCACGCGTGCTGCATCCGTAAATATCAAACGGGAAATCCGTATTCGTGCTTCACTTCGTCCATGACGAAGATGCTTTGGAGCGAAGCGACGCAATCGATGATGCCGAGCTTCTCCAGTACGAAATTCCTGTAAACCGTCATATCCGAGACAAGAATCTTCAGCAGATAATCGAACTCGCCTGAAGTGTTGTAGCATTCCACCACTTCAGGCATGGCGCCGACGGCTTCCGTGAAGTCCTGCGCGATCTGTTTGTTTACCTGCTTCAGCTTGACCTGGCAGAAGACCATGAAACCGATGTGAAGCTTCTCGGCGTCGAGCACCGCAATATATTTCTTGATGTAGCCTTCGTTCTGCAAGCGGCGAAGGCGTTCGAAGACCGGCGTGGAACTGAGATGGACGCGCTCGGCCAGCTCTTTTGTGGTCAGATTGGAATTCTCCTGAAGCGTGCGCAGGATGTTGAGATCCGTTTCGTCTAAGTTTGTCATAGAATATTTTTCTTTGGAGCAACGTCAAAGCAGAACGTTGCCGAATGTTTGTTCTTTCGTTTGGGCAAAATTAGGGATATTTTCTCATTTCTTGAAAAAGTGTACAGTATATTTTCTGTCACCGTACCTTTGCATCAGAAAATAATTCTAAAACAAACGAATATTATGGCAACGAAGAAATTACATTTTGAGACTTTACAACTTCATGTAGGACAAGAACAGGCAGACCCCGCAACAGACTCTCGCGCCGTGCCGATTTATCAGACCACTTCCTATGTTTTCCACAACTCTGCTCACGCTGAAGCTCGCTTTGGCTTGCAGGATCCGGGTAACATCTACGGACGTTTGACCAATTCGACGCAGGGCGTTTTTGAAGACCGCGTGGCTGCTCTCGAAGGCGGCATCGCAGGATTGGCTGTCGCTACGGGCGCTGCGGCTGTGACCTATTCCATCATCAACATTGCGAAGGCAGGCGATCACATCGTGGCAGCGAAGACTATCTACGGCGGCTCGTTCAACCTTTTGCAGCACACATTGGCCAACTACGGCATCACGACGACTTTCGTGGATCCTGACGATCCGCAGAACTTCGAGAAGGCGATCCAGGACAACACCAAAGCGCTCTACATCGAGACGCTCGGCAATCCGAACTCCAACATCATCGACATCGAAGCGACTTCAGCCATCGCGCACCGTCACAAGATTCCGCTGATCATCGACAACACGTTCGGCACGCCTTATCTGATCCGTCCGATCGAACACGGAGCCGACATCGTCGTTCACAGTGCCACGAAATTCATCGGCGGTCACGGTTCCTCTTTAGGCGGCGTAATCGTGGACTCAGGCAACTTCGACTGGATCGGATCGGGTAAATTCCCGCAGCTGACCGAACCGGAACCGAGTTATCACGGCATCAAATTCACCGACGCAGCCGGAAAGGCAGCTTACATCACAAGAATCCGTGCGGTGATCCTGCGCGATACCGGCGCGACCATCAGTCCGTTCAACGCCTTCCTGCTCCTGCAGGGATTGGAAACGCTGTCGCTGCGCGTCGAACGTCACGTGGCAAATGCGCTGAAGGTGGTGGATTATCTGAAGAAGAATCCGAAGGTTGCCAAAATCAACCATCCTGCGCTTCCGGACCATCCAAATCACGAACTCTACAAACGTTATTTCCCGAACGGTGCCGGTTCGATCTTCACCTTCGACATCAAAGGCGGCAAGAAAGAGGCGCAGGCCTTCATCGATCATCTGAAGATCTTCTCGCTGCTGGCGAACGTCGCCGACGTGAAGTCGCTCGTGATTCATCCTGCCAGCACGACACACAGTCAGCTGAGTCCCGCCGAACTCGAGGATCAGGGCATTCACCAAAGCACGATCCGCCTCAGCATCGGCACGGAACATATCGACGACATCATCGACGATCTGGATCAAGCGTTCAAAGCCATATAATAGTTCTATTAAGCAAAAGAAACTCTGAAAAAGTTTAGTGTTTATCAAATGAGAAAAGGGCTGTCTCCGAAAAGGAAGGCAGCCCTT
>CAZIVE010000146.1:0-6403 GCA_964542435.1 uncultured Parabacteroides sp.
AAAAAATAAATCAACGGCGTATTCTTGAATCTGTACCCATTTTACCTGCTAAGGTAAAATTATCAGTAGCTTTCAGCGAAACTTCATTCATCTGTTTATACAATCACCAACGCCATGCGGCGTTTTTCCAAAACCGACGGATATTCCGCTGCAGCATGGGGATGCGTTTTTACCTACGACCCTGCTTTGCATTTCCTACGGTCCTGCTTATTCTGTCACCCTACGAAGAGGGTGCGGTTGTTATCGAAGAGGCGGCGGAGATGCTGTGCCTCGGAAGAGGAAAGATTGAGGTGGGAAAGACCCCAATGATGCTTTCCGAGGTTGTGACAATCGGAGCCGGTGTAGTCGTACATTCGCGCCTTGAGCAGATCACGGGCTTTCATCTGGGCGGGTTTGCCATAAAAGCCGCCGAGAGAAAGGTAGTTGAGCTGGAAAAGGTAGCCATTGTGTTTGAGGCGTTCGTAGTCGCGCATCATCATATAGGCATAGCGTTCGGGATGTGCGAGGATGGGGATATAGCCTTTGACCTTGAGCTGGTACAACATATCGTCGAGATCGGGAGGCGGAGAGAAATAGGATGTCTCCACCAGGACGCGGCGATCGAAGCCCATCGTGAGCAGCCCTTCGCTGACATGCGTCGTGAAACCTGCGTCGAGCATGTATTCCGCAGCCAGTTTCAGCCGCACGGGCGACTTCACCTTTTGGCAGAACGCCTCGAAGTGCTGCTGCAGGGAGGCTCTCGTATTGGAGAGATCCTCCATGACATGCGGCGTAAAGATCATCTGCGTGACGCCCATCTCAGCCAGATCGCTGAGCGCCTGCTCTGTATCCTCCACATTCTGGAAGCCGTCGTCCACGCCGGGAAGCAGATGGCAGTGCACATCCGTGGAATCCTTCAGCAGATCGCCTTCGAGAATGTTTTTCCTATGTTGAAACAGAGAAAACATCACGCTTCCTCCTTCGGCTCCTTCGCCGGTTCTTTCTTATCGTCTGACTTCTTCTTGTCGTCCGACTTCTTCTTGTCGTCTTTGTTGCCATAACCGTAGCCGTAGCCATAACCATAACCGTAGCCGTAACCATAGCCATAACCGTAGCCGCTGTGATGATAATGGACACCATTGAGAATGATGCAGAGATTATGGAAGCGGTTCTGACGATAGAGCTGTTCCAGGTCGGGCAGCTGACGGCGGTCGAACAAGCCGGCACGAATGACATAGACGGTCAGATCGGCCACACGGTTGACGATAGCGGCGTCGGCAACCACCTCACTCGGCACATTGTCGATGATGATGAAGTCGTAACGCTGACGCAGTGCTGCAATCATCTGATCGAGCCGTTCACTGAGGAGCAGTTCGGCAGGATTGGGCGGGACGGAACCGGAATGGATGATGTCGAGTCCTTCGTGGATCTCGTTTTTGTTGATGATCTCCTCGAAGCTGTCGATCTTGCCGGAGAGATAATCGGTGACGCCTCTCACCTTCTTGCTGGTGTGCGAGGTCAGCGTACCTTTACGGATATCGAGATCGATCAGCATGACACGTTTCTTAGCCAGTACGAAACTCATGGCGAGGTTCATGGAGACGAAGGTCTTTCCGGCACCTGCATTGTAAGAGGTGAACATGAGGACCTTCATATCCTTGGCCTTGACACGCATGAAGTCCATGTTGGAACGAATGATGCGGAACGCTTCGGAGACGGAATCCCGTTTTCCTTCGCGCACGACGATCTCGTTCTTGTCCTTCTTCTCTCGCGACGGCACCTCGCCGACGAACGGGATGGTGACAGCATGTTCGATGTCCTTGCGGGTACGCACCTTGGTATCGATGGCAGAGATCAGCCAGAAGAGGCCGGCAGGAATGAGACAGCCGACGACGAAGGCAGCCAGCATGATCATCAGCGATTTGGGTGCTACGGGAGCGCTGCTGCCAGTGGCAGGGTCGATGATGCGCGCATTGCTTTCGGTGATGGCTTCAGAGAGCGCATTTTCCTCGCGTTTGTTGAGCAGATAGAGGTACAGTTCCTCTTTGATCTTCTGCTGGCGTTCGATGGAGAGCACCTGTTTCTGCTGTCCGGGCACCTCGGCGATACGTCTGACGTTCTGTGCATTGCGAGCCTGCACGTTGCGGATCTGAATCTGGAGGCTGACGATCAGGTTATCGACGGCGCGGATGATGGTCTGCCGCATGGCCTGGATGGAATTGTTGAGATCCATGACGACAGGGTTGCGGTCGCTGCTGCTTCCCACCAGACGGTTGCGTTTGAGGAGCATGGCGTTATAGTCTTCGATCTGCGCCTCGAGATTGGCATCGGCGGCAGAGATGCCGGAGTTGGCCGGAATGAGGTCGGACGACTTGGACGAGGAGCTGAGATATTCGCGGATATAGCGCGCCAGCGTCAGTTGGTTTTCGACGTTGAGCGTCTGTTTGTTGTATTCCGTTCCCTGCTGCAGATAAATGCCGGCATCGGAGGTGATATCGGTAAGCTGGTTCTCCTGTTTGAAGGAGGCGATGTTGGAGTCCACACTTCCCAGATCCTTCTCGATGATGATCAGTCGGTCGTTGATGAAGTTGGAAGTGTTGACCATCACCTGGTTCTTGTCGTTGACGGCATCCTCGTTATAGATGGCGATGACGGTGTTGAGCACATCCTCAGCGCGCGGGATGGAGACATCCTTGATGGAGAGGTTGATGATGGTGGCGGTTTTGCTGGCGAGTGCCACCTGCATCGCACCGCTGAAATGCATGACGGTGGCTTCGCGGTCGCTCTTGGCCACACGGATCGTTTCGCCATAATACTGCGCCGTATAATAGAGCGACGGCATGACGATCATATTGCCGACAGGCGACTTGAACTTCCGGTTGAGAGGGATCTTATAGGTATTGGAATAAGAGATGCCCTGGCCTTGGATGTCGGAGACGATCACCTCATTCTTGTTGATGGGCGTGATCTTCATGCTGAAGGTCTGGTTGGGTTCCGCATCGGGAAACTCCACCTGCACAGGACTCTGACGATAAAGCTCGACGGTGCGCAGACCTTCCTGAATGGTGTAGCTCACATCCAGTTTGAGTCGTGTCACCACATTCTGCATCAGGCGCTTGGCCTGGAACACGAGCACCTCATTGTCCACACTGCTCTTGACATTGAACATGCCGAGATCCTGGAACGCCGAAGCCTCGCTCATCGCCTGCGACCCTTTGTTGTCATCCTTGATGAGCACTGTGGCTGTACGCGTATAGATTTTGGGCGCCCATTTGAGATAGACGAACGCTATCGCACAACAGACGACGACAGACAGGACGAACCAGTACCAGTTGGCCACGACGAGACGGATGATGTCACCCAAGGTCAGTTCGCCGGTATCCTGCTGCTGTTGTTGCTGTTGATTGGAAAATTCCTGATTGTTTGATTCCATAGGATTGAATTAAATCGATACATCTATATATTAGGTAGGTCTGTATTATTTCGTGATCGTCACGATGATGGCGGCGAGCGAGCTGATCACAGAGATAGCCGACAGCCAGACGCTTGCCGAGTTGTTCTGGTTGATGCTGCTCTGTCCGGCACGAGCCTTGTTGGGTTCGACATAGACAATATCGTTCTGCTGGAGATAATAACAGGGGGATTTGAAGATGTCCGAGGAGCGGAGATCGTGATAGAGGATGGTGCGATGACCGTCTTTCTCGCGGATGACAGCGACACGGTCACGACGGCCGTAGATGGTAAGGTCGCCTGCCATACTGAGAGCCTCAAGCAGTGTGATGCGGTCGCCGGTGATGTTGAAACTGCCGGGACGAGCCACTTCACCCATGACTGAGACCTTAAAGTTCAGGAACTGTACGGTGACAAGAGGATCTTTGATGTAGTTGCCGCTGACCAGTTTGTTCTTGATGAACTCTGTGAGTTGGGCACGCGTCATGCCCTCGGCGTGGATGGTGCCGAGAATCGGGAAATCGATATCACCTTTGGTGTTTACCAGATAACCCAATACACGCTGCTGACCTGTATAGTTGGTGGAAGAACCCATCTGATAGGTAATCAGGGGCATATTGAAGGGCAATGCCAACTCTTCATCTTTACAGTTGACCATGATGGAGAGCATATCATCACTGTGAATGATCACTTCGTATTTCTGATCGATGTTCTGAACCTTCAACGGATCTACATCCTGAAGGTAAAGAACCTCTTTGGGAGAGGCGCACGCGGTTAACAAAGCCACAACACCCAAAAAAACGACATGTAAGATTTTCATTTGATTGCAAGAGTTATTTATGTTAATACTATTTGTAACTATCCTAAAACCAAAAAAGCCTTTTCAATTTGTACTATTGAAAAGGTTTGCAACAAAGAAACGAGAAAATGGAAAGAGGCGAAGGCGTAGGATCTTGAAAGATAGAGAATGACGGTATTGGATAAGGTGACCTGAGACCTCACTTCCTCCCTTCCGCATAAAATCGTGTTTCATGCAGATACATAAGAAAACAAGAAGGGTATAGCTCAGCATGTCCCGTCTGTACAAGAATCTGACTCGGAGGAAAAGCTCTCTATCGATCACGGACAAAGATATCGTCTGCCATATCAGCTGCAAATTTAAAAAAAGATTGTGAAAATAAACAACAGGTTGGGGTAAAAACCTTTGATTTTAACATTCAAAATCAATATCCTTCTATTTAATGTGTTATCATACATCGAAATAGATTCCTTTATATTCATTTGAAATGCGTGTAAAAAAAAACGAGAAAATCGTGTTCATCGTTTGATAATTATTTACTGTTGCATGATGATTATCCTCTATTAATGGATCATTATTTGAAATTAGTTGATTTTTATGCGCTGATTATTGATTATTTAAAGAAAATTTGTGTTGATTCGAACTACGAACATCCTTCCTTTTCTTTCAGGCCGCCAGGTCTGAATCGTCTGGTAGAAACGCGTCCATCCATCCGATTCCCTGTCGGGGCGAAAAATCTTTCGCCCTCTTTTTTCCTTTCGCCCTTTTCTTTCAGGCCGTCAGGTCTGAATCTATTGGTAGAAACGTCAACACCCCGATAAAAAATTCAACCTCGGAGAGGTTGCACATCTGCTAACCTGCACGGTCTCAATAGGCCTAAATGCAAATCAATACCTTTATTTTCAGACGGTTTTAATCTTTCTCCACTTCACAATACCAACGGGAGACGTGGATCATGACGCCGAGGCCGACGACCGACTTGACGAAGAAAAATTTATTGTTGAAACGCACCAGCTTGCCGGTCATCCCAGTGAAAGGTCCGTGGATGATACGGACCTTCTTACCCACTTTGGCCTCAATCTCTTCCTGTTCGATGAACGAAGCATCTTCGAAATTCTGATCGCAGAGAGCACGGAATTCCGTCATCTGACTGTTGGGAATCTCGTAACACTCGTTGGAATCGACCTTACGGAAGATCTGTACCGGCCAATTGCAGTCACTCATAATCTTGAGTATCTCCTTCTCAGGAAGCGTCTTCTGGAGGAACAAAAGGTTATGGACGACAGGAGACAGAACGCGCTGGCTCTTGCCCGTCTTCCGTTTGTCAACCTTATAAAGCATCGGGATGAAATGGATCAATCCGTTTTCTGTGAAAAACTGACTGATCTCCTTCTCCTTGCAATTGAATGTCCTTACAGCATACCATACAACCTTGCCACTTTCCAAACATTGATTTTCTTTTACTTCTTCTGCCATGATATTATCCGCAAATCACTATAACCCAAATAGTAAGACATACACAAAACATTAACTCTTAAATCTTAAACCGCCCTATAATTATCAAGGTATGAATGCAATCATTCTCCCTTAATAAAGCGAAAACCAAACTCCATTCTTTACTTCGTTGTGGGTGCAAAGATAGAAAACTTAAAGTTTACTTATATGCACCTTGATAAGAAAAATTTTAGGTTCATATTGGTTCATTTAATGACCATGAATCAGTAAAAATGGCATAAATAAAAGGATTTATCGCCATCCTATCATCTTTTCATAACAATTGAAACTGTTTAAGTCCGTGGATTACAAATATATCACATTTTACTTCATTTTTATTCCTTTAAAAAGATCCAATTGCTCCTTCTTTTAGGCCAAAAAATGGCACAACCGAAGTCAATTACATTAAAATATTAACTATTTTTTATCGAGTTCAATTACAAATTTATTACAAAGGAAAAAAGAGCCAAATATGAACCAATGTGAACCAGATGAGACAGGAAACCGTCGGTCGTGGGCAAAACGCAGCGTGGTGAAGGAAGTTGAGCAAACAGATGAATAAAGTTTCGCTGAAAGCGAACATTATCAGTAGCCGTGGGATGAAGCGCAGCGGAATCCCAACGGTAAAAGAGGATTAGAGATTATCTACCTGGAAGGTTGAAGATCTGCCACGAGGATTCA
>CAZIVE010000147.1:0-3991 GCA_964542435.1 uncultured Parabacteroides sp.
CGGATTCTTTTTTTTGACAAGCAGCGTAATGGAAAACTAATTTGAAGGCTTTCTATTGCCGAGTAAAGCTTCCCATGGGTTGTTTTGATGTACTCGACTGCCGAGTGTAGCTTCCCAAGGGTTGTTTCGATGTAGTCGGCTGTAGAGTATAGCTTCCCAAGGGTTGTTTCGATGTAGTCGGCTGTAGAGTATAGCTTTCCAAGGGTTGTTTTGCTGTACTCGATGGTAGAGTATAGCTTCCCAAGGGTTGTTTAGTTGTACTCGATGGTAGAGTGATACTTTTTAAGGGGCGTATGCAAAAAAAGACCTACAATGGAAAATACGCCTTACCTTTGTGCGTTAAATGAGAAAAGTCATACAGAGAATGTGCTTCATGAAACATCCGATCCTATTCACCATACTTCTCTTCTTGGTAATTCTTGGAGGTTTGAGCAGCTGCAACAACGATGTCTTCATCGACAAGATAAAGGCCACGTCGGCTACAGATTTGCAGATGAGCGGCGAGGGTGATTCGACAAGTGTAACCATGAACAGCTCGAAATGGTCCGTCGCGGCCATCACTGCGACAGGACAGCCTGAAAATTCTTTCAGTGGAAAAGTATATGAAGCGGACGGAACGCTGATCGGAGACAACTATAGCTTTGCCGAACTGATGCCTCCGAAAGTGACGCTGGTGTATGAAAATGCCAAAAACGGATTCACTGTGAAACATACCGCGGACCAACGCCTCGACATCTCTGTAGCTGAAAATCTCACCGATCAGAACTTTCTCTTCACCGTTTGGGTGAGCGACAGTTATACATATATTCCCATTAATGTCGTGCAGTCGCCATCGGCAGGATATGCCATCGACCACATCGACTATACGCTGATTCCGAAAAGCTATACGAAAGCCTGGGAGGGAACGAGAGACAGCTTGGAGATACAAAGCGACACGCCTGTCACCATGCAATGGTCCATCTTCTCATCCGAAAAGCAGGTCATCTCGTTCAAGAGCAAAGAAGAGAAAGCCTTTGCCTACACGAAAGAGGATGATCAGGTGGAAATCCCTAACGGCGTCGTGGACGGACAGCTGCGGTTTGCGCCGGATAAGATGTATTATCGGGCATCGGAACAGAAGGGCAATCTTCCTTTCGCGGACGTCAGCAAGTCGGTCGTCTTCCCTATTGGAAAGTCGGCGATCGAACGCGTCATCGAATACGAATCTTTTGATGCTTCCTATACACTTTACCTTCGTCACAAACAGAGCGGCGAACTGAGAAGTGTCAGCGGGATTTTCCACAGCAAGATGCCGACCGGCGAGAATTATTATCTGATCGTAAACAACCGTATCCAGAAATGAAAGCGAACATCCCATCCGCCTGTATCACATTGCTGATGCTGCTGGTTTGTCAGATAACCCCGGGACAGATTTCGGACAGTCTGCCGCACAAAAAACTCATCCATCAGGTAGAATTCGACGTAGCACCGAACTTCGTATTTCAAACCAAAGACTTTCTCAAAGGCAAGAACAGAAAAGGGGAGAAGATTGATCAATCGCTGTCGCTGCAAGCGAAGTATGCCTTCCGTTTTGCGCCGGACAGTTATCTCGGCAGACTTTATCCGTATGCCTATCAAGGTATCGGAGTTGCCTACAACACCTTCTACAATTCCCGTGAGATGGGAAATCCGATTGCCGTCTATGCTTTTCAGGGATCGCGCATCGCATCACTGTCACAGCATCTTTCGCTGAATTATGAATGGAACTTCGGCGCTTCGTTCGGATGGAAACCTTACGATGAAAACAAAAACTGGGCGAACGATATGGTCGGTTCGAAGATCAATGCCTACATGAATCTGGGACTGTATTTAAATTGGCAGATGAATCCGTCGTGGCAGCTCAGTGCAGGACTCGGTCTCACGCACTATTCCAATGGCAATACGCATTATCCCAATTCCGGCATTAATCTGATCGGAACAAGAATCGGCATAACGCGGGTATTCGACGCAAACTATCATACCAACGAAAAGACGGCTCCCAAACCGCTCTTCATATCTCATTGGACATACGACGTCGTTCTTTATGGAGCAACGCGTTCCAAAGGCATCGTCGAAGAAAGCTATCTTGTGCCGGGATCGTTTGGCGTGGCCGGTTTCAACTTCAATCCGATGTATAATTTCAGTCCCTATTTCCGTGCGGGAATGTCGCTCGACGGACAATACGACGAAAGTGCCAACATCGAGAACCACGTTGCAGGAAGAGATGAAAAAGGAGGATTGAAATTCTATCGTCCGCCTTTCCGCGAGAGCGTAGCCGTCGGCTTATCCATGCGCACGGAGTTGGTCATGCCGATCTTCTCCATCAATTTCGGCATCGGACACAACGTATTGTATAAAGGAGAAAGTCTGAAAGGATTCTATCAGATCCTGGCTTTAAAAACCTATGTCACGCCGCGGCTGTATCTACATGTAGGATATCAGCTGAACAAGTTCCACGATCCCAAAAACCTGATGCTCGGGTTCGGTTATCGCTTCCATTGATAGATGAAAGTCATGATTTTCCCGTAACGATCTTACGGATCTCACAAAGTTTGTTGAGTGCCTGGACGGGCGTGAGATTGTTGATGTCGAGATTCTTGATCTCGTCACGTACCTGACTGAGGACAGGATCGTCGAGCTGAAAGAAACTTAGCTGATAGCCTTCGCCCGAAGAGGCGATCTCCTTGACCGGACGCGCTGCGATTCCCTCTTTACGGTTCTCTTTTTCGAGCTGCTTGAGAATCTCCTCGGCACGTTTCACCACGCTTTTCGGCATTCCTGCCATTCGTGCCACATGGATACCGAAACTGTGCGCACTGCCTCCGTGAACCAGCTTCCGCAGAAATACAACCTTATTGCCAACTTCCTTCACAGAAACATTGAAGTTGTGAATCCTCGGGAAGGAACGTTCCATTTCGTTCAGCTCGTGATAATGAGTGGCGAAAAGCGTCTTGGCGCGACGCGAAGGATGTTCGTGTATGTATTCCACAATGGCCCACGCAATGGAAATGCCGTCGTACGTACTCGTGCCACGTCCGAGTTCATCGAAAAGCACCAGACTGCGATCGGTCATATTGTTGAGAATATCCGAAGCCTCGCTCATCTCCACCATAAAAGTGGAATCGCCTGCAGAGATATTATCCGAAGCTCCGACGCGCGTAAAGATCTTGTCCACGATGCCGATACGTGCACTCTCAGCCGGAACAAAACTTCCGATCTGAGCCATCAGCGTGATCAGTGCCGTTTGTCTCAGCAATGCCGATTTTCCGGCCATATTCGGTCCGGTGATAATGAGGATCTGCTGCTTCTCGTCGTCCAGATAGACGTCGTTGGCAATGTAAGGTTCGCCCACGGGAAGCTGTTTCTCGATCACAGGATGACGACCCTGATGAATGTCGATGACATCGTTGTCTTCCACAGCCGGACGGATGTATCTGTTTTCCTCAGCCGCTTTGGAGAAGGAGAGGAGGCAGTCGAGACGTCCGATGAGCTGCGCATCGAGTTTGATGGGCTGGATATAATCGGCCAAAGTTCGTACGAGATCCGCAAACAGTTGTGTCTCGAGGGAAAGGATACGATCCTCGGCACCGAGAATCTTCTCCTCATATTCCTTCAGTTCTTCGGTAATATAACGTTCGGCATTAACCAGTGTCTGCTTGCGGATCCATTCAGCCGGCACTTTGTCCTTCTGTGAATTGCGCACTTCGATATAATATCCGAAGACGGAATTGTAGGCTATTTTCAGTCCGCTGATGCCGGTACGTTCCATCTCGCGCTGCTGCACATGCAGAAGATAATCCTTGCTGTCGCCCGAAAGCGAACGCAGCTCGTCGAGTTCCTTGTTCACACTACTTGCAATCACGCCACCTTTATTAACCAAAGCCGGCGGATCCGGATTCACCTCCTTATCGATGCGGTCACGGATAATCTGACAGACATTAAGCTGATCGGCGATGCGAGTCAGTTCGTCATT
>CAZIVE010000147.1:4091-6397 GCA_964542435.1 uncultured Parabacteroides sp.
ACGAGAGCCCATCGGCGAAATGGTCTTGTCGAGAACCGACAGCAGACTCTTTCCATCTTCCGCCATCGGATTGACCAGCTCGAGACTGCGCACCGTAAAACGATCGAGGCGCACATAACGCTCCTCTTCGATGCGAGTCAGTGAAAGGATATGTGATATCTGTGTATGCTGTGTCTGATCGAGATAATAGAGAATGGCGCCCGAAGCGATGATTCCCTGTGTCAGATGCTGCACACCGAACCCTTTGAGGTTCTTCGTTTCAAAATGTTTGAGAAGTCTGTCTTCGGCAGCTTCCGTCGTGAAGATCCAGTCGTCCAGTTCGAAGACGAAATAATGCGGACCGAACGTGCCCTCGAACTGAGACTTCAGTCCGTGACGGATCAGTACCTCTTTCGGTGAAAAATTATTGAGAAGCTTATCGATATAATCCGTGGTACCTTCGGCCGTAAGAAATTCTCCGGTGGAGATATCGAGGAAGGAGACACCACAGAGATCTTTTCCAAAATGAATCGCAGCAAGGAAGTTGTTCTCTTTATGGTCGAGGATCGCATCGTTGGTGGAAACGCCTGGTGTGACGAGCTCTGTAATACCACGCTTCACCAGTTTCTTGGCAAGTTTCGGATCTTCCAGTTGGTCGCAGATAGCGACGCGTTTGCCTGCACGCACCAGTTTCGGGAGATAGGTGTCAAGCGCATGGAACGGGAAACCTGCCATCTCCATGCTTTTCGCAGCACCGTTGGAACGATGCGTCAATACGATGCCCACAATCTCCGCACCGATGACGGCATCTTCGCCGTACATCTCATAGAAGTCACCGACACGAAACAGCAATATCGCATCAGGATGTTTCGCCTTGATGTCGAAGTATTGCTTCATAAGCGGTGTATCTAAGAACTTGTCCACGATTCTCTCAAAAATCTTGATGCGAAGATACTCAACTTTTCGCAGCTTCTGTTTCTTCGAAGGAAGGTTTTTCTGAAGGATGAATGAAAGCTGGAGAATTATTACTAAGTTTGGCACTTGAATGAAAAAAGCTTAAACCTAAGAATCATGATTGACAAAAAAGAACGAGAGCGTATCATCGCGCTGATCCATAAAGAAGTCGTCCCCGCCATTGGATGTACCGAACCGATTGCTGTGGCTTTGTGTGTAGCCAAAGCCAAAGAGACGCTGGGCCAGTTGCCCGAAAGAATCGATGTGCTGCTGAGCGCCAATATCCTGAAGAACGCCATGGGCGTCGGGATTCCCGGCACCGGAATGATCGGACTTCCCATCGCTGTGGCTTTGGGAGCCATCGTCGGCAAATCGGAATACCAGCTCGAAGTATTGAAGGAATGCACGCCGGAAGCTGTTGAGCAAGGCAAGAAATATATCGATGAAAAACGAATCCACATCTCTTTGAAGGAGAACATCACCGAAAAGCTCTACATCGAAGTGAGCTGCGAAGGCGATGGGCATCGTTCGAAAGCCATCATCTCCGGAACACATACGAATTTCATCTTCGTCTCGAAAGACGATCAGACGCTGTTCGAAACGCAGGCGAAGAGTGCCGGAGCGAAATCCGACGACGAACCCAAGCTGACGCTCCGCAAGGTCTATGACTTCGCCATGAGCGCGCCCATCGATGAGATCCGCTTCATCACGGAATCACGGAAGCTCAACGAGAAGGCTGCGGCCGACGCATTGAACGGCTGCTATGGACATGAACTGGGAAAGACGCTCGCTCGTCCGCTGGGCAAAGGCATCATGGGTGAAAGCATCTTCTCGCACATCCTTAGTCGCACGGCTTGTGCCTGCGATGCAAGAATGGCCGGAGCGATGATTCCCGTCATGAGCAATTCAGGCAGCGGCAACCAGGGAATCTGCGCCACGCTTCCCGTCGTAACCTTCGCTGAAGAGAATCACAACACCGAAGAAGAACTGATCCGCGCACTCACGCTCAGTCATCTGACGGCGATCTATATCAAGCAAAGTCTCGGAACACTTTCCGCCTTGTGCGGCTGCGTCGTCGCTTCCACCGGATCGAGTTGCGGCATCACCTATCTGATGGGCGGAAATTACCAGCAGATCTGCTACGCGGTAAAGAACATGATCGCCAACCTCACAGGAATGATCTGCGATGGAGCCAAACCTTCGTGCTCATTGAAGCTGACCAGCGGTGTATCGACCGCTGTCTTCTCAGCGATCCTCGCCATGGAACAGAAATCCGTCACCTCTGTCGAAGGCATCATCGACGACGACGTAGATTGCAGCATCCACAATCTGACCAGCATCGGCAAAGACGGCATGCAGGAAACCGATCAGCT
>CAZIVE010000148.1:0-3995 GCA_964542435.1 uncultured Parabacteroides sp.
AGAATTCGCCGCAAAAGTAGCCAGCGCATGTTTCAGAAAGGTTACAAGCAGATTTCGTAAAGATTATATTCAACGGGATTATTCAGCAGAGAAGCCATTCGCATTCGATTTTGTTGAAGAGACAGGAGATAAAGGGGGTTCAACAACAATGTTTCTTACCTTTCAGGTCATATAGATATAATTATTTCTACTTTTAGGGTTAAGTAAAACAGAGTTCATTCGTCTTACAGATAAAGACGGCAAGAAAGATGCAGGATAAAGAACAATTCGAAACGCTTTTTCGAAGTCATTACGGGCAGATGCTGATGCTGGCAAAGCGACTGCTGAAGGACAACGAGGAAGCGGAAGATGTAGTAAGCGAAATCTTTGAAGAGGTTTGGGCAGGTACGATCCATCCTTTTGCAAACGATCCCGCAGCCTATCTTTACTCTTGTGTCCGCAATCGCTGCCTGGATTCACTGAGGCATTTGAAGATAAAAGAGCGGATCAGCCGGCTGATCACCCTCGACACTTCGATTGCCATCATGCCATCCGAGGATCATCACCAAAAGGAACTGGATCGGATCAGAGGAATCGTTGATACGCGGTTGTCAGACAGAGACCGGCAGATTCTTCTGATGAAGTACGAGAAAAAAATGAAGTATCGCGAAATCGCACAGAAGCTTGCCATCAGCGAAACTGCCGTTTACAAACATCTCGTGAATGCGTTGGAGATACTAAGAGACAATTTAAAAGACGAATGAAAATGGATACGAATGATAAACTGGAACGTCTGCTCGATATGGTAGAACATCCCGAGCAATATTCCGAAGAAGAGATGCAAAAGTTGCTCGACGATGATGAATGCCGGGAACTTTATGAACTGATGGTGAAGACCGACGAGGCCTATACCAAACCATCTGACGCGAATGTGGAAAAAGCATTGCAGTCCTTTGAGAACCATCATAAACATACGTTCGATTGGCGCAGGATGGCGGCTATCTTTATCGGCATATTGGTAGTTTCATGCATCACATACGCAGCCATCACGCTGATCCGACCGGCATTCATACCGAAGGAAAAGACAACCGAAACAGCTACAGAGAAGGCTGCTTCAATCCAAAACGGCAGCGGCAAAAGCGATGTGCTGATGCAGGATACGCTTGCCACAAACGAAAAAGTCTTTGACGATGTGGAACTACAGAATATACTGGAAGAGATTTCAGCCTACTATCATCTGACAGTGGAATATCATTCTGACGAAGCCAGACATCTGCGCCTGCATTACAATTGGGACAAAACACAGGATGTAGAGACGGTCATCGTGGCGCTGAACCATTTTGAGAAAGTGAACCTGATATACGCAGACGGAAAAATCCTGGTAAAATGAAAAAGTGGTTGATCGTATTGCTGTGCATGATCAGTCCGATGATCTATGCGCAGAGAATTACGCACGAATTCCGGAGCGTGTCCATGTCGGAAGCGCTGAAGCTGATCGACGCTGCATCGCAGGATTACACAGTTAACTTCGTCTATAACGAATTGGAGGATTTCACGGTGACAACGACGGTGAAAGACAAGTCTGTGCCGGATGCCATCCGCGAGATCCTCGGCTTCTATCCCATTCGAATGACCCTCGACGGAAAGAACATCTTCGTGGAATGCTATCAGAAAGAAGCCCACAAGTTTATCGGGAACGTTGTGGACGAAAAGGGGATGGCCATTGAATACGCCAGTGTCCAATTGATGCAGCCGGGCGACTCGACATTCATCACGGGTGGCGTCTGCAATGAAGCGGGACAGTTCGTCATCCCTTGCGAACAGCAACGAGTGATTGCGCGGCTCAGCTGCCTCGGTTGCGAACCGCTCTTCACCCTCTTCGATCGCAGTAATGTCGGGGAAATCCGCATGAATTCGCAATACATTCATATCAAAGCCGTAAAGGTTATAGCAACGCGTCCTACGATTGCGCATCAGGGCGACCGGATTGCAGTGGACATTCGCAACAGCAGTCTGGCTATCGGGAATACAGGAGAATCGCTTCTCCAACAGTTGCCGGGCGTTTGGACAAAAGGCGGGAGCATCAAGATAAACGGCATTTCAGGTGCGAAGGTGATGGTTGACAATCGCGAAATAAAACTTGAAGGCGACGCCTTGGCTCAATACCTTTCTACATTGAAGTCCGAAAACATAGATAAGATTGAAGTGATAGCGCATCCTGGAGCTGAGTTCCCGGCGGAAGGCGCAGGCGGCGTGATACGAATCCTCATGCGCGAACGTTCTGTCGGCGAGGAACTGACTTTGGGCGGCACTTTAGATGTGATTCAATACAAAGCTACGCGACCCTATCTTCGCTATGCATTCAGCAATCAGAAACTGGGTTTCAACATCACGTACAGCGGTACATTCACGTATGGCAATGACAATCTGCTGAAATCCGATGAATACACCAACAATCTGAAACGTCAGGTCATATATGATGACAAGATGAACGACTACATGAAGGATCGGAACTATAATCTGGGTGCCAATCTCTATTATGATTTCACGAAACGAAGCAAGTTGTCGCTAAACAGTTCCATCATGCAATGGGCAAAAGATGAAGAGATGAAAAGTAACACACTGATTAGCGGCGCAGGAGCCGGCAATGTTCGCAAAACGCAAACTTCGCACCTCGAGAAGCAGATGATGCATTCGTTTGTCTCCTCACTCAATTACAACTATAGTTTTGATGAAAAGGGGAGCAACAAACTGCTGCTCATGGCGGATTATGTGCGCCAGTATCACTACAGCGTGGATGATGATTACAGTTATCAGAACTATGGAGTCTCAACGGATTTGCTTTCGGAAGAGAACGAGCGGAACAATCAGGACAAACCTTATACCATTGTGTCCGCAGAAGCTCGCCATACGATTGATTTAGGGACAAACGGCACGATCACATCCGGTGTGAAAGGGAGCCATAGCGAAGTCTGGAATAGCATGTCGGTATCTGAATTATCGGATGGAAGCTGGTCTGTTCAGCCTGACATGGGTTACGATTTCAAATACGATGAGAATCTTCAGGCTGCCTATATCAAGTATGGTTTAAGCCGAAAAACATGGAGTCTGACAGCCGGCCTGCGTGAAGAATATGTTCACGCCAATGCCAACGCCGGCGAATCGAAATATCATCATCTGGATCTGTTTCCAAGCCTTTATATCTCTCGTAGCATATCGGATAAGCATGAATTTTCAGCTTCTTATGCCAGACGAACCAACCGCATCAGTTATTTCAATCTGATTCCTTATCGTTTCTATTCATCGCGCTATACCATCATGGCAGGAAACCCCGCTTTGAAGCCCGATTATAGCCAAACCTTAGAATTCTCCTATAAACTGATGGACAAGTATCACTTTACGGCAACCTATTACTGGAGTAACAATGGAACAAGCCGCTACAACAGTGATGAGAGGATCAACGGAAAGACGATGACCGTGACTACAACCGTAGATGGCGTCAGACAGCGGCTATGGAATTGGGACATTTACATTCCGATAACGATCCATAAAAGATGGACGATGGAGAATGAGGCGAACATGGATTACAATACATACAAGACAAAGGAGGTTCACAATCATGGTTTCGGCTGGGAAGCTTACACGCGACAAACTATCATTCTGCCTGCTGACATACGTCTCGAGGTGCTTTACGATTACACCTCATCCCGGCATTCAGCCTATGGAAAGACCTTGGATTATCACACGCTCAACGCTTCCGTAGTGAAACGTTTTCTGGATGACCGACTCACGACCAAACTAAGTGTGAGCAGTATTCTGTGCCGCCAGAAAGACAAATCGATCGTCACAACTGCCGATATCATCCAGCGCTCCGCAATGTATGGCAAGTATGCGCCCTATGTTTCTTTCACCATCAATTATACCTTCAGTAAAGGACAGAAGCGCAGTTTCCAAGGGATAGAACACAGTAACAGCCAGGAACGGAATAGAGCGTATTGATTCTTTGATGAATATGT
>CAZIVE010000148.1:4095-6372 GCA_964542435.1 uncultured Parabacteroides sp.
GTGTGCAGCATTGTTGAATTGTCTAATCATTATAAATAACGAACAACTATGGCAACAGAGAGATTTGGATATACACCGACTCATCCAGGAGAAGTACTGAAAGATGAGATAGAATACCGTAAGATTTCACAACGAAAATTAGCGGAGCAGATGGGAATCTCCTACAAAGTGCTTAACGATCTGCTCAACGGGCGGCGGACTTTGACCATAGCTACGGCTATGATGTTTGAAGCTGCACTGGATGTACCTGCGGATTCTTTGATGAAGCTGCAACTGAAATATAATATGCAACAGGCTTTGGATGATCATACGCTTATGGACAGACTTAAAAAGATTCGCCAATACGCGGCCCTGCTATAAACAGTCAATCGTTCCACTGATTCACGGTGGAACGATCAAGGCTGAAATGTCAATACCCAGTTTCTCCTTGCAATCCACCATTACCTTAGAAGCTTCATTGGCGTACTTCATCGAGAATATCTTTTCATTCATGATGATATAATTGGTGACGCAATAGGCCAAAGCTCTTGATTCTTTTTCCCAGTGAATCATTTCGTGAGTGAGGTACGTCTTGAGATGATAATTCAGGCCCTCCCGTTTGGCAAAGAAAACGCCCAAATGGGTCAGTAGCATCGTGTCATAAGATTCCTCGATATTGTAATTACGCCTTAATTGGCCTCGAAGATGATCGTCGATCATCTCAATGCTCTCCCCGATTTCCTGATAACGGAACAGTTTGCAGCAAATCATTTCTGCAGGAAATTCCTTAAATGCCGGTGTGCGTTCCTTAATTCTCTTGACAACATGCGCCGTTGCTTTCACGAAGTAAGGCATCTTGTGTTTTGGCGTTCTGAATCCCCGAAGCAGATAGTAGTCGTACGTTCCACGCCCTGAATGCGCTATGCAGACATGATCCACATAACCACTGTTCTTCATCTTCGTATTGATATTGATTAAAAAGAACCAGACGTTATGCGCAGGCGATTCTAAATATCCGCCGTCCACATCCATCGCTCTGCAAAGCCCCTTCTTCAGATATTCACGAGCTTTCTTCTTTTTGTACCTGCAGGTTTGCTTGAAAACCCACTTGTAATCGATGACCAATTCCTTAAGGATCTCATCGTTGTTCATGTAAGATGTTATCATAGTCAAAGTTTTTAATCTGTTTTGCAAGGATAGCACATAAAGCTCATATTTCCAAATGAAACAGGAAAAGATTGCCCTCAAAAGGAGAAATCTGCCCCTTAATGAGAAACGCAAGCAGGGAAACGGTTAAAATCTGTAACCTATTTCGATTCCGAGACTGAGATTCTTACTTCCCAAAACGGTATTGTCAATCGCATTTCCGTAATCTCGTTTATGCAGATTGACAAGTCCCGACTCTTCGTAGATTCCCAAGAAGTATTGTTTGTGTTCGAAATAGACACTTTCGTTGATTCCGAAGTCGAAGCGGCGGTAGTTCAATCCATCGTGATCAAACGTTCCTCCTTTTATGATGACAGTGGTGACGTCGGGCAAAGTGCTTACCGGTTGCATGGAGGTCTGATCGTCAAACGAAGTCATGACCGTTCGGGTCGTTGTCGATTTTGCATTTCCAGCCACGCCATAAGCAAAGTAGGGACCAAAAGCGATTCGGATTGCATTGGAATGATGCAGCGGGAATCGAAACAGGGCGTTTATAGGCAGTTCAAGATAGTCTTGTCTGTGATGGCAGCTCTTTTCTTTCCTTTTTATCGTCGAAGTCTGATCCGAATTCTTATAGCTGGCAGTAAATGTGGACGATTCATGGGAGCCTTTGAAGTTGATCATCAAACCGGATTGCAGGGAAAAAATCCGGCTGATAGGATATTCCATGCCGACGCCGAAACGTCCTCCGGCTTTGACTTCTGAAGAGAAATTGAGAAAACTGGTATTGAGCGAAGGACCGCCTTTAATTTCCCAGGAAATCTGTGCCGATGCGATGGTTGAACAAAGCGCAAACGAAAGAAAGAGCAATAGTTTATTCATGAAGGCATTTATTTTGATTTATAATGCATAGACGCAGGTTAGGGTGGTTTTGTTGCACACGCTGCGTTTTTTTACGCAAATAAATTCTTTTGAAGCGTGAGGTTTCATGTATTTCACCCGATGAAACGATTAAAACGACCTAAAAAAGCCACTGCAATTTTGCAGGAAGCTTCATACGACCTAAAATCTCCGTTTCAATCTTGCGGGAACGATTTTACGGCCTATTTTCGCCATTGCAATTTTGCGGGAACGATTTTACGACCTGTTTTT
>CAZIVE010000149.1:0-6326 GCA_964542435.1 uncultured Parabacteroides sp.
CAGAGTACCTTTCCAGAAACCTGAAAACCTACTTGGACACTACCAGAGTACCTTTCCAGAAACCTAAATGCCTACTTGGACACTGCCAGAGTACCTTTCCAGGAACCTGAAAACCTACTTGGGCACTACCAGAGTACCTTTCCAGAAACCTGAAAACCTACTCAGACACTGCCAGAGTACCTTTCCAGAAACCTGAAAACCTACTTGGGCGCTGCCAGAGTACCTTTCCAGAAACCTGAAAACCTACTTGGACACTACCAGAGTACCTTTTCAGAAACCTGAAAACCTACTTGGGCACTACCAGAGTACCTTTCAAGAAACCTAAATACCTACTTGGGCACTACCAGAGTACATTTCAAGAAACCTAAATACCTACTTGGACACTACCAGAGTACCTTTTCAGAAACCTGAAAACCTACTCAGACACTACCAGAGTACCTTTCCAGAAACCTGAGAACCTATTTGGACACTACCAGAGTACCTTTTTAGAGATCTTCGAGGATCTTTTTGATGACCGTTTCGGCAGAAATCTCTCTGTTAGCGGCTTCAGGAATGACGATGCTCTGCGGACTTTCGATGACGTCGTCGGTCACGATCATATTGCGGCGGACCGGCAGGCAATGCATGAAATAGGCGTTGTTGGTGAGTGCCATCTTTTCCGTATCGACTGTCCAACTGCGATCTTTGCTGATTACTTTGCCGTAATTCGGATCGCTGTAGGCAGCCCAGTTCTTGGCATAGATGAAATCTGCACCTTCGAAGGCTTTCTTCTGATCATATTCCACCTTTGCGTGACCTACGAATTTCGGATCGAGTTCGTAACCTTCGGGCTGCGTGATGACAAAATCATAGTCCATGGCATTCATCCATTCTGCGAAACTGTTCGGGACAGCTTGCGGCAGCGCTTTGGGATGCGGCGCCCAGCTCATGACCACTTTGGGACGTTTGGTTTTCTTATATTCTTCGATGGTAATGAGGTCGGCAAAACTCTGCAGCGGGTGGCGCGTAGCAGCTTCCATGCTGAAGACGGGACGACCGGAATATTGGATAAATTCATTCAGGATCTTTTCGGTGTAGTCGTCTTCCTTATTTTCGAAGCGTGCAAACGAGCGGACACCGATAATGTCGCAATAGCAACCCATAACTGGAATGGCTTCCAGCAGATGCTCGGTCTTGTCGCCATCCATGATGACGCCTCTTTCTGTTTCCAACTTCCATGCTCCCTGGTTTACATCGAGGACGATGGTGTTCATTCCGAGATTCAATCCCGCTTTCTGAGTACTCAGACGAGTACGCAGGCTGGAATTGAAGAAGACGAGAAGTAAAGTCTTATTCTTACCGAGGTTCTGATAGCCAAAACGATTCTTCTTGACTTCGAATGCCTCTTTGAGTGCATCTTGAAGATTGCCGATGTCGGCGACACATGTGAAATTTCTCATTTTATGTAGGTTTAAATGGGGCGGATTTGTCCGTTCCCTTCAATTATATATTTGTATGTATTTAATTCCGGAAGTCCCATCGGACCGCGTGCATGCAACTTCTGTGTGCTGATGCCAATCTCGGCGCCGAATCCAAACTGTCCGCCGTCTGTAAAAGAGGTGGGCGCATTCGAATAGACGCAGGCAGCATCGACCTGTTCTCGGAAAAGACGGATGGATTCCTGCGATTCACTGATGATGCTTTCGCTATGTTTCGAGCCGTAGCGGGCAATATGATCAAGCGCTTCGTCAATGGACGAAACGGTGCGGATGCTCATTTTATAATCCAGAAATTCTGTACCGAAGCTTTCGGGCGTTGCCTGTTTCAGCCATTCGTCGGGATAAGCGCCTCTCAAAGCGACATACGCCGGTTCGTCGGCATACAGAATGACTTTACTCTCTTTCAGTTTGCTGCATATCAGAGGCAGATCACTCAGCCGGTCTTTGTGAATGATGAGGCAGTCAAGTGCGTTGCAGACACTCACTCTGCGTGTTTTCCCATTGTTTACAATCTCTTTGCCTTTCTCTGCATCACCTTCCCGATCGAAGTAGGTGTGACAAATGCCGGCTCCGGTTTCAATCACTGGAACATGGGCATTCTGACGTACGAACTGAATCAGTGAACTGCTGCCACGAGGAATGATCAGATCGATGAGATTGTTCGCATTGAGCATGGCTGCGGTCGATTCACGACCTTGAGGTAGGAGTGTGCAGACGGCAGGATTGACTCCGCAGTTTTGCAGCACTTCGTGAATGACGCTGACGATGGCACGTATCGAACTGTCCGCATCCGATCCACCTTTCAATACGCAGACATTGCCGCTGCGAAGGCAGAGAGAATAGACATCGGTCGTGACGTTGGGACGAGCCTCATAGATGATTCCAACTACGCCGAACGGTACGCTGACCTTGCGGATTGTCAAGCCGTTGGGTCTTGTCGTTTCGCTGAGCAGCAGGTTGCGAGGCGAGGGAAGTTGAGCTACTTTTGCCATGTCGTCGGCCATTCCGTTCAGACGCTCCTCCGTTAATGTGAGGCGGTCGTACTTGGGATTCGCCGGATTCATTCGCGACAGGTCTTCACGATTGGCGATCCGTATCTCACCGATATGCTGCTTCAATGCAAAAGCCGTATCGGTCAATATCTTCGAAATCGTTTCATCGCTCAATGCAGCCATCTGGCGGGTCGCCTCGTGGGCATGTTGCAACAGTTGGTTGAAGTCAACGCTCATTATATATAAATGTAGAGATTAATCAAGATAGAGATAATCATAGTGAATCAGCGGCTTCATGTCGCGCTGGCCCAGCATCCGTGCGGCTTCTTTGCTGTCGCATGAAGTGCAGCCCACGCCGATCTGTTTTCCCTCTTCGTTGATGATGCGGACAATATCTTCCTTTTCGAATGAACCTTTCACCCGCGTCACACCGATAGGAAGCAGACTCACGGCCTTTTCTCCAATCAAAGCCTCTTCCGCACCTTTGTTGATGTGTATTTCTCCTTTGGCAAAACCTTCGGAGTGTGCGATCCATTTCTTGACGCTGCTGACCGGATGAGAAGAGGGAATGAACCGTGTGCAGATCGTATCACTGTTCTCCTTGATGACGGATGGAAGGATGTCGTCTTTTTTGCCGTTGGCAATGATGACGGTGATTCCTTCATCGGCCACTTTCCTTGCAATGCTGCATTTGGTGAGCATCCCACCACGTCCGAATGACGATTTGCCGGTCTGGATGTATTCCGACAGATCCTCTTTGCCCTCTTCGATGGTGCGAATCACCTGGGCATTCGGATCGGACGGATTGCCGTTGTAAATTCCGTCGATGTTGCTCAGGATGACGAGCATCTCAGCACCCATCATTGTGGCAATCAAACCGGATAGTTCGTCGTTATCGGTGAACATCAGTTCGGTGACGGAAATGGTATCGTTTTCATTGACAATGGGGATGACGCCGTTTTCCAGCATCACCTCCATGCAATGTTTCTGATTCAGATAATGTGTTCTGCTGCCGAAGCCTTCCTTAGTGGTCAGCACCTGCCCGCAGGAAATTCCCTGTTCACGGAAAAGCTCGTAGTAACGGTTGATCAGTTTTGCCTGACCTACCGCTGAGTAAAGCTGACGTGCAGAGACAGCATCCAGTTTTTTTGCGACTTTGATCTCGCTTCGTCCTGAAGCCACGGCACCGGATGAGACCAGAATGATTTCCATTCCCTCTTTGTGGAGGAGTGAAACCTGGTCCACAAGCGCCGACATACGTGTGATGTCGAGCGTCCCGTCGCTTCGTGTCAGTACGTTGCTGCCGATCTTAACCGCAATGCGCTTCATGCCTACTTGTTCTCTTCGTTATCTTTGTTACGGATAGCAACACGGCGGATCTTGCCGCTGATGGTCTTTGGAAGCTCATCCACAAACTCCACAACACGCGGATATTTGTAAGGTGCAGTAACCCTTTTGACATGGTTCTGCAGTTCCTTGATCAAATCGTCGCCGGCTCTGTCTTTGTATTCTTTCGAGAGGACGATGGTGGCTTTGACTACCTGACCGCGGATCTCGTCGGGAACGCCTGTGATGGCACATTCCACAACAGCAGGGTGTGTCATTAAAGCGCTTTCTACTTCGAACGGGCCGATACGGTAGCCGGAACTCTTGATGACATCGTCAGCACGGCCTACGAACCAGTAGTAACCGTCTTCGTCGCGCCATGCAACGTCGCCCGTGTAATAGACGCCGTCGTGCCAAGCCTCACGTGTCAGTTCTGGTGCACGGTAATATTCTTTGAAGAGTCCGAGCGGCTTGCCATTCTCTGTGTGAATGACGATCTGTCCTTGTTCACCATCCTCAGCGCGCGAACCGTCTGGTTTGAGCAGATCAACGTCGTACTGTGGATTAGGCATACCCATGGAACCTGGTTTCGGAGTCATCCAAGGGAAAGTGGCAATGGTCAGTGTCGTCTCTGTCTGACCGAAACCCTCCATCAGCTTGATGCCTGTCAGTTTGTAGAAGGTATCGAACACAGCGGGATTGAGAGCCTCGCCGGCTATGGTGCAGTATTTCAGAGAGGAGAGATCATATTTCGTCAGATCCTCGCGGATGAGGAAGCGGAAGATGGTTGGAGGAGCACAGAGAGATGTGATCTTGTAGTCCTGGATCATCTTGAGCATGTCAGCGGGAGTGAATTTCTCGTGGTCATAAACAAATACGGTTGCACCGGCAATCCATTGTCCATAGAGTTTTCCCCAGACTGCTTTTCCCCATCCTGTATCGGCGATGGTGAGATGCAGACTGCCCGGATGAAGATTGTGCCAGAAGCATCCTGTAGTGATATGCCCCAGCGGATAGGTGAAATCGTGAGCCACCATCTTGGGATTTCCTGTCGTGCCTGAAGTGAAATACATCAGGGAGATGTCGTCATTGGTGTTGACATGCTTCGGACGTGCGAACGGCTTGGCTTCCTTGATGCCCTTGTGGAAATCGAGGAATCCATCGGGAACGAGCGGACCTACGGAAACGATCTTCTCAACCGTAGGTGATTCAGCGAGTGAATCCTTGACATGCGTCGTGATTACCTCTTCACCGGCGCAGACGATCATCTTGATGCTTGCTGCGTTGTCGCGGTAAACGATATCTTTCTTTGTGAGCAGATGTGTAGCCGGAATGACTACGGCACCAAGTTTGTGCAAGGCAATGATAGAAAACCAGAACTCATAACGACGTTTGAGGATCAGCATCACCATATCACCTTGGCCAATGCCGAGAGACTGGAAATAAGAGGCCGTCATGTCGGTATAGTTCTTCATATCGGCGAATGAGAAGTCAATATGTTCGCCCTGATCGTTTGTCCAGCAGAGTGCTATTTTGTTTGGTTCAATTCTGGCCCATTCATCAACTACGTCGTAGCCGAAGTTGAAATTTTCGGGTACTTTGACTTTGAAATTTTTGATAAAATCTTCTTCCGACACGAATGTCGTTTGTTCTACGAATTTTTCGAGCATCTTTGTTTAAATTAAATGATTATGGCTAAAAAACGAACTTTGTCTCCATCGAGAGCCTTCATGCCGTGAGGTAGGCCCGAGTTGAAATAGATGCTGTCGCCTTCGTTCAGTATCAGATCCTTCCCGTTGATGCGGAGTAACATTCTGCCGCGCATGACGAGGTTGAACTCTTCGCCGGGATGCGTATTGAGATAAATCGGCGTATCGTCGGGTGTAGGATGCACGGTGACAATGAACGGATCAGCCTTGCGATGTGCGAAGCCGACTGCCAGTCCCTGATATTTGTAAGCTTTCGTACGTTCTACGGCAACTCCTTTGCCCTTGCGGGTTATGAAGTAGGTGCTCATCTTCGGGTCATCTCCGAACATCAGTGTTGACAGATCGATGCCGTAAGCCTGACTGATCAGGTGGAGAATACTTACTGAAATATCTACGTTACCGCTCTCCAGCTCGAGATACTTCTCGGGGGTGAGCTGGCAGACTCTCGCCATCTCGTTCGGAGAGATGTCTAATGCGTCTCTCAGTCCTGCGAGGCGTTCTGCAATTTGTTTGATTTGCTCGTTCATTTCTTTCATTTTAATATTTCTGCCTGCAAAGATAGTGCAAGTTGAGCGCAGACAAAAGGAAAAAGTTATACTTTTTGATTTTTATGCCGAGACGCAGCCTATCTTCGATGTGCAACATCAAAGATCTCCAAGTTGAGCGCAGACAAAAGGAAAAAGATCTACTTTTTGATTTTTATGCCGAGACGCAGCCGATTTCCATTTGGAAAATTGCCCGGAAACGCCGAGGCGACAAATCCCCGTTTCGGAATAGCTCATACACGTTGAAAAGTTCATCCCAAATCGGGGAACCATTTT
>CAZIVE010000150.1:0-6275 GCA_964542435.1 uncultured Parabacteroides sp.
TCAACCAGGTTTATGACATCACATCAGATTTCCAGGCCAATATGCAGGCCAGCAAGAGCGACAAGCAGATGATGAAGTCGATCTACTCGAATCTCGCACAGATGAAGGGAACGCTAACTCAGGAACAATATCTGAAATACGTTGCCATGATCAATCTGACTGCCAACAATCAGATGACAACAAACGACACAGAAGGTTACTTCGCTCAGAAATAAAGAAAGAAATATAGCTACTAATGAATATCTCTCGTTTGGTTCTATAATAGATATGGGTTATTAAAGTTACGTTTTTCAACAAAATAGATGTTTGTCAATCATTACGGCCGAGAAGGAATAAGCCACTTTTCGGCCGTCTGTTTTTCCTGCACGGAGTCATCAATTTCGAGATATAGACAAAGCCTTGGCGATCGTGTCAATCTTATGCAATCTGTCCGCCGAAAAGGTATTGCTGTGTTCATTGATATAGACGAACAGCGCATACGACCTGTGCAACAGAGACTCGCACGCTTCACCCGTTTTCATCGAAGACTCGGCGAGATACAGTTCCGCAAGCATCTCCATGCGATAAAGACGCTCCTTCTCACCGTATTTGTCGAACGACTGCATAATCGAAGCTTCATCTTCAGTATGGAACTTGTCGTAAGGACCGACATACGCATTATACATCTCAATGATATCTTGGCCCTTGTCCTTTTTGGAAGAGGACAAAAGCTCGCTCAAACCTTCGAAAAACTGAGTGATCAGTTTCATGATATAATCCCGTTGCAGCATACTCAAACTTATTTAATTGTCCATTTGCAAAGTTACATCATAATTCTTTCCGTGGCACTTCGAGCTAAACACCGACTTCTTCGATCTCTTCGTTGGCTTGAAGTATGTTACAAATATGTTTTTTAATATTAAAATACAATCATTCAATATTTATATATAAAACAAAAATTGCAATAAATATATTAAATCGTAATTAAATTTATCAATATAATTCATATTTGTAATTTCAGCATCATCAAGAATCATATTCATAGAGAGAGACAGTAACACCTAAGCATATTCATCGTAACTTTGCCTTTGAAAAGAAGAACAAGAGGTTCTTTATAGACCAAAAAGTACTTACTATTTTAATTTAAAGTTTAGGCAAAATGAAAAGTTTAGGTTTGGTAGTTGCAGCCATTATCACAAGTGCAACCATGAGTGTCGCTTCAGCAAACAATGCAAGTAGCAATGTTGAGAGTCAGAATGTAATCAATTTCGAGAAACTGAGTCATGCTCTTAATCTGACGCCCTCACAGGTCAATCAGGTTTTTGACATTAATTCAGATTTTGAAGTGAACATGTCAGCCAGCAACACCGACAAACGGGTTAAGAAAAGCATCTATTCCAATTTGGCACAGATGAAAGATGTCCTTTCAGAGAAACAGTATCTCAGGTACGTTGCATTGGTCAACCTGACGGAAAACAACCGTACGGTTGTCTCTGAAGGCGAGGAAGGTAACTTCGCTCAAGAATAAGATGCAAACCGATGATGGGCACCTCATGTTCTACCTGTATAAGGATTATGGTTACTGATGTTTAAAGAACAGAGATGCTTTACATTTATTGCGGCCGATGGAAATCTGATTCCTATCGGCCGTTTTTATTTTGTGGCAGACGATTCAGAACTGATAGCGAACCGTCAAACCGATTGTCAAAGGACGGATATACGTTCCGGAGGTAAGATAATTGTGCAGAAGGCTACTGTCGGTAATTGTATCGGCAACGTCGAGCGTTCCGTTGGCTCCGGTTTGATTAAGCAGGTTCACGATGTCGAGCGTGCAGAGAAGATGTTTCGTCGTCTGCCAGCTGACGCCGGCGAAGGTTTCCCAATGGCCATTAAAATAGGCATTGTTGACGCGGTTCGCATATTGACGACTAAAATATCGGGCATTGAACCAGCAGCGCCATTTGTCGTTGAACTTGTACGAAGGATCGATTTCGAGTAACACTCTTGAGATGCCGCTCACATAGTTCCCGCTGTAATCGATGGTTTCAGACGATCCGTCACTGAAGGTGAGATTGTTGCTGAAATTACGGTATTCCGGGTTTTGCAATGTAGCCAGGAAATGCAGACTGAAATGAGAAAGATTCATCGCAACGTCGGTGGTCCATCCAAAAGTCCCTATATTGAAATTGATTTGCTTTGCCTGCGTCTCACTGACGCCATTGATCTGCTTGGTGAAATGGAGCATGCCTGAATTGTTTTGTCCGGTTATATAGGAAACCATGGAGGTCAGACTAAACCACGTGTTATCATACAAGATTCCGAATCTTCCCAACTGAGTAACGACAGGTTTCAGATCGGGCATCTCCGCTGTTGCATAACTGCCGACGCTCTTGTGCTGACTGGTGATCAGATATTCGCCCGAAAGGAAAAGCCGATCAAACAGACGATACGAGACATTGGCCAATGCAACCGGATTGATCTTCTGCTGTTCGAACACGTGCAAAGCAGCTGTTCCGTCTTGAACATAAAAGTTATCAACGCGATCATTGAAATGTTCGCCTTCGAGATTCGTCGGAGCGGTCACTTTATAGCCCATCCATTCCATTCGTGTCCCGTAATAGATATCCAAACGGTCATTGACCGACCAATCGTCGATTGCATAGAGTGCCAGGATATTCTGATGACCGTCGTAATATTCCGCACAGTTGTTGAATCCCCACGTCGAACTACCGTTGCGATAGATGCGGGCTGGATCGTTTTCTATCGTATGAGCGAAATATAAGGTGGAGGCATCCTGATACTGGTTGTCGAACCAGTTGTTGAGTCCGAATTCCAGCTCGTGGTTTGTGAACTTCCGTTTCATTGAGACATTTGCCATCAGATCGAGATAATGAGAATGACACAACAGCACGAGCATATTCTGCGATGGACCGTCGAAAGCGGTGCCAGTGGACAAGGTCATTGAGTTTCCTCCGGAATCTTTCCCTTGGCTGATTGCATCCACGCCACTTTCATAGATTCCCAGATTGTCTATTCCGCCCGAATAGCTCATGTGAAAATTGCCTTCCAGTTTCCAATCGTTGGTGAAATCATACGCGATTCGCGCTGTCAGATCATGGATCCGCTTGGTATTCATCTTGCCCAAACGATCGGTAACCATCTTTCCATCCACAACATTCCGATAAGTCACATGATCGTCATCGGGGAAATAACAGTCACGCCCCAGTTTGAATCCCTTATATCTCTTGATGCTTCCATCGCCGACATAGTAAAAGGGAGCCGTGTTATAACCGTACGTTCCATCCTTGTTGACGGCATATTTATAAAGGAGCGATAATTCGCCACGACCTTCATTCCAACGTTTCGTGATTCCCATCTTATAAATTTGTGCCTGATTGATAAAATGTCGGGAAGAGGGATGAACGCTGGTCGGATCGTAATTGAGATATACGCCGCCCGTATAATAAAAACCATGTCCGAGCGGACCGTTCAGATTGCCATCGAAACGAATCAGTCCATTGTTATTCGAAGAAGCCGTAAAAGCGCCCTTCATCTTGTCGCCGCCCAACTGCGTGAAGCTATTGATGGCAAATCCGATCCGAGAAGAGCGCAACGCAACATCTTCCATCTTGAGCAATGTCTGAGAGCCGTAGGAATTGCCGCCGGCCCAATGGAAATAGGGATAAGCGGGCCAGCCGCTGACAGAGACGGGCATGCCGTCTTCGAAGATAGCTGTTCCCGAATCGTCGCCGGGAAGTCCTGTTGAGATTTCGCGAGGCTTGGACGAAGAGGTTGCGTTAAGCATCACATTACGGTTCTTCTCCTCATGCCGATTTTGATTCGTGACAACCGTAGTGTCAGAAGGTTCCTGTGCCTGAATCTGGGCAAAGCCGCTCATCACCAGCAGGAAGAAAAGTACCGTATGTTTTGCTTTTGAAACCATTACCAAATGTATTAATTTGCTTTCACAATTGCATCCTTCATCAACCAATGTTTCTTCAGCCAATCTCTTACAGGCAGATCATAGAGTTTCAGAGAGGAATAGGCGATTCCGATAGCCAGCAGGAAAATCGAAGCACTGACGCAGATCACGGTGCCTAAAGGAGCATTCGGATGAGCTGCCGCCCACGACATCTGCATATATATCAATGGATAATGTGTGATATATAACGGATAGGAAATCTCACCGAGAAACTTACAGTACTTGACTGACTTTCCGGTAACGCTGCTACCTGCGCCCATGGAGACGATCAACGGGAAAAGGATAAGAATGCTGGCGGATTCATAGATGCCATTCACCCATAATTCGCTGCTCAGACGCGGCATGACGAGAACCGCTGCCACCATCAGCGAACACCACCAGAATCCGGCTCTCACCTTTATCAGCTTATGCATACGTGACAAAAGCAGTCCCATGAAGAACGGATAAAGAAGTCGCGAGATACCGATATAGAGCTGATCAGGCGTAACGCTCCAACCGCCGATCATCGTGTAAGGCGCATGAAACTTCAATATGCCCAATACATCTATATTCATGGCGATGTTAATCGTGAGCAATGCTGAGAGAAAAACAAATATCTTAAGTCCGGTCTTGGAGAAATGACGAATAAAAACAGCATAAAGAATATTAGCCAGATATTCCCACATCAATGACCAGGTCGGACCGTTTAAAGGATTGGTCTCGCTCCAGCCTCTGATGTCCCACTTCGTAAGTGCGGGAATCATCGTAAAACCCAAGAGCATCATCAGAAGCATCAGCCACCAAGGCGTCTGCATGATCAGACGAAATTGTGGACAATCGCCGAGATAGAAAAACAAGGCTCCGATAATCGTTCCCATGATCACCATCGGATGCAATCGCACCAATCGACGCTTGAAGAAGTTTTTCATCGACATGCGATCCCAGCGGTCGTCGTATGCATAACCAATGACAAAGCCGGAAAGGACGAAGAAGAAATCCACGGCAAGATAACTATGATTCAGCACCTGCTCTGCCGGACCTTTCGAATAGGTTTCGAACAGATGATAGCAGACTACCAGCATAGCCGCAACACCGCGCAATCCATCCAGGATTTCGTAGCGTTGCTTTGACTCAAGATAAACGTTGTTTGACATGTTCTGATTTTTTCCGTCAAAGGTATTCCTGTCCTATCTGTATTTATTGGACGATATTATTTAATTACTGTCTTATATTTGCAAATCGAATAAATATTGTCGAGCCTCCGCTCATTCATATTATACTGCAAACGACTAATAAATCGGTCGTTATCTATGAAAATAAGGGTGATACATCTCTTCAGAAATGGACAAAAGAGCGTTTTCATATTTCGTTTCTGTGTATTATATTTGCCGAAATATCGAACAATAAAAAGATATAGGTGATATGGAAAAAGCGACCTCACAAAATGAAGCGGAAATGTTTGAGCTGGCAAGAGGACAGATAAAGTTTGACGATGTCATCGGGCCGCACAAACAGACCAACTGGGAACTGGACTTTGTCCGCTCGGGTGAAGGCCTGCACATCTTCAACGGACTGACTGAGCCTTGCGTGGAGGGCGAACTGATACTGGTGCCGAACGGGGTCACGCACAATTGGTTGTTCGATCCCGAATCGATCGGTGGAGGTCGTGTGGACACCTACACGCTCTTCTTCAACTTCGACGAGATTAATCAGAAGATATCCACCTTGGCAGAGATGCAACAAACGCTTCGCATACTGAGCAGCATCAAGACGCCTGTGGAAATCACCGGAGCGTCCGCTGAAGCCATCTGCAAGCTGATGATGGAGATGAATCATGATAACAGGGCACTGCGATTGACCGACTTCATGAAAATCCTCATTCATCTGTCAGAAACTGAGGACTGGCGCGTCATTGTTACGGAAAAGACACTGCTCCACGATGTTCATGTCGAAACGGTGATGCAAAAAATCCACCAGTTCCTGATGAGCAACTATAACCGTCCCATTACTCTCGAAGAGGTGGCAGACATCGCCTGCATGAACAAAGCGGCATTCTGCACCTTCTTTAAAAAACACTACACAAAGAGTTTCTTCTATGTTCTCAATGAGAAGCGTGTCAATGCGGCTTGCACATTGCTCCTTGACAAGCGTGAAAGAGACGTCTTCGAAATCTGTCTTCAAGCAGGGTTCAACGATATTCCCTATTTCTATCGCACCTTCAAGAAATACAAAGGATGTACACCTCGTGAATACCGCGAGAAAATGGGCCGTATTCCCGGCGGACAACAATAAACCCGAATCTATTTTCTAAAAAGTTTCCTGCATGGGTGAAAGT
>CAZIVE010000151.1:0-6151 GCA_964542435.1 uncultured Parabacteroides sp.
ACGGAAGGTTACTTCGCTCAGAAATAAAGAAGAAAAATATAAGCTACTAATGAATATCTCTCGTTTTGTTCTTATTAAGTATTAGGTTAGATTTACGTTTTCAATGTTGAAGCCGCTCTCGGACATTCCGAGGCGGCTTTAAACATGTATATGCATCATTTCCCATCTACGATACAAGCAACGGTTGCATCGCCGGTGACATTGACGGATGTTCTCAACATATCCAAAGGACGATCGATGCCGAGAATGAGGGCAAGTCCTTCAGCAGGAATACCGACAGAAGTGAGTACCATTGTAAGAATTACATAACTTCCTCCTGGAATTCCAGGCGTTCCGATGGACGAAAGAACCGTCATGAAGATGATGGTCAGCATCTGTATTAATGTGAGATCGATGTTTAGAACCTGCGCGATGAAAATGACGGCGATTGCCTGATAGCAAGATGTGCCGTCCATATTAATCGTGACGCCGACAGGAAGAACAAAAGAGGAAACCTCTTCCGAGACTTTAAGCTTGTTCTGTACCGTGTTCAGATTGACGGGAAGTGTCACAGCGCTGCTGCTCGTAGTGAAAGCAAAGAGCTGGACAGGATACATGGAACGGATGAAATAACCTGGTTTGACGTGTGTGAAGATTCTGATGAGAGTAGGGTAGAAGAACAGAAGCAGGCAGATGAGTGAAATGGCAACCGTCAGAGCATAAATTCCCAATGCACTGAATATACTTGCGTCACCTTCGAAATCCGTCACTAGTCCTGCCATCAAAGCCAGAACACCATATGGAGCAAGTTTAATGATGAAGTCAACCATCTTGAGAATGATGTCATTCAGCGAATCAAAGAATTGTAAGACGGGAGTAGCTTTTTCACCTACGACCAATGCTGCAATACCTAAAAAGATGGCAAAGAAGATGACTTGAAGCATCTTCGAGTTATTGCTGGCAGCATTTACAATATTGTCCGGGACAACTTCGTCGAGGAAATTGAGCGGCCCTCTGTTGCTTTCAGCCTTTGCTTCTTCGGCTTTTTGAGAACTCAACGTAATATAATCCTTTTGAATCTCCATCGCGCGTTCTTTGTTGACCAATGCTCCGGGTTTTACAACTGTACAGGCAAGGACTCCGAACAATACGGCGAAAATAGTTGTGCATATATAAAAGATGAGTGTCTTCCATCCTAAACGCGAAAATCTGCTGATGTCGTGAAGTCCCGTGACGCCTTTAACCAACGAAACGAATACCAGCGGCACGGCAATTAATTGAAGTAGATGGATGAACAGCTGTCCCCAAGGTTTGATCCAATCTTGGATAAATCCAGCTCCGCCTACAGCTAAAGCCGCAAATCCCACAATGATGCCCAGCACCATTCCGATAAGAATCTGAATATACAGTTCAATCTTGATTCGTTTCGTCTTTCCCATTTTCGTTATTCTTGAGTTGCAAATATAGTTCTAATTTGTTGCTACTTATAAATTCAAGCCATACTTTGCCGAGAAAAAGTGAATGATATGTGAAACTTTTTTGATAAAATAGCACCGCTCAAAGGAAAAAAGAGCTTACTTTGCGGTACATATTTACTATCACTACTGAAGTAATAATATTCAACCACGGTTAAAATATTTTTTGACATTGTCTCAAAATTATTTAACCACGGTTAAAACAATTTTAGACCATGGTTAAAAATTATTCTCTCAATAGATAGATGTAAGTGTTTTGGCCTCAAGAGGCAAAAGGTTATTATGTTTGTAAAAATCAAATAGATAAGAATCATAAACGCTGTCATGTTGTTAAATAAGTTTAATTGTACAACAATCGTATAAGGCACTTGTTTTAAAGACGTGAATAAAGAAAAGTAATAAGAAGAGCACGATACTCAACTTAAACGAATCGAATCATAAAACAAAGATAGGATTATGGCAACTATTACATTAAAAGGTAGTCCAATACATACAAACGGCTCACTTCCAGAAGTGGGAGTGTTCGCCTTAGATTTTACAGGCGTCAAGAGCGATCTCTCAGAAGTACAACTGAGCGATTTGAAGGGAAAGAAAGTTGTTCTGAACATTTTTCCAAGTCTTGACACAGCTGTTTGCGCAGCCTCTGTAAGAAGATTCAACAAAGAAGCATCCAATTTGAAGGATACAGTAGTTCTGTGCATTTCAAAAGATCTTCCTTTTGCGCAAGGTCGCTTTTGCACGGTAGAAGGATTGAAGAATGTAGTTGCCGTTTCTGTTTTCCGTGATACGACATTCGAAAACAATTTTGGAATGTTGATCATCGATGGTCCAATGGCAGGACTTCTCGCAAGAGGCGTCGTCATTGTTGACAAAGAAGGAAAAGTCATTTACACCGAATTGGTTCCGGAGATTGTAAATGAACCTGATTATATTTCAGCATTGAACGCATTGAAGTAAAATAGAATAAGTTTTTTGTTTTTTATTTGTTATTTAAAAGGTTAGTGAAAATTAGGAGGCCGCTGGATGTGAATCTCGCGGCCTTCGCGTTTCTAAATGTCGCCCTTTGCTTATGAACAAAGATTGGAAGAAAATATTCATGATTATCTGGTCGGGACAGTTTATCTCTATCTTAACCAGTTCCATCGTCGAGTTTGCCATCATCTTGTGGATCACCATGAAGACGGGCTCGGCAGAAGTTCTCGCGCTCTCTGCCGTCGCTTCCATGCTGCCTCAGTCTTTGTTGGGGCCTTTCGCCGGCATTCTCGTGGATCGCTGGCCTCGCAAGACTGTCATGATTGCCGCCGACAGTTTTATTGCTCTTTGTACGATGGTGTTGGCTATTCTGTTTTACTTTGGAGAAGTCCAGATTGTGCACATCTATATATTAATGGTGCTTCGATCCATTGGCGGTGCTTTTCATGAACCGGCCATGCAAGCTTCGGTTCCGTTGCTGGCTCCCAAAGAGGAATTGATGCGCATTTCGGGCATCAACCAGATGATTCATTCGGTGTGCAGTATTGCCGGACCGGCTTTAGGCGCGCTTGCCATCACCTTGATGTCGATGACTCCTGTGTTGATGCTGGATGTTGCTGGAGCAGCCGTAGCGTGCATTTCTCTTTTGTTCGTGACCATTCCCAATCCTGTTCGCGAAGGCATGACGAAGAATATTCATCTGGTTGGAGAGACAAAAGAGGCTTATGCAGCCGTTCGCAAGCAACGAGGTCTTGGTTGGTTGTTTCTTCTGATGACGGTCTCCATGTTTATCATTATACCGATCAGCGTGCTGTATCCGTTGATGACGCTGAACCATTTTCATGGAAATGCGTTCCAGATGAGCGTGATTGAAATGGGTTGGGGCGGCGGAGCGCTTCTTGGCGGTGCCATATTAGGAGTGAAGAAGTTCCATTGGAATGAGATGTCGATGATCAGTTGGGTGATGACTTTGTTGGGTGTTGCCTTCTTCTTTTCCGGCGTTCTGCCTTCCAATGGATATGTGTTGTTCGTGGTGATCACATCCATCACGGGCGTGTTAGGCTCGTTCAATATGGCTGCATTCACCACAATCATTCAGACGCGCATTCCTTCCGAAGTGATGGGTAGAGTGCTGTCGTTTACGTTCAGTGTCGGAATGTTGCCGTCGATGCTCGGACTTCTCGGCACCGGCTTTCTTGCTGACGGAATAGGTTTGACCAACACATTCATGATCGGCGGCGTGCTGATGACGATTGTCGGAGCCTATTCATTCATGGTTCCTTCCATTCAATATCTGAAGAGGAGTTTGGACCGATGATGGATTTTCTCAAAAGTCACAGTTTTTGAAGAGCGCGGCCACCTTTTCCAGATAATCTGCATCGGTCTGATCGAACGAGTTCAACCGATCGCTGTCAATATCGAGAACGGCAAAGACCTCATTGTCGTGGATCAGTGGAACGACAATCTCCGAACGGGAATCAGAACTGCAAGCAATATGTCCGGGAAAAAGATCCACGTCGGGAATGATTTGAGTCTGTTTCTCTTTCCATGCCGTTCCGCAGACACCTTTTCCATAGGCAATGCGAGTACAGGCAAGCGTACCTTGGAAGGGAGAAAGTACGAGAACGTTTCCCTTTACACGATAAAAACCGACCCAGAAGAAGTCGAAGGTCTGTTTCAATGCAGCTGCAACATTCGCCATGGCTGCGATCAGATCATTCTCGCCTTCAAGCAAAGAGGCTATCTGCGGCAGCAATGTCTTGTATTTATCTTCTTTGTTACCTTTATGAATAAGGAGATTCTCTGTCATATTACGAGGCTATTTGTGGAGCAAAATTAGGAAATCTGTTCAAATAGATCTACCTTTGCCTGAGTAAAAAGCAGAGAACAGCTTCATGCAGTTGAAAACCAATGGAGCTACTAATGAAGTTGTATGAGAACGATGCTGCTGACGACATTTAGTTCTTTAGTTAAATCACTGTAATCATCCTATATGGCGACACAACGTATTCCTTTAGCGCTCGGTACTGAAAAGATCGGGAAGTTGCTGGTGCAATATGCCACTCCTGCTATCATTGCCATGACAGCGTCGTCGCTTTATAATATTGTCGATAGTATTTTTCTCGGTCATGGTGTCGGTCCGCTTGCCATCTCTGGTTTGGCCATCTCATTTCCTCTCATGAATGTGCTGGCTGCCTTTGGCTCGATGGTCGGCGTTGGAGCCACAACGTTGGTGTCGGTGAAACTGGGCCAGAAGGATTACGAAGGGGCCAATAAAGTATTGGGAAATGTGGTGGTGCTGAATGCCATAATCGGTATTGTAATGACATTTGCCTTTCTGCTCACCCTTGATCCCATTCTTTACTTCTTCGGTGCCAGTTCGGAAACCATTGCCTATGCGAGAGATTATATGAGGATTATCCTCTATGGCAATGTCATCACGCACATGTATTTTGGTCTCAACGGCGTACTTCGTTCCAGCGGCTTTCCAAAGTTGGCCATGTATGCGACGCTTGCTTCTGTCGTGATCAATACGATTCTCAATCCTATTTTCATTTTCGGTTTGGGTTGGGGAATCAAAGGCTCGGCTATCGCAACAGTGATTGCACAAACCATTTCACTGGTCTATCAAGTGATCCATTTCAGCAATAAGCAGCAGCTGATACATTTCCGTGAAGGAATTTACAGATTGGAAAAGGATATTGTGAAGGGTATCATTTCTGTTGGTCTTTCCCCTTTCCTGATGAATCTATGTTCCTGCCTGATTGTCATTCTCATCAACCGTGGATTGAAGCAGTATGGTGGTGATATGGCAATCGGTGCATATGGCATAGCCAATCGAGTGGTATTTTTCTTCGTGATGATCATTATGGGATTTAACCAGGGAATGCAACCGATTGCCGGTTACAATTATGGAGCCAAACAGTTTGATCGTGTGATGGCTGTGACGAAGTTGACCATGTATTATGCCACAGCCATAGCAACCCTCGGTTTTGTTCTGTGTGAATTCATGCCGGTATATATCGTCAGGATGTTTACTGATTATCCCGAATTGATCTCGGCTTCGGTTTTCGGTCTTCGCATCGATATGGCTGTCTTTCCCATCATTGGATTCCAGATGGTCTCGACCAATTTCTTCACCTCTATTGGAATGGCGAAGAAAGCCATCTTCCTTTCTTTGACGCGGCAGATGCTTTTCCTCGTGCCTGGATTGATCATTCTTCCGCCTCTTCTTGGAACATTCGGCGTGTGGCTCAGCATTCCAATAGCAGATGCAGCTGCTGTTGTTGTCACGTCAGTCGTCTTTATCCGTCAGATACAGAAGTTTAAAGCCATACAATAAGTGAAGCTTGTTTCACGTTGAAGAGTTATAATCCGGTGAACAGGACCATTCTTCTATCGAATAGGAAAAAAGAAACGGGGAAAAGTTGGACTGCGGTTCGGTTGATAGTTGAATAATGTTTATGTTTGTACCGGAAAAGCTAACGAACAACAAAAATAGTCTTTATTATGAAAGGAATCATTCTTGCTGGAGGCTCAGGTACGCGTCTTTATCCTATCACAAAAGGAGTATCGAAGCAGCTGCTGCCCATTTATGACAAGCCGATGATCTATTATCCCATCTCGGTATTGATGCTGGCAGGCATTCGTGATATACTTGTCATATCTACGCCGCAAGACCTTCCTGCCTTTGAACGTCTGTTGGGTGACGGTTCCGGTTTCGG
>CAZIVE010000152.1:0-6108 GCA_964542435.1 uncultured Parabacteroides sp.
GAGTTACTCATGACGAACGAGGCATGTCCTGTGGCGCATCCGAGATTGACCAGACGGCCTTCGGCGAGCAGGAAGATGGAATGTCCATCAGGGAAGGTGAACTTATCCACCTGCGGTTTGATGTTAAGACGACGGATTCCAGGGAATTTTTCCAGATCATCCACACAGATCTCATTGTCAAAGTGACCGATATTGCAGACAATGGCCTGATCTTTCATCTGCTTCATGTGATTAATGGTGATTATATCACAGTTGCCGGTGCAGGTCACAAAGATGTTACCCTCTTTGACAGCCTCTTCCATCGTCGTCACTTCAAAGCCTTCCATGGCTGCTTGAAGTGCACAAATAGGATCGATTTCCGTAACAAGGACGCGAGCTCCATAAGAACGCATCGAATGAGAACAGCCTTTCCCAACTTCGCCGTATCCGGCAACGACGACCACCTTACCGGCGATCATTACATCCGTGGCACGTTTGATGCCATCAGCCAAAGACTCACGGCAGCCATAGAGGTTGTCGAACTTCGACTTGGTCACTGAATCGTTGACGTTGATTGCTGGGATCAATAGTTCGCCGCGTTCCATCATCTGATAAAGACGGTGAACGCCTGTTGTCGTCTCTTCGGAAACGCCACGGAGATTCTTTACGATACGGTGCCAACGCTGCGGATCTTCTTTCAAGACGCGTGCCAATGTATCAAGGATGCACTGTTCTTCATGATTGCTCCCTTTTCGATGAATGGTCGTAGGATCTTCTTCGGCACGATAGCCCATGTGAACGAGCAGCGAAGCATCGCCGCCGTCATCGACAATCATATCGGGACCTTTTCCATCAGGGAAACGAAGTGCCATCTCCGTGCACCACCAATATTCCTCAAGTGATTCACCTTTCCAGGCAAAGACAGGTACACCATCAGCAGCGATGGCAGCCGCGGCATGATCCTGTGTAGAGAATATATTGCAACTGGCCCATCTGACATCTGCTCCAAGTTTGAGCAGCGTTTCGATCAGAACAGCCGTTTGGATAGTCATGTGAAGCGATCCGGTAATGTGCGCACCTTTGAGCGGTTTCGAATCGCCATATTTCTTGCGAAGTGCCATCAGTCCGGGCATTTCATGTTCGGAAATTTCGATTTCTTTGCGACCGAACTCAACCAGATTCATGTCTGCCACTTTGAAGGGCAGATCCTTTGATAATTCCTGAGTCATATCAGTTAACCTAAAATATTATTATTGTTTGCTGCAAAGTTACGTATAATAGCTGAATTAATATTTGAAATTGCTTCCGCCAAGAAACTCGCGCAGCAAAGAGGTGCCGGAAAGTTGCTCAATAGGAAGATAATTGAAGTAACGAAGGAAACGCAGCAATCGATAGGCCTCGGCATTGGCCTTATGACTTTCGGGGACCTGCATCAGAATAGGCTCGGCAAACTTACGGAGCGCAGCAAGCTCATATAGCATGGCGCTGTTGAACATTGCATTGGCATTTTCCTGATATGGAAAGATCCATTTGTCCTCGCCACGGCGCACACTCGGCCAGCGGTTGATGGTGTCTTCAGCTGAATAGCCGCGATACTGATAGTCACGAACGATACGGCGAATGATACGGTTGTCGCTCGTTGGAATCCAATTGTGATTATCCAAAGAGATGGCGGTCAGAACAGAGACATAGACACGATATTTGTAGCTTTCCTCGATGTAAGCTGTCAGCTCGGGATTCAAACCATGGATACCTTCGATGACAAGAACAGAATTCTTCTGCATCTTCAGTTTATTACCATTGTATACCCGCGTTCCTTTCGCGAAATCGAAGGAAGGAAGACTGATTTCCTCACCATTAAGCAGTTTCTTCAGATCGTTGTTGAGAGAAGGAAGATCGAGAGCATAAAGCGATTCGAAATCAAACTCGCCCTTCTCGTCTTTCGGTGTTGCGTCGCGATCAACGAAATAATCATCCAAAGAGATGCCGACAGGAATCAGCTGATTGGTGTAAAGCTGTACCTGCAGACGTTTGCGGAACGTGGTCTTCCCGCTTGAGGATGGTCCTGAGATCAAGACGACTCTCACGCCGTCGTTGTAGCGGCGAGCAATATCTTCGGCAATCTTGGCAACTTGTTTTTCCTGCAAAGCTTCGGATACCAGGACTACATCCTGATATTGACCATTCTGAATGGCCAGATTCAGATCGCCCACATTCTCCATGCCGAGCAGACGCTGCAGAGAAAGATGTTCCTTGTAAGCCATATACATCTTCTTCTGGTTGATGACCGGTTCGATCTGCGAAGGATCGGCTTTCTGCGGGACGCGCAGCAGCAATCCATCTTCATACGGAATAATATCAAACATCTTGATATAACCGGTGGAAGGCGTCAGGCAGCCGTAGAAATAATCAATATATCCGTCGAGATCATAATAAGAGGTGTAGGTCATGCCTGACGTTTCGATCAGACGGGCTTTATCTTCCATGCCGCGTTTGCGGAACAGTTCGATGGCATTCTCCGTTCTCACGTTGTGGAGATGGAAAGGAAGATCTGCTTCGACCAGTTCATGCATCCTCTTCTGAATGCGTGCCAACAACTCTTCGGTAACCGGTCCGTCATTGCGAATGGCACAATAGTAGCCTTTTGAGACGGGATGTTCCAAATAGAGCGAAGCGTGGGGATCGATATCATAGACTGCCTTCGCAAGGATGAAACAGAGCGACCGAACATAGGTGCGCAATCCGGACGACTGCGTATAATCGATGTATTCAAGATCTTTAGGCATCCAGCAACGGAATGTAAGACCTTCTGTCTTGTTGTTTACCTGGCAGTTCATCGGGGTATGAGCAAGCGGTGCGCCTAAGAGATTATATATATAAAGGAGAGAAGAGCCGATCGGCACGTCCTTATAGACGTTATTGTTTTTGCAATAAATTCGAATTGTTTCTGTCATATTTTATTATTTTTTGTAATTTCGCCTCGTAAAGTTATAAATATTAATCGGAATAATATCCTCAACACACTGATAAATGGACTATTCATTTTGGGATTTCCTCCGACTGATAGGCTCATTAGGCCTCTTCCTCTATGGTATGAAGGTCATGAGCGAAGGATTGCAGAAATTCGCCGGAGACAGGATGCGCAAGATTCTCACGGCGATGACTACCAACAGGCTCACAGGCGTTCTTACCGGTGTCTTGATCACTGCACTCATTCAGTCTTCATCCGCAACGACCGTCATGGTTGTAAGTTTTGTCAACGCCGGTCTTCTTACCTTAACCCAGTCCATCGGTGTCATCATGGGTGCGAATATCGGTACGACCGTCACCGCATGGTTGATTTCCGCCCTCGGATTCAAAGTTGATATTTCCACCTTCACTTTACCTATTCTGGCCTTTGCCATTCCTCTATTCTTCTCCAGTAAAAGTTCACGGAAGTCTTTAGGTGAGTTTATCTTCGGTTTCGCATTCCTGTTCATGGGCTTGCAAAGCCTGAAGGAAAGTGCGCCGGATCTGGGAGCCAATCCTGACATGCTGGCATTCGTGCAGAACTATACAGGAATGGGATATGTCTCTATCCTACTCTTCCTTTTGATCGGTACGATTCTGACCATGATTGTTCAGGCTTCGTCGGCAACAATGGCAATCACACTAATCATGTGCGCCAACGGATGGATCGATTATCATCTGGGCGTTGCATTGGTTATGGGCGAGAATATCGGTACAACCATCACGGCCAATCTGGCTGCTCTCACGGGCAATACGCAATCCAAGCGAGCCGCATTGGCCCACTTCTTCTTCAACGTATTCGGCGTATGCTGGGTTCTGGTGCTATTCTATCCTTTCACGGACGGTGTGGCATGGTTTGTCGATCATGTAATGAAAGTGACCGATCCGGCTGTTTCTGTTTCCTTCAAATTGTCTGCCTTCCATACTGCATTCAACGTTTGCAACACCGGCATCATGATCTGGCTTGTCAAATTCATTGAGAAGACCGTTTGTGCTGTAATTAAACCGAGGAAAGACGAGGAAGAGGAGGAATACCGTCTAAGCTATATCACCGGCGGTATGCTTTCCACATCTGAACTTTCCATCATGCAGGCGCAGAAAGAGATCACGCTCTTCGGCGACCGCATCACACGTATGTTCAGCATGGTAAAAGATCTGCTTTACGAAAAGAACGACGAGGCATTCCTGAAGACCTACAATCGAATCGATAAATACGAAAATATCAGCGACCGCATGGAAGTGGAGATCGCCAACTATTTGACAAAGGTTTCCGAAGGACGACTCAGTGCAGAGAGCAAGAGCGAGATCCAGGTGATGCTGCGTACGGTTTCCGAGATCGAGAGTATCGGTGATTCATGCAACAATCTGGCACGAAGCATCAAACGCAAGAACGAGAACAAATCGGAGTTCACACAGGAGCAGTATCATCATCTCGATTATATGTTCGAACTAGTGACGGCGGCTCTCAACCGTATGGATGAGATTCTCAACAAGACGACGCTGGTGCACGATGACATCAATCCTTCATACAACCTAGAGAACGAAATCAACAACTACCGCAATCAGCTCAAGAGCCGTAACATTGAGGACATCAACAATAAACTTTACCAATACCAGGACGGCGTTTATTATATGGATATGATCAGCGAGAGCGAGAAACTCGGAGACTACATTCTGAATGTCGTTCAGGCTGTCATCGAGAAAAAGATATGATGAAGAGATTCTTTCTGGCTGCTTTGGCCGTCATTTCGTTGTTTTCCTGCGGGAAAGATGAAAAGATTCCCGACAATCCCACGACCAATGATGTGAACGTCTGGGTCGAAAAAACCTTGCGCCAGGATTATCTCTACTATACGGACATGCCCGAGAAGAGTTCGCTTGACTTCTCCAAAGATCCAAGCGCTTTCTTTAGTGCGTTGCTCTCCTCTAAAGACGGCAAAGATTTAGACGGTTCGCACTACTATTATTCTACGCTGAAGAAAAAAACGGCCACCAAATCCATCGATGCAGACAATTCCTACGGCTATGAATTTGCTATTTACAAGATCAACAGCTCGACAACGGACATTGCGGCCCTCGTTCTTTATGTTCTTCCCAACTCTCCTGCGGCTGAAGCCGGATTGCAACGCGGCGATTGGGTAATGACCGCCGGAGGAACGCAGATCACGACGTCAAACTATTCCACCTTGCTGAAGTCAGGATCGGCTACAACGCTCGGTCTGTATAAATATAGCACAAGCGAGAAGACACTGGTGAAAGATCGCATCATCCCGATCGCTGCCTCTCGAATCGTGGAAGATACGCCATTTCTTTGCGATACGATCTACCAGATCGGCGGGAAAAAGATCGCCTATCTTTTCTATAACCATTTCATGACAGGTCCGGACAATGCCGATGAAACCTATAACACGCGACTGAAGCAGATCTTTACGAATTACAAAAGCGAGGGTGTCACCGATTTTGTGCTTGACATGCGCTACAACGGCGGCGGCCGCGTCAAATCGTCTCAGCTCATGGCTTCGCTGCTGGCACCGAGTTCGGCGTTCGGCAATACCTTCTGCTACCTCGTTTACAACGACAAGAATCAGAAAAACAACTCCACTGAGAAGTTCGAGAGCGCATCGTCGGTCAAATCCGCAAATCTGCAGCTCACACATTACTATTTCATCGTCACATCGTCCACAGCCTCGTCGTCGGAACTGGTCATCAACAGTTTGATTCCCTATCTCGGCCGCAGCAATATGACGTTGATAGGCACGCAGACCTTCGGAAAAGTAGTCGGCGCCAGCGTGTATGATTATTCGGACACCTACGGTTACATTCTCTCGCCCATCGCCTTCTACATCTACAATGCAGAGCACAAAGCCGACTATGCCGACGGGTTCACGCCCGACATCATCCGCAACGAACTGGTGCTTTCAAGCCACGGTTTCTATCCGCTCGGCGACACGCGCGACTACCTGCTCGACGCGGCGCTTTCCGCCATCACCGGTCAAGCTTCGCTTTACGGCCGCAGCACGCTCCGCAAAGCATCGTCTTCAATGAAGCTCCTCGGAACCTCGTTAGACAACGAAGAAAAAGAAGCCACCATAGAAAAATAGTTCCCAAAAGAGGGACCGT
>CAZIVE010000153.1:0-5966 GCA_964542435.1 uncultured Parabacteroides sp.
TCTGCACGTTATAACGGTCGTTCACGACTGCCGAAGGAAGCAGATCATAACGGCCCTCCATTTTAATGGTGCCATCCGCTGCAATGAAACCCCAGCGATCCGTCGCAGCCTTCTTGAAAGGCACATATTCCACCGCGTGACGCTCGCTGCACGAGGCCACAAAAAGCAGGAGAAGCAGGAAAATGAGGCTCTTGAATTGGTTCATAAAGTTTCATATCACAATAACGTCACAAATATAATGGATTTATCGATAAATAAAACCGATAGAATCAAATCGTGAGAGAACGAAGGAAGTCATGTTTTCAAAATGCACTATCTTTGCTATAAATAGCGAAAATAGGCTGCACCTCGGCATAACATTCAAGTGAACTTGATGATTCTGCGCTCGGTTTGCACTATCTTTGCTACCGAAAAAACAAACCCAAACAGATGGATTATCTAAACACGTTGATCTCCTCAGTAAACGATGTCATTTGGTCGTATATCATGATTGCACTGCTTATCGGCTGCGCGCTGTGGTTCACGCTGCGTTCGCATTTCGTGCAATTTCGGATGATTGGCGAAATGGTCAGGCTGTTGGGCGATTCCGCCGGCAAACCTGACTCGGCTGGAGAAAAGCGCATCTCTTCCTTCGAGGCATTCATGGTATCGCTGGCAAGTCGCGTGGGTACAGGCAACCTCGCTGGAGTGGCGACAGCTCTGACGATAGGCGGACCGGGCGCCGTGTTCTGGATGTGGCTGATTGCACTGCTCGGCTCATCCAGCGCGTTTGTGGAATCGACGCTGGCACAGCTTTACAAACGGAAAGGCAAGGACTCATTCATCGGCGGACCGGCTTACTACATGGAGACCGGCCTCGGGAAACGCTGGATGGGCGTTCTATTCGCCGTACTGATCAGTATCACCTTCGGATTTGCCTATAATTCGGTACAAAGCAACACAATCTGTGCAGCCTGGCAAGGTGCGTTCGGGTTCGATCCGACAATCGTCGGCATCATCCTCACTGTTTGTACGCTGCTCATCATTTTCGGCGGCATCCAGCGCATCGCGAAGGTCAGCAGTGTCATCGTACCGATCATGGCAGTAGGCTACATCCTGCTGGCTCTGTTTGTCGTCGTCATCAACATCACGGAGCTTCCCAATGTGATGAAAACCATCTTCGCTCATGCCTTCGGATTCGAACAATTTGCCGGCGGCGGACTCGGCGCAGCTATGATGCAGGGAATCAAGCGCGGACTCTTCAGTAATGAGGCCGGTGAAGGTTCTGCACCGAATGTCGCAGCCACCGCGCATGTCACGCATCCTGTGAAACAGGGATTGATACAGGCACTCGGCGTATTTACCGACACGCTGATCATCTGCAGCTGTACCGCTTTCATCATCCTCGTCAGTGGAATACAGCTCGACGGGACGACCAACGGCGTACAACTGACGCAATCGGCTCTCACGAACGAAGTGGGCGGCGTGGGCAGCATTTATGTGGCTCTTGCCATCCTGCTTTTCGCCTTCAGCAGCATCATAGGCAATTATTATTACGGCGAAGCCAACATCCGCTTCATCACAAAGCGCCGTTCCGTACTCTTCGTCTATCGTCTGCTCGTGGCAGGCATGGTCATGTTCGGCGCTTTGACTACGCTTGATCTGGCCTGGAGTCTTGCCGATCTCACCATGGCTTGCCTCACGATGTGCAACCTCATCGCCATCGCATTGTTAAGCAATCAGGCGTTTCTGCTTCTCAAAGACTACATGGCGCAGAAACGTCGAGGCATCAAAAGTCCCGTTTACAAGAACGGCTCCATCCCGCAGCTGAAGGACAAAGGCGAATGCTGGTAAAGAACGGACTTTACGAGGGTGCAAATTCCCGTTTCTCCCGAAAAAAGGGCTTACATCAGGTGTAAGTTCGAAGATTACCCGGAAAATGCTACTTGCAGCAGGTGTAAGTTCCAAGATCACCCGGAAAATCCTACTTGCATCAAGTGCAAGTTCCAAGATTACCCGGAAAATCCTACTTGCAGCATGTGCAAGTCCCAAGATCGCCCTGCAACTGCTACTTGCACGAGATGCAATGCCTAATTATACCCTATAAAAGCAAATTACAAGGGCGTAAAACACGCAGAGAAAGAGTTTTTTATTCCTTTTTCCAACCGTTATCCCCATTTTCTTGCGTTTTCTTTCGCTAAAAAATCAGGCAATCGGAGTAAGTGGAGCGCTGAACTGAAGATTCCGTTCGGTTTTGAGGCTGTCGAACTGAATGGTGTAAGAGGCTTCGTGCGCATTGACGGAAAGGATCGTGCCCGCACCAAAGACAGGATGACTGACGCGATCGCCCACATCGAACGCGGCCCTGCGCTTCGAGAGATTCTCTTCATCGAGATCGATGGCACGACGGGTTTTCTCGACAAGCTCCTTATCCAGCTCCGCCACATATTCGAGATTCTCGCGGCCCGCGTCGAAGATGAATCGGGAGGGCATTTTGAAGATATTGTCGTTGGAAAGGCCTTCGGAATCGCTCAGATAGAGCCGTTTTACGGCGCGGGTCATGGCGACGTAAGCCAGACGGCGCTCCTCGTCCATATCTTCAGGCGTGTCGGTCTTTTTGCTCGGGAAAACACCTTCGTCGAGTCCGCAGATAAAGACGTAGGGAAACTCCATGCCCTTCGACGTATGAATGGTCATCAATTTCACATTCTCCTCGCGGCTTTCCTTATCGATATTGGCAAACAGTGCGGCACGCGCCAGAAAATCCTCAAGACTCGCCTCCTCTTCTTCGCCTGCAGCCACAACGGAACGCTTCAGCTCCGCCACATCATCCAGCCGTTCCTGGTCGCTCTGAAGGCGTAGGAACGATTCGTAGCCGGATTTGTCGAGCAGCTCCTGCATCATATCGCCCATGGTGAGTTTGATCGAATCGGCGCGAACCTCCTCGATGGCGTTCACATAGGCAACAACCTGCGTGCCGCGCACCAGTTCTCCATCAAGGTTCTGCTTGAGTGCTTCGTAGAGCGAAACATCATGCACATTGGCGTAATCACGCAATGCGGCGATCCGCTTCTTACCGAACTTTCGGGAAGGCAGATTCACCGTGCGCAGAAAGGAGAGGTCATCGGCGACAGTGAGCATCCGCAGATAGGCGAGGATGTCTTTGATCTCTTTACGGTTATAAAACTCGATGCCGCTGTAGATTCGATAGGGAATTTCTTTTTTTATAAAACACTCTTCGAGAGAGCGGGAGAGGAAATGCGAACGATAGAGCACGGCCACTTCACCGAGTTTCGCGCCGGCCTCCTGAAGCCGTCGGATTTCACCAGCGATCCAGTCGGATTCCTCCTTTTCACTCTTTGCATGGAAATAAAGAGGCTTGGGACCGGAAGGATTTTCCGTATGCAGCTGCTTCGGATAACGGATGGGATTGTGCGCGATAAGTTCGTTCGAAGCCTTGAGGATCTCAGGCGTGGAACGGTAGTTCAAGCCCAGTTCAACGGTCTTCGCTTCGGGATAAACCTTGTCGAAGTCGAGAAAGAGGTGGAAATGGGAGCCGCGCCAGGTGTAAATGGTCTGATCGGGATCGCCTACGATGAAGAGATTGCCGCTTCGTCCGCTCAGCAGCCGCGCAATGTCGTACTGCCGCTTGCTGACGTCCTGAAACTCGTCCACCAGCACATACTGCATGCGGTTTTGCCACCTTTCGAGCACCTTCTTGTCGTGTTGCAGAAGGTAAAGGGTGAAATTGATCAGGTCGTTGAAGTCGAAGCCGAAGCATTTCTTCTGTTCGTAAAGATAGCGGAGGAAGATTTCCTCATCTCGGTCGCCCGAGGCAGAGAAATTGGCACGGAGCTGTTCGTTATTGAGCAGATAGAAGTTGTCCACATAATTTATGGCGAGCGACTTCTTCATTTCAATCATATCCTTCGTCTTCTGGATGGTCGTGTCGCGCAGGGTGAGCTTCATATCCTCGAAGACCTTCAGAAGGATCTGGGTAGCGTCGTCGTCATTGTCGATGATGATGAAATTCTTGGGGAATCCGAAGAGATGCGCCTCCTCTTTCAGAAACTGCACGCAGAAGGCATGGAACGTACAGATATAGCTCAGATCCATATCCGCCAGCATCTCTCTGACACGACGTTTCATCTCGTTCGCCGCACGGTTGGTGAAGGTGGCACAAAGAATATTCCTGGGAGAAATGCCGATGGTGTCGATCAGGTAGCAATAGCGCGAAGTAAGGGCACGAGTCTTGCCTGTTCCTGCTCCGGCGATGACTCTGACGACGCCTTCCGTCAGCTGCACAGCCTGCCGCTGCTCGTCGTTCAGTCCTTTCAGATATTTCTCAGCAGATTCCATCGTTTATTCGTATATCAGCGTGAAGAGTTTGTCGGGTGCATAGACCTCGTTGGCAGCTTCAAGGATCTGCGAGGCGGTCACGGCGGCGATGCGTCCGTTGATCTCCTTCAGCGTGTCGAAGCGTCCGTAGTGAAGCATGCTTTTGCCGAATCCGAGGAAGAGGTTCTCGCGGTTGTCCGTAGAGACGCCCAATTGTCCTTCCGCCTGTTTCTTCGCCGCAGCAAGCTGAAGCGTGGTAAGAGCATTCTCCCGAAGTTTCTCAAGCTCTTTCAGGACGAGATCGGTCGCTTGCTCACGGTTCTTCGGATCGGTTCCGAAATAGACGCTCTGCAAGCCTGTATCGGTGTAATGGGTCAAATTGGATTCCACGTCATAGACCAGTCCGTTCTTCTCGCGCAGCGAGACATTCAGACGATTGTTCATGCCCGGACCTCCGAGAATATTGTTGAGCAGGAAAAGCGGATAGCGCTGCTTATCAAACATGTTGCAGACGCGGCTTCCGATCATCACGTGAGACTGATGCGTGGATTTATGCTTCTTCGTCACCGAAGCCGCCACTTCGTCGGGAACGATGCGCTGACGTTCTTCGGGAAGAAAATCAATTCCCTCCGTGAAACGCTCTGCCATCGCGATGATCTTGTCAAAGCGGTTCCGTCCCATAGAAAAGAAGAGAAGTCGGGAAGGTGCATAGTTGCGATGAAGGAAATCGAGCCCTTTCACAGTATCAAACGACAGCAACGAACGTTTGTTGCCGAGGATATTATGCCCCAGCGAATGTCCCTGGTAAAGAATGTTCTCGAATTCGTCGAAGATCAGCTCTGCCGGTGAGTCATTATAAGAGTTGATCTCATCGAGGATTACCTCCACCTCCTTTTTAATCTCGTGCGGCGGATAGGTGGAATGGAAGATGAGGTCGGTCATCAGTTCAAAGGCGCGAGCAAAGTCCTTCGACATGAAGGTGGCATAGAAAAAGGTCTCCTCCTTCGCCGTATAGGCGTTGACATCGCCGCCGACGTTCTCCATGCGGTTGCGAATCTGCCAGGCGCGGCGATGCGTGGTACCTTTAAAAAGCATGTGCTCCGTAAAATGCGCCATGCCACATTCGTCGATATGTTCATCGCGCGTTCCCGCATCCACCACATATCCGCAATAGGAGACAGGCGAATTCACCTGCAGATGCGCCAGCCGAAGTCCGTTCTTCAGCGTATAAGTCTGGTATTTGTTGTCCATCACTGTTTACATTCGGGCGGCAGGATGCTGAGCGCCTCATTTTCGTTGGCTTCCATGATCTCGCGTTCTCCCGGGCCCTTATCATTGATTCCGCAAAGGTGAAGCACGCCGTGAATGATGGTACGGTGAAGTTCTTCATTGTATTCCGTATGGAAAGTCTCCGCATTGCTTTTCACGGTGTCGAGACTGATGAAGATATCTCCGCCGATCTTGTCCCCTGCTGTGTAATCGAAGGTGATGATATCGGTATAATAGTCGTGTTTGAGATATTGCTGGTTTACTTCCAGGATCTTCTTGTCGGAGCAGAAGATGTAGCTGATCTCCCCGACGCGTTTTCCGTGGTTCTCTGCCACTTTTCCGATCCAGCCCTTCACTGCCTCCTCGTTGATTCGCGGCAT
>CAZIVE010000154.1:0-5854 GCA_964542435.1 uncultured Parabacteroides sp.
CTGATCAAGAACCTCAACGAGACGCGTGCGGCCATGTACCGCAACAAGATGATCGGCTTCGTCTTCCAGTCGTTCAACCTGATCTCTTTCAAGAATGCCATGGAGAATGTCGCTCTCCCACTCTATTATCAGGGTGTAAACAGGAAGAAGCGCAACGAGATTGCATTGGATTATCTGGAGAAAGTGGGATTGAGAGACTGGGCGGAACACATGCCGAATGAGATGTCAGGTGGACAGAAACAACGTGTCGCCATTGCCCGTGCACTGATTGCTCATCCGCAGGTAATTCTGGCCGATGAACCGACCGGCGCTCTCGACAGCAAATCCACCATCGATGTAATGGAACTGCTTCGTCAGGTGAATGTGGAAGAGAAGATCAGCATGGTCATCGTGACGCACGAACGCTCTGTGGCTGAATCTACCGACAAGATCATCCATATCAAAGATGGTATCATCGAAAACATAGAGAAAGGAAAAGGTCATGTTTGACTTCGACAACCTGCGTGAGATCTGGGGTACGATCCGAAAGAACAAGCTTCGTACGTTCCTGACGGGATTCTCCGTAGCATGGGGAATCTTCATGCTGATCGCATTGCTGGGTGCCGGCAACGGACTGCGCAACGGTATCATGTCGAACTTCGACAACATGTCGAGCAACCAGTTCAATATGTATCCCGGTTATACCACGAAAGCATGGCAGGGAATGCAGCCGAACCGCAGCATCAAATTCACCGACCGTGACTTCCAGGCATTGCGCCGCGACAATCCCGAAGTGGATCTGGCCTCGGCCAGCGTCAGCCACAGCGATACGCTCTACTACAACTTTGAGAGCATGAGTGCCCAGATGGAAGCGGTCTATCCCGACCTCGCTGCCATCAACCACATCAAGATGGAGACCGGCAAAGGACGATTCATCAATAACATAGACATCCATAACCGCCGCAAATGCATCGTCATCAGTCCGCGAATGGCGGAGGTGTTGTTTCCCCATACCGATCCGCTCGGCAAATATGTGAAGGCCGGATCGGAAATGCTCGAGGTCGTCGGGATCTATCAGGACAAATACAAGAGCAACAACTCGCCTGCCTATATTCCCTTCTCCACAGGTCAAGCCCTTTATAACAGCAGCTATGGCATCGACGAGATCGTATTCACGGCGAAAGGCATCACGAGCAAGGTGGACAACGATGCGTTCGAGAAACGAGTCCGTGGACAGTTCGCCCGCCGCCTGCAGTTCGACCCGACCGATGACAATGCTATCGGAATGTACGGGACGTTCGATGACTTCCGCACCTTCAACCTGATGATGAACGCCATCACCATCTTTATATGGATCGTTGGTATCGGTACGTTGATGGCCGGAATCGTGGGTGTGAGCAACATCATGCTGATCACCGTCCGTGAACGACGCAAGGAATTCGGCATACGTAAGGCTCTTGGCGCGAAACCTTCATCGATATTGAGCCTCATCATTCTCGAATCCATCATGGTGACCGCCATCTTCGGATATATCGGAATGCTGCTGGGCATCGGAGTAACGGAGCTGATCAACTATTTCATGGAGATGTCGAGTGCCGCGGCACAGACAGCTGCTGACGCTCACAACGAATACAATCCGGAAGTCTCGATCTTTAAGAACCCGACCGTCAGCCTGGGAATCTCTTTGGCTGCTACGTTGGTGATCGTCATTGCCGGCGTCATCGCAGGATATTTCCCGGCGCGCAAAGCCCTGAAGGTTCCTGCTATCGAAGCCATCCGATCGGAGGAATAATCTTGAACGCAGAAAAAAGTAATTATCATGTTTGACTTAGATAAATGGACTGAAATATGGGTAACCATCACCCACAATAAGACACGAAGCTTGTTGACTTGCTTCGGCGTCTTCTGGGGAATCCTGATGCTGGTGATCCTGCTGGGTGCCGGAACAGGAATGAAGAACGGCATGTATAAGCAGGTGAACGGTTTCTCCACGAATTCCGCGTTCTTCTTTCCGGACCGTACAAGCAAACCGTATCACGGATTCAACAAAGATCGTAACTGGTACATCCGCACACGTGACGAAGCGGCCATCCGCCAACAGGTGAAGGGTTATGAAGCGCTCTCTGCTATGCTCATGGGCGGCGGTGGCAGCAAGAATGTGGTTTACGGACAGCTCGCTACAGATGGAAGAATCAAAGGCGTCGAGCCTGACTATTTCAAGATTGAGACGGAAAACGTGTACTTCGGACGTCTGCTGAACCAGATCGATATGAAAGACAAACGCAAAGTGTGTCTTCTCGGTAAGAAGCTGAACGATGTGCTGTTCCGCAGCGGCAATTCCTGCGGGAAATATGTCCGCGTCAACGGCATCTATTATCAGGTGGTCGGTGTGGTCAAGCAACGCGCCTCATCGGTGAACATCAACGGACGCGCCGAGGAATCGGTCATGATTCCGCTCTCCACTTTGCAGCAAACGCTCAACCAGGGCGACACGATCCATGCATTGGCCGTCAGTGCAGCCGAAGGACATAAGATTGATCCCATCATCGAAAGCATCAAGCACGTACTGAAAACACAGAACGAGATTGCGCCCGACGATGCACAGGCTGTGGCAACACTGAACATCTCCGAGATGTTCGAGACATTCACCAAGCTTTTCACCGGCATCGATATTCTGATATGGCTTGTCGGACTCGGCACATTGCTCGCTGGCATCATCGGCGTCAGCAACATCATGATGGTCACCGTCCGGGAACGAACCAAAGAGATCGGCGTACGACGAGCGCTCGGTGCAAAACCGAAGGACATCATCTCACAGATCATGACGGAAAGTCTTACACTGACAGCATTGGCCGGTCTGCTGGGATTGAGCTGCGGCGTCTATCTGCTCGACCTTGTGAACAAGATCCTTTCGGCCAATCCGTCGGACGACACGATGATCGTGGATCCAAGCGTCAACATACAGACCGCATTGGCTGCTACGGTGATTCTGCTGGTGAGCGGACTGCTTGCGGGACTGATTCCGGCGTGGCGTGCCATGCAGATCAAGGCTATCGATGCCATTAGAGAAGAATAAAAAACACAGTATAGAAATAATATAAAACATACAATACAATGAAAAATCAAATGGTGAAAAAAGTCATTCGCATCGTCCTGCTGTCGCTTGTTGCTATCGCGGTGCTTGGAACTTTCTATTTTCTCTGGAAGAAATCACAACCGGTGGAAACCGTGTATGAAATCGTAACGCCTGCCACGGGAACCGTCGAGACAAAGACAGTGGCTACCGGCGATGTGGAACCGCGCCATGAAGTATTGATCAAACCGCAGATCTCCGGTATCATCGCTGAGCTGAACAAAGAGGCCGGTCAGATGGTGAAAGAGGGCGAGATCATTGCCAAGATCAAGGTCATTCCGGAAATGGTACAGTTGAACAGTGCCGAAAGCCGTGTCAACGTAGCCGACATCTCCTTGAAACAGGTGGAAGAAACTTGGAAACGCGACGATATGTTGTTCAAACAGGGCGTCATCTCCAAAGAGGATCACGACGTATCGAAGGCCAACTACCTGAAGGCGAAGGAGGAGAAAGCCAATGCCATCAGCGCTCTCGAAATCATCCGCGACGGTATCACGAAGAACTCCAGAGTGGCTAGTACCACGCAGATCCGAAGCACCATCACCGGTATGATCCTCGATATTCCGGTCAAGGTCGGTAACTCTGTCATCCAGTCCAACAGCTTCAACGACGGTACAACCATCGCCTCTGTAGCCGATATGAACGATATGATCTTTAAAGGCAATGTGGATGAGACCGAGATCGGACGTATCCACGAAGGAATGCCTATCAAGCTGACGATCGGCGCCATGGACAGCCGCACTTTCGAGGCTTCCCTGGAATATGTATCTCCGAAAGGTGTGGAGAAGAACGGTGCCATTCAGTTTGAGATCAAGGCCGCTGTGAAGATTCCGGCTGACGCCTTCATCCGTTCCGGATACAGTGCCAATGCGGAGATCGTCCTGAAACGTGCTGAGAATGTCATCACGATTCCTGAGAGCTGTGTGGAATTTGCCGGAGACTCCGCCTTCGTACAGGTGCTGACACAGGCCAAGCCGAAGCAGATCTTCAAACGTCGCCAGGTGAAAGTGGGATTGTCTGACGGCATCAAGATCGAGATCCAGTCCGGACTGACGCTGAAGGATAAGATCCGCGGCGCAGTCATCGACAAGAATGCAAAGAAAGACGATGCACAGGCTAATTCCTAATGGACGATTATTTGATTCTGATTTCGAAAACCCTTTAACATACGAAATAATGAAACGAACATTATTCATGGCAGCTTTGGCACTCAGTGGCTGTATCTCCATCAGTGCGCAGGATCTTCCGTCCACATGGACGCTGGAGCAATGCATTAGCTATGCCATAGAAAACAATATCGACTTGAAACAGAAAACGCAGGACCTGGAAAGCCGCAAGGTGGATCTGAGTACGAGCCGCAACAGCTGGCTGCCCAATGTCAGCGCCAACGTAGGTCAGAACCTGGACTTCGGACGTTCCCCTTCGAAAACCGGCGTCATCGTGGACCAGAACTCAACCAGTTCATCGGCCTACCTGCAGATGAGCATGCCGCTCTTCGACGGTTTGAAGACGCAGAACGATATCGCAGCCAAGAAACTCAACCTCATGGCCTCCATCGAAACGCTCAACAAAGCGAAAGAGGATCTCTCCGTCAACATCGCCTCCTACTATCTGCAGGTGCTCTACAACAAAGAGCTTCAGAAGATCTCCGAAATGCAGGTGGCACTCGACAGCGATCAGGTGAGCAAAACCGAACTGATGGTGAAAGCAGGGAAAGTGCCTACTTCACAACTCTATGACATCAAGGCACAGCTGGCTACCGACCAATCGTCGCTGACCGACTCGCGCAACAACGTGAAACTGGCTACCCTCGATCTCGCCCAGAGTCTCGAACTGGAACGCAAAGGCATCGCCTTCGACGTGACTGCACCGTCCATCGAAGATCCTGTCTCCACCTATCTGAGCAGCATCCTTCCACCCGATCAGATCTACAACAGCGCCGTTCAGGTGAAGCCGCAGATCAAAGTGCAGGAGTATATGCTCGAGAGTCAGAAGAAACAGCTCAAGATTGCCAAGGCCGGCTATCTTCCCAAACTGGATCTCTCGGCTTACTACAGCAACGGCTACTATCATTACTCCGGCACCGATGTCGTCAATGCCTCTTTCAGCGATCAGCTCAAACAGAACGAACGCAAGAGTATCGGACTGACCCTTTCCATCCCGATCTTCGACCACTACACGACACGTAACAGCGTCCGTTCGGCTCAGATCAACATCCGGAATCAGGAACTGGCCATCGAGAATTCCAAGAAGTCACTCTACAAGGAGATCCAGCAGGCCTACTACAATGCTACGGCCGCTCAGGACAAATACATCGCCACCGGGAAATCGGTAGAGGCCAGTGCAACCGCCTTCAGCTATGCCAAGGATAAGTATTCCGCCGGCAAGAGTACCGTCTTCGAATTCAACGAAGCCAAGACGAAGTATTCGAAGAGTCTGGCCGAACAGGCACAGGCAAAATACAACTTCATCTTCCGTGCCAAGATCCTCGATTTCTACAACGGCACGCCCTTGAAGCTGTAAGAGAAAAGGGTATGGATCCTATCATTCAAGAAAAAGACAGTCGTTTCCAATGCGGCTGTCTTTTTTGCTTTTATTGCTGTCCGATAAAAATAAGTCAAATGATGAGTAAAGGTGTTTTCGTACGTGTATAAGCCTCGCTAATAATTCAGATAGACTGTATTAATAACGCCGAAGGCGTTTCCTTTGCAGAAACCGCGGGTAACGTGAGGAGCGAATGCG
>CAZIVE010000155.1:0-1367 GCA_964542435.1 uncultured Parabacteroides sp.
ACTTTGTTCTTGTAGTGTGAGAGGTTCAGAGAAATATCCCATGCCCAATCACCCTTCTTGTCACGATAGTTAGCCGTGAAGTCAATACCAGTGTTCTTGATACTACCGAAGTTGATATAAGGAGCAGAAGCTTCACCTGCGAGAGATGAGTAAGCAGCTCTGATCAACATGTTGTTTGTCTTCTTGTAGTAACCTTCAACGGTAAAACCAAACTTACCATCCAGGAAAGATGCATCAACACCGACGTTATAGGTATTAGTGGACTCCCATTTGGTCTTTGAGTTACCATACTGGCTCAATGTGAAACCAGTGTTCTCACTCGTATTAGCTCCCGTCAAGTCATAGTTGTTATAATATGGACTTGTGGTATATAAGTTGGCGAAGTTGGTTGCAACAGGCATTTCAGAGTTACCTGTTTCACCGTAACCGGCACGCAACTTCAAGTCGGTCAACCAATCCTTCGTGTTCTCCATGAAACCTTCCTGAGAAATACGCCATCCTAAAGAAACAGATGGGAACACACCATAACGGTTGTCTTTAGAGAAACGAGATACACCATCACGACGTACAATACCTGTGAACAAATACTTGTCAGCGTATGTATAGTCAACACGTCCGAAGATTCCGAACAATGCAAATTCTCCGTTGTAGCTTGATGATACGGCGCGCTGGTTGTTATTTTCACCCATTCCCAAGGTATAAGTATTGGTGTTATCCTCAAAGAGGTAGTTGTAACGTGTACCTTCCAGATAACGTCCCAGACCATCACGGATAGCCTCGGTACCAACCAAAACCTTCAAAGCATGAACATCGTTGAACTTCGTATCGTAGGTCAATGTATTTGAGAATACCCAACGATAGTTGAAGTAATTGTTCTCGCTAAAGCTATTCTGACCAGAAGTCTCTGCAAATTCAGGATTCTTCTTGCTCATAGAATAGTTGTAGGAGTTGTTGTAGTCAATACCAAAACTGGTTCTAAAGGTCAGTCCTTTGTATAAATCAGCTTCACCCCAGATATTACCGAAGATACGGTTCTGTGTATGATAGTTGTCTTTATTACGTTTCAGGATAGATACGGCGTTCTGCATATTACCCAGACCTGCGAATTCAGATCCTGCGAAGTTGCCCTTGATATCATAAACGGGAACCAGAGGAGAAGAACGATAAATCCAAGAATAGATTGAAGATTCGGCAGCCGTTGACTGTGTATTGTTCATCTTAGAGAACGTGTAAGTCAAGTTTTCACCGAAGCGCAACCATTTACGAATGTTGAACTGCGTATTGGAACGTACTGAATAACGTTTGTAGTAAGATTCAATCAACGTACCTTGCTGATCGAAGAGGTTGGCACTTACATTGTAAGTACC
>CAZIVE010000155.1:1467-2582 GCA_964542435.1 uncultured Parabacteroides sp.
GATTTCGTACCCTTCTTGGTCGTGATCAATACAACACCGTTGGCTGCTTCTGCACCGTAGATAGCGGCTGAAGATGCATCCTTCAAGATCTGCATGCTCTCGATATCATTCGGGTTCAAACTGCTCAAGTCCTGATTCTTGGTTGATACACCATCGATAACGTACAGAGGTGAACTATCGTTGACGGTGTTGATACCACGAATACGGATCATGGTTGAAGAACCAGGGGTACCAGATTGTGAAACCTGTACACCGGCTGCACGGCCCTGCAACTGTCCAACAGCTGAAGAACCGGTAGAAGCGAGAAGCTCTTTCGTATCAACGACAGCGACAGATCCGGTAATATCCTTCTTCTGCTGCGTACCGTAACCTACGACTACGACTTCCTGCAAGTTCTGTGAGTCTTCCTTCAATGTGACATTAAGCGTTCCGCCGTTAGCGGTTACTTCCTGAGAGGTAAAGCCGATGTAAGAGAAGACCAGCGTGGCTCCGGCCGGTGCTTCCAGGGTGTATTTACCATCGAGGTCCGTGATCGTACCATTGGTAGTACCCTTTACAAGGACATTGACACCCAGCAGCGGTTGGCCCTGAGCATCTTTTACCGTACCCGTAATTTTACGAGCTTGTTGCGTTACGGAAACATCCGCATTCGCTACAGATCCAGACGGAATAACACTTCCGCCCACCAACAAGAAGCATACAGCTAAGCCTAATCTGCAGCTTCTTAAAATCGTTTGTCTGTGTTTCATAATAAAATCGGTTAATAAAGTTTAACTATATATGAAATGTATTGGTAACTTGTTTTTCATGGAGCACACTCGTATCCTCATGTCGTGTCTTTTGCAATTAAGATTTCAATGACTCCGTTTAAGTGCTCATGATTTTTCCTCCATTTTCCCACCTTCCTCGATAGAGTTTGGTGTTAAAATCGGTTACAAAGATAAAGAAAAAAGTAAGCTTAACAAAATATGCGTGGTTTTTTTTCTAATTTAACTGTTAAAACTGAGCCTTGGCATTGATAAGGGGAAAGAGAGAAGCCGGTGTGTTAAGAATACGTCGCCAGACGTTATTTTATTAGAAGCGCCATGTTGGTGAGGATCGAAGAGACGAACTAC
>CAZIVE010000155.1:2682-5844 GCA_964542435.1 uncultured Parabacteroides sp.
GGATATATAATACGTTCACCGCGTCAATATGCCACCATATCACCTCCGCGTCAACATGTCACCGCGTCAATATGTCACCAAGTAGCCGCTCCGCGTCAACATGGTGCTTCTAATGAAATATCATCTTCGATGAATATATATATAGATGTATAACCTCCCCAAAACAGAAAACGTCATCCTATCGTGTTATCGAACATTTTTATGTACATTTGCAACCAAACTGTAAAGAATCATGCAACTATTGATAGATCAAAAGGACAAGAACAAGTTTCTGATGATTGGCGACAAGGTGCTGATCAAGCCGAAGAATCCGGAAAGCCAGACGAAGACGGGACTTTATCTGCCGCCGTCGGTTCAACAGGGCGAAAGGATTCAGGCAGGATACATCATCAAGATCGGTCCGGGTTATCCGCTGCCGGCACAGTCGGAAGAGCATGAAGTTTGGGAGAAGAAGGAGGACGAAGATGTGCGCTATCTTCCACTTCAAGCCAAGGAAGGCGACCTCGCCATCTATCTGCAGAGTTCCGCTTACGAAATATCTTTCAACGAAGAAAAATACTACATCGTTCCTCATTCCGCCATTCTCATGCTGATTCGCGACGAGGGACTTTTTGAATGACTTTAAACAATATCAACATTTAAGCTAACAATGAACAAGATTTTAAGCAAAGAATGGTTCTCAGCCAATGTCGCTAAGTTCGTTTTGGAAGCTCCTTTGATTGCACGTGCCAGAAAAGCCGGCCACTTTGTGATTGTCAGAGTAGGCGAGAAAGGCGAGCGCATCCCACTGACCATCGCTGATGCCGACGCACAGAAAGGAACGATCACCATCGTAGTTCAGTCCATCGGGAATTCATCCCGCAAACTCTGCGCCCTTGAAGCAGGTGATTATATCACCGACGTGGTTGGTCCGCTGGGACATGCCACCAACATTCAGAAAGTAGGAACGGTCGTTTGTGCCGGAGGCGGCGTAGGCGTTGCTCCTCTGCTGCCAATCGTTGAAGCCATGCACGACATCGGCAACCGCGTGATCGTGGTTCTGGCAGCCCGCACCAAAGATCTCATCATCATGGAGGAACAGATGCGTGCTCACAGCGACGAAGTCATCATCATGACCGACGACGGTTCGTATGGCACGAAAGGTCTGGTAACCGACGGTGTAGAAAGCGTCATCAAACGAGAGAAGGTAGATCAGGTTGTGACCATCGGTCCGGCCATCATGATGAAGTTCGTCTCCAAGCTGACCGAGAAATACAACATCCCTACGATTGCTTCGCTCAACACCATCATGGTGGACGGCACAGGAATGTGCGGAGCCTGCCGCGTTACGGTTGGAGGAAAGACACGGTTCGTCTGCGTGGACGGTCCGGAATTCGATGCACATCAGGTTGACTTTGATGAAATGCTGATGCGTCTCAAAGCTTACAACTGACAGATTTCATTTTCCTTTTATACATCTAATATATATGACAACAGAAGAAGAAATAGCTGCACGACGCTCAGAGCCATGGCGCGAAGAGCTGCGCAAAAGCAAAAAGAATAAAGAGCGCACGGAGATTCCGCGCGTGAAGATGAACGAGCTCGATCCGGAATATCGCAGTCACACGCGTCTGGAAGAGGTAAACCTCGGTCTCACCAAAGAGCAGGCCATGCAGGAAGCACAGCGCTGCCTCGATTGTCCCAATCCTTCTTGTATGACCGGTTGTCCGGTCAGCATTCAGATTCCGACCTTCGTAAAGAACATCGAACGCGGCAACTTCCTCGAAGCTGCCAAGACGCTGAAAGAGACCAGCGCATTGCCCGCTGTCTGTGGTCGTGTTTGTCCTCAGGAAAAACAGTGCGAAAGCCAGTGCATTCATCTCAAGATGGGAAAGCAGGCAGTAGCTATCGGCTATCTGGAGCGCTTCGCTGCTGATTACGAACGGGAAAGCGGACAGATATCTGTTCCTGAGATTCCGGAAAAGAACGGGATCAAGGTTGCAGTCGTAGGTTCAGGTCCTTCGGGACTTTCCTTTGCCGGCGACATGGCCAAACGTGGCTATGATGTGCAAGTATTCGAAGCCTTGCATGAGATTGGCGGCGTATTGAAATATGGTATTCCCGAATTCCGTCTGCCGAATCACATCGTGGATGTCGAAATCGACGGATTGAAGAAGATGGGCGTTAAATTCATGACCGACTGTATCATCGGCAAGACCTTGAGTTATGAAGATCTTCACGAATATGGATTCAAGGGAATCTTCGTCGGCAGCGGCGCAGGACTTCCCAACTTCATGAATATTCCTGGTGAAAACCTCATCGGCGTCATGTCGAGCAACGAATATCTGACTCGTGTCAATCTGATGGACGCAGCCAATCCCGAAAGTGACACGCCCGTTCTGAAAGGCAATGTGGTAGCTGTCATCGGCGGTGGAAACACAGCCATGGATTCCGTCCGCACAGCCAAACGTCTCGGAGCCAGTCGTGCCATGATCGTCTATCGTCGTAGCGAAGAGGAAATGCCCGCACGTCTCGAAGAGGTGAAACATGCCAAGGAAGAGGGAATCGAATTCCACACCTTGCACAATCCGATCGAATACATCGGCGATGACAAAGGTCATGTCAAGCAGATGCGCCTTCAGTGCATGGAATTAGGCGAACCGGATGCTTCCGGTCGTCGTCGTCCCGTTCCGATCGAAGGCAAGATTGTCACGATCGATGTGGACGAAGTGATTGTCAGCATCGGCGTCTCTCCCAACCCATTGATTCCTCACACCTTCCAAGGTTTGGACATCACGAAGAAGGGAACGATCGTCGTCAATGAGAATCTCGAGAGCAGTGTTCCGGACGTCTTTGCCGGAGGAGATATCGTTCGTGGTGGTGCAACCGTAATCCTCGCCATGGGCGATGGACGCAAAGCCGCCGCCTCCATGGATGAATATCTGAAGAGCAAGAAATAGGCGAAGACTTATAAACGTATTATACATCTGCGGAAGGTACTTGGTTTCTATCCAATATCTTCCGCAGACTATTTTTATAGAGGAACTGTGATAAAAAGATTCTCGGAGTTTGTAAAGGAGATGAGATATACCTTTATGTTGCAGGATAAAATCCTATTGTTAGTTATTGCTGTCCGATAAAAACGAATCATATCATATTCATACATCTCGAAGTACGAATAAA
>CAZIVE010000156.1:0-1964 GCA_964542435.1 uncultured Parabacteroides sp.
GAACCTTCATATTCGTTATCTTTGAAGAAACTGAGATTATCTACAGCCACATAGAGGCGCCGGTAGTCCGTCGTGTCGATAGTCGTCGGCGTCATCAAAACTTGCTCTTGGAATTGGGCTTTGAGTTGAGGCGCAATAGTCAATAGGAATAACAATAGTTCTATCCAAACTGGCGTTTTGATATGAATAGGTGTTTCATGTATCATTGCGGGTGCAAATGTAATAAAAAAGGGAGCGGATTATATTCCGTTCCCTTTTTATTAAGAGTTGTTTGGTAACAACTTGCTTTTGATTTCCGTTTAACGTCTTGGAAGAGCTTCTTTAACAACCATCTGGCGACCTTCGTATTCAGCGCCGTTCAGTTCTTCAATAGCTTTTTTAGCTTCCTCATCGTTGGGCATCTCTGCAAATGCGAAACCTTTAGAACGTTTTGTGTCACGATCAATGATCAGTTTGACAGATGCTACTGTTCCGTACTCTTCGAGAACTCCCTGTAAATCTCCTTCTCTAACCCGATAGTTCAGGTTACCAATGTAAATATTCATAAGAAAATGATATAAAATAAATAATTAAATTGAAACAATAAGTTTGGTGAAAAGTCAGATTCTACAAGAATATATCATTGCTGAGAATACTCTACGAAAGAAAGAACAATGCCAACTACCTTTGTTTTCGATGCAAAGTAAGGGAATCTATTTCGATTTTCGACAAAAAAATGCGGATTTTTTCAAAAAATCTTTATCTTTTTCATTTTGAACGAGTTCAGAAGGTCCTTTAGGACGCTTCAGAATGATTGAATCAATAGGAAGCGAACTTAAAGAAGACAAGAGGATGAAAGATTTTACCACGCTGGTCCGATAAAAGAACCTAAAATTTTTAACCACGGTTAAAAATTATTTTCACATTAGATCGCGCCTCGTAAGTCATTAAGAAAAAATTTTTTAACCATGGTTGAAATATTTTTATTCAAAGACTTATGAGGGATGGAAAGGATGGAGAAGAAGGATGTGATCTGTTTTAGGCTAAAAAAACGGCTGGAGGCGAAAAGATGGAGAGCTGGAAAATCGGCCTATGATGTATTTATTATCAAAATCAAAGTCGTGAAACGATTGTGAAATAGCACTTCACGAGAGGAGGGTAAGCATAACCGACCGAAAATGATAAAATTAAAAGTGATAAAAACTAACACTATTAAAAAAATGCTCTAACTTTGCGCAATTGTTTTAGAATTAAAATGTAATGGAAAAAGTCATTGTTAAGAAAGCCGAAGGTAAACTTGGCGTTTTGATAGTAGGAGTTGGCGGTGCCGTCGCTTCTACCTTTATCACTGGTACGTTGGCCGTTCGTAAAGGCTTGGGAACACCCGTTGGTTCCCTCACACAGTTAGGAAATATCCGCCTCGGTAAGAAGAGCGAAGGTCGTAATCCCAAAATCAAGGATGTCCTTCCTATCGCGAATCTTAATGATCTCGTATTCGGTGGATGGGATATTTTCCCGATTAATGAATATGAAGCAGCCCGCCATGCTGAAGTATTAAGCAAAGAAGACATCGACAAGGTTAAAGACGAGTTGGAGACGATCCATCCGATGACAGCCATTTTCGATCACAACTACTGCAAGAACATCGAAGGTTCGAACGTAAAGGCCAAGGCCACACGTTGGGAACTGATGGAACAGGCGCGTGAAGACATCAAGAACTTCAAGGAGAAGAACCATTGCGATCGTATTGTCGTTCTGTGGTCTGCCAGCACCGAGGTTTATATTCCTATGAGTGAAGAGCACAAGAGCCTTGCTGCTTTTGAGAAAGCCATGAAAGAAGATCGCACGGATGTCATCTCTCCGAGTATGTGCTATGCTTATGCTGCCGTATCTCTGGGTTATCCTTACATCATGGGTGCTCCTTGCCTCTGCGTAGATATTCCTGCTATGTGGGAACTCTCTGCTAAGACAGGCGCTCCGATCTG
>CAZIVE010000156.1:2064-5755 GCA_964542435.1 uncultured Parabacteroides sp.
AATGTATTCCACAAGGTTCGTATCAACTACTATCCTCCTCGCAACGATAACAAAGAGGGTTGGGACAATATCGACATCTACGGTTGGATGGGTTATCCGATGCAGATCAAAGTCGATTTCCTTTGCCGCGATTCCATTCTTGCAGCACCTATCGTGCTCGACCTCGTATTGCTGGCCGATCTTTCGAAACGCTGCGGGTTCTCCGGCATACAGACTTGGCTTTCATTCTACTTCAAGAGCCCGATGCACGACTTCGAGCATGAACCGGTTCATAATCTCTTCGTTCAATCGACCATGCTTCGCAACATGTTCCGCCATATCATTGGTGAAGAAGAGGAACCTGAATGCCTCGATTAATCATCTGAAACATATAACAGACAATTGGCGGAAGTTTCTCCCGCCAGTTGTTTTTTTATGGCATATAACGAAATGGATTACGCTATTATCGCAGCCGGTGAAGGATCTAGACTGGTGCAGGAAGGTGTGAAATGGCCCAAGCCGCTCGTCAGACTCGACGGAAAGCCGCTCATCGGCCGTCTTATCGATATCTTCCTTCGTAACAACGCCTCTTCGGTGAGCATCATCGTCAACGAACAGATGACGGAGGTACAGCAATATCTACGCGATCTCACGCTTCCCGTTCCTTTTCATCTGCTGGTTAAATCCACTCCCAGTTCGATGCACAGCTTTTATGAGCTGAGCAGTCTCATTCCGGGTGACAGGATTTGTCTTACTACGGTGGACACCATCTTCCGTGAGGAGGAGTTTGCCACCTATATCCACGCCTTTGAGGCGGATCATTCCATGGACGGAATGATGGCCGTCACCTCTTTTGTGGATGACGAGAAGCCACTTTGGGTGGAGACGAACGAACAGCTCGACATCACCGGATTTCTCGATGCCGCTTCGCCTGCCTGCAAGTATGTGTCGGGCGGAATCTACTGTCTGGGGCGTCCTGCGATTGATCTTCTCGCCGAAGCCATTGCGGGCGGAATGTCGCGCATGCGCAATTACCAGCGGTTGTTGGTTTCCGAAGGGCTGCATCTGAAAGCCTGCCCGTTCAGCAAGATCGTCGATGTGGATCATGCAGAGGATATACGTAAAGCAGAACTATTTTTAAACGGAAAATAACCGGATTTACTCATGAATGAATTACTCCTTGCGGGCATCCGCAGAGGCAACGAGTTTTCACCGAATCATATCGGCAACGATGCTGCCATTTTCCAACTCACAGCCGACCATCTGCGTCGTCTCGGATGCGAAGTGAACGAATATATCGAATCAGACCTGCTGCTGGATCTTCCGAAAGAGAAGTCCGTTTTCAACATGGTCCGCGACTGGCGTTCGATCCGCAAACTGCAGAAACTGGAAGACCAGGGTTGGTTTGTGGTGAACTCAGGCTATGGCATCGAAAACTGCACGCGTGAGAAGATGACCCGCCTCATGATCGAGAACGATATCCCGCATCCGAAAAGTCTGATCATCCATACGGCTGACGATCCTACCGAAGCCTTGTCCAATTGCGATTTCAGTAATTGCTGGATCAAACGCGGCGACTTCCATGCCATTCATCGCGAAGATGTCACCTACGTTCGCAATCTGGAAGAGGCTGTCGGAATTATCAAGGAATTTGCGCTGCGCGATATTCATACGGTCGTGGTCAATGAGCATCTCAAAGGCGACCTCGTGAAATTCTATGGAGTGGCTGGAACCGATTTCTTCTATCGCTTCTATCCCTCCGACATCAGCCACAGCAAGTTCGGACTGGAGGTGATCAACGGTGCTGCTAAAGGCATCTCCTTCGATGAAGACAAGCTGCGTGAGACATGTCACCGTGCTGCTGCCGTTCTGGGTGTGGAAATCTATGGCGGCGACTGCATCATTGATGAAGACGGGACGGCCCGCATCATCGACTTCAACGACTGGCCTTCGTTTGCGCCCTGTCGTCAGGAAGCCGCTCCCTACATCGCAGGCCGGATCCTCAAATTGTATAAAGATTTTCTGAACAAGAAATCATGAACGAAGAAAAGAAAAACATTGAATCGACTTTAAAATCGATGGACACGGAAGAGTTCATCGATATTCATTTCTATCGCCCCATCGGTTACCGTTGGGCGTTGCTGTTTCAGAAACTGCACGTGACTCCGAACGCCGTCACCATCGCAAGCATCTTCATCGGCATTGCCGCCGGCATCTGCTTCGGCTTTAACAGCGTATATATCAATATCCTCGGAATGCTCTTCCTCATTTGGGCCAACATGTATGACAGCGCCGACGGACAGCTGGCGCGCATGACCAATCAGAAGAGTCCGCTCGGCCGAATCCTCGATGGATTCAGTGGCGATGTCTGGTTCTTTACCATTTACTTCTGTATCTGTTGCAGGCTCACGCCCGAATGGTCGTTCTGGATCTGGCTCCTTGCAGCTGCAACGGGCTTCTTCCATGGCAAACAGGCTGCAATGGCCGATTATTACCGCAACATCCATCTGCTTTTTCTCAAGGGAAAGGATGGCAGCGAACTGTCTCATTCACCCGAGCTGAAGGAACATTACAAGACGATGAGCTGGAGCCGCGACTTCATCTACAAGCTTTTCGAGACCTTCTATATCCGCTACACCGAAGGACAGGAACAGTGGACGCCGCAGTTCCAGAAGATGATGAACATTATCCGCAATGATTTCGGCGGGAAAGCTCCCGAATGGTTTCGTACGGAATTCCGTGCCCAAAGCCTTCCCTTGATGAAATACACCAATATGCTCTCGTTCAATACGCGCGTCATCGCGCTCTTTATTGCGTTGCTCATCGGCATGCCGTATCTCTATTTTGCCTTTGAGATCACGGTGCTCAACATCATGCTCATCTACATGGTCCTTAAGCATGAAAAGATCTGCCGCAGTTTTATTCCACGTTTAATGGAGGAGAAAAACGCATGATCGACCTGAATGACATTCATGGCATTATCTTCGATTACGGAGGTACGATCGACAGCGACGGCATGCATTGGGCCGAAGTGATCTGGCTGCAGTATGAGGCTGAGAAAGTGCCCGTGGATAAAGAGACGTTCCGCGAAGCCTATGTCTTTGCCGAGCGGACGATGGGAAAGAATCCGCTGGTCAAACCCGAGCATGATTTCCTCGATATGCTTCGTATCAAGATGCATTTGCAGCTTCAATGGCTCGTTGACAATGGAAAACTTTCCGAAAAGAGGGTAACTCCCGAACTTGCCGAGCGGTTGGCGCAGGACAATTATCAATACGCATCGCGTTGCATCGATGCAGCGCGTCCGATTCTGAAAGAGCTTGCGAGGAAATATCCGCTGGTGCTCGTCTCCAATTTCTATGGCAACATCGCGACGGTGTTGAAAGACTTCCGTCTGGACGGTATCTTCAAGGAGATCATTGAATCGGCTGTCGTCGGCATCCGCAAACCCGATCCTGCCATCTTTGCGCTTGGCGTGGAAAAGCTGGGCATGCGTGCTGAAGAGACCCTCGTGGTCGGCGACTCGTTTGACAAAGATATCGTGCCGTCCACAAGTCTCGGCTGCCATACAATCTGGCTGAAAGGCATCGGTTGGAAGCCCTATTCGGGCCTTGAAACGGCCGATGTCGTCATCACCTCTTTCCAACAATTGAAAGTTGTATTGTCCTTGGATTGATTTATTTTGCAATCCTTTCTGTCGGATTATTACCAA